>NZ_PION01000016.1:0-95589 GCF_002810615.1 Klebsiella sp. G-Nf4 | reverse complement strand
CCGGGGGCTGTTGTATACGCCGGCGGTGATGCTGGTCGGTATCGGTATTCTCGCCTGGGGTTCCCCACAGGATGCCATCCAGCTGATTAATGCTCTTCGTAATATGCCTGCTGCGGAACTGGTGCATCAGATTGGTTTTGTCCTGTGCCTCGTCCTGCAGATTAGCGTCATATCAGTTCTGATCGCTGATGTTGTAGCCGGGAGAGGATTGCCGAATGTATTTCGCCGCGCGTTGCTCGACAGGCTGCCGGCAGAGTTCTGCCTTATCAGAAGAGGGACAGAAAGATGAGGACGACGACAGGAAAACGCATCGGGAAAGAAAGGAACATCAGGGAATAAAATACATGGCAAAGATATTAATGATGGCGGGCAGTACCGTTGTTGTGCTGAGTTTGCTGGGGTTTCTGGTGCTGCTTCTGAAAGGACGCGCAGTAACGAAGACTTCCCCGGTTCTGATGTCACTCAAAGCCCTGGGTATTCGCCCCTCAGAGGCTGAGCAACGGTTGTGTCGCCAGCAGGTCTGGGTGGGTAATGACACACTGATGACGCCACGGGAACAACATTTTTTCCGGGCATTACTGAGGCATACCAGCCGAAATCGCTGGCTGTTGTGTCCTCAGGTCCGGGTGGCAGATATTGCCACACTCTCTTCCCATATCCGGCCACGATCCCGGACCTGGTGGCAACTCTTCCGCATGGCATCACAGTGGCACTGCGATGTGGTCATCGTTGACATCCATACCTTCGCTATCATCGGCGCAGTTGAACTGGATGATGCCTCACATCTGAAAAAACACCGTATCCGGCGCGATATTCTGCTGGAAGAGGTTCTGAGGCAGGCCGGTATTCCACTACTACGCGATCGGGATTCAGAGAGGCTGGTAAGAAGGGTCGGAGAGTTTCTGAAAAACCGCGGAGCCGATGCTGCCGAAAAATCCATAACCGGTATGAATTCAACGACAGAGCATACTGAACGCAAGGAGAAAGAAAAATGATTATCGCCGCCGAAGTGAAACGTGATGAACAGGGGTACTGGACACATCCAGCGCTGGCACGCAGTGGTTGTGAAACTTCCGCAGAATTAAGCTACTGGCTCAGAACTCATAAACTTCAGTGCTTTGTGATGACAATGCGCGATGAAGCGCCTGAAGCCTTTGCTGCCGGATTTACGGATGAAGCCCCGGATGCCCTTGGCTGGATACCGGAGCCGCCGGATGATGATGGCTGGTTCCTGGGCTCTGTCCACGATACCGGCGACGGACCCGTCTGCTACTGGTTTCGGCATACCACAAAATCCTGACGCCTCCGCATGGCGTCGTTGTCCAACCCCGGGAACGGGGAAAAGCCAGTTTCCCCCGCTCCCGGCGTTTCTTAAAACACCCGTTAAGGAAATACTGTGAAAAAAATTAACCGTACACTCCGCAAATGTTGTCTGTCGGGGCTTATCAGCCTGGTTTTGTGTGCACCTGTTCCGGCCGTGTATGCCGCCAGCATCGAGACGGGATATTCTCCGGAAGGAACGGCTCTGCAGCTGGTCCTGAAGACTATTGATTCTGCACAGCAGGAAATCCGGCTGATGGGCTATTCCTTTACTTCACCCGAAGTCGCCGGCGCGCTTGTCAGAGCAAAACAGCGTGGTCTTGATGTGAAAGTGGTTCTGGACTGGAAAGCCAATACCGGCAAGCAAAACCAGGCGAGCCAGGCGGCCATGAATCTTCTGGTCAATGCCGGCATCCCGGTTCGCACAGTGTCGCAGTACAAAATCATGCACGACAAAGTCATCATTGCTGACGACCGCAATATTGAAGTCGGGTCTTTTAACTACACCCGAGCCGCTGATCGGGTCAATTCAGAGAACGTGCTTGTCGTGTGGGATGATCCAGTCGTTGCTCAACTCTATCTGCAGCACTGGTCAACCCGCTGGTCGCAGGGGACGGACTGGAAACGGGCTTATTAACGCTCCTCAGACATAAAACGAGCATCAATATGGTTCACTTACGTCCATGCTAAAGCGCCTGGTCCACACGTCGCTCGTATCTTATCTCTTAAGCCTTGCCCCTGAAGGTACTCACTTTAGTTCAGGATAGGGCTACTCTCCATCTCTCTTAAAAGAGGACATAGGCATCTCATTCAGTTGAAATTTGTACGCCAATACAAATTACAATTTTAGAAAGGATCTCTTGCAAATTGAAAGTAAGTTATTGATTTGCAGGATCTGAGAGTTCTGTAGTATCCTCCGTTCCGAAGACATTTCTGAGGTGTCAGGAGAGCGATAAATGTCACGTTCAGCAGATAAAACAACTTCCTCTACGAATGCAAAACGAGCATACCGGAAAGGTAAGCCAATGTCTGCCAGTGAGAGACAGCTTGCCGCAATTGCGCGTAAACGCGAAACTCATAAAGAAGTTAAGGTTTTTGTTAAAAACCCACTAAAGGACGTGATGATAGCGGTTTGTGAAGAAGAAGGTCTGACACAAGCCCAGTTTATCGAGAAACTCCTCGAGCGAGAGCTTACAGAGCGCGGCCTTATAGATGTAAAGACTTCACATTCTTGATCATGTTTGTATTGAGTGCTAGATTGTTGATGGTCTGAATAATTTTGGGTGTGCCACGCCGTAAGGTGGCAGGGAGCTGGTTCTGATGAGGTATCTACCCGGGACCAGAAAAGCAAAAACCCCGATAATCTTCTTCAATCTTGGCGGAAGGAAAAGATTAACGGGGCCTTTCAAAACTGCATAGAACGTGTTGCTCTATGCAGGGAGTATATGTACATGCACAGAAAACTTCAAGATCAGTTTCTGTGTCATTCGCTCCTTCCGTGCAACATAAGCGCAGGAAGCGGTGACTGATCTTCTTCAAAACCACTATTCACAGGTCAAAAACCCGAACCCGGTTTTCACGCCGCGAGAAGGGAAAAAGACCCTGCCGTTCTGCCGTAAGCTGATGGCGAAAGCCGGCGGCTTCACGTCTCGTTTTGATTTTTCCATTCATGTGGCGTTTTTGCGTTCGCTGGGTAAGCGTCACCGGATGCCACCCCTGTTGCGCCGGCGTGCAATTGACGCGCTACTGCAGGCAATGTGTTTTCACTACGATCCGCTGGCCAATCGCGTGCAGCGCTCGATTACCAATATGGCCATCGAGTGTGGACTGGCCACCGAGTCCAGGAGCGGCAATCTGTCAGTCAGTCGTGCCACCCGGGCGCTGAAGTTTCTGGCAGAGCTGGGTCTCATCACCTATCAGACTGAATATGACCCGCAGATCGGCTGTAATATCCCGACCGATATCACGTTCACCCCGGCCCTGTTTTCCGCGCTCGACGTTTCTGAGGTGGCTGTGGTGGCCGCGCGCCGCAGCCGTGTGGAGTGGGAAAACCTGCAGCGCAAAAAGCAGAAACTGAAACCGCTGGAGATGGACGAACTGATCGCAAAAGCGTGGCGGTTTGTGCGTGAGCGTTTTCGCAGCTATCAGGCTGAGCGTAAATCTCACGGCCGGAAGCGGGATACTGCACGGCGGGATGCATCACGGCAGCGTCATGACATCGAGACGCGCGTGCGTCAGCAACTGACCCGCGAATACGCCACCGGCCGCTTCAGGGGTGATAAAGAAGCGCTGAAGCGTGAGGTTGAGCGCCGTGTGCAGGAGCGCATGCTGCTGTCGCGCGGGAACAACTACACGCGACTGGCCACTGTCCCCATATAACATCACCTTCCTTAAAAAATCCGGCCGGCGCCGGAGGCTTTCGCACGCCTGTTGGCCGACTACTACGTATTATCTCATCTTCAGACCTGCATTCCTCACCATAATTCCGGTCTTCCTGGCGTCAAAGTGGCCTTAAATGTTATCGCCTGCGTCACTTCTGACGGCCGAATTCTGTTATCCACATATAACTGCAAGGGTGTATTTCATATAGCGCGAACCGATATTTTCGTAGAGCGCCAACCGTCGGGCTTTCAGGGCGCATGGTTCCTTTTAAACATCAGCTCTGTATCTCTTTTAAAGATCCTTTAATAAATCCTGTAAACACATAACCTGTTCATCGCCTGCCCTGTGGACAGGCTCAGGAGAATGCCCGCCCTTGCAGCGACCTGACGGTCTCGCCGGTTCGGCAACCTCAGAGAGAGCTCCCATCGCTTCGCGACGGGCCCCGACCGGAGAACCACATTAGTTACAACATTCAAAAGGAAAATCATCATAAAACCGGCGCCGGTTTGCCAGCCGGGTGCCCCTCCCCACCACTGAAAAGCGCCGCCGCCCCCGGCCGAAGG
Source organism: Klebsiella sp. G-Nf4 (assembly GCF_002810615.1). NCBI lineage: Bacteria > Pseudomonadati > Pseudomonadota > Gammaproteobacteria > Enterobacterales > Enterobacteriaceae > Klebsiella > Klebsiella sp. G-Nf4. The sequence continues at coordinate 91,324 of NZ_PION01000016.1, read as the reverse complement.
CCGGGAGTAATGTCGCTTTTAATAATGGGTGTTGTAACTACTCTTCTTCATCGCTGTGGGTGGAGCTGCGGTCAGTTGTCTGGTACACGCTCGTAAGCGGCCCTGCGGCCCGCTAACGCGGAGATACGCCCCGACTGCGGCTGTCGCCTTGTCGGGACCACTCCGACCGCGTACAGAGGCATCTGAGACGTTTTTAGCGGGTATAGCTTTGCAGGGAAGGGGGTGGGATAGGCAGAACCTGTCAAAACAGCAGCCGGCTGCGCCGGGCGACGGCGCCATTTGCCCTCGGTACTCCATGCTGCTTCAGCTGGCGCCTCCATGCCGCTGACGCGGCATCCGGAAGTTTCCCATGCTGTAGACTTTAACGTCTGCTTTGTGCCAGAAGCGGACGTCACTCACGATAGCGCATGTTAAATAAATGAAGAGCGAGCTAATATGAAAGCTTGAGTAAGGTAAAATAAAAATGGATAATGTTAAGGGTGCTAGTTCACAATGGGATGATTTTAATGTTGGAAAAAGCTAAAGATAATTGCATTCGAATATTATACATAATAATATGTGCTATTATTGTTTTCGTTTGTTATAAATATCAACATGATATAATTAGCATAAGTGAAAATTTGAACATGTTTTCATATTATGCTTCTGTTGCTACTGTTATTGCATTACTGATTTCAATAATGGAAATCTTGTATAACGTTAGTATTACAAAAAGCATTAAAACTCGCTCTCTATTTAATCTGAGTAAGTTCAAAGATGCAACTGGATTAAGTTATGCACATGAATGTGTATCTTACTATGATCAATGCCTCAATGATCTTGCGACAAAAAAATACCCACTTCTAGTGGCTAATTTTACTATAGCAAGAAAGTTACATATAAGCCTCGCCAATCACTTCATGACAGAAGAAGACAAAAAGGAATTTGATGACAAAAAAACGGCATTAAACGATTTAGAAAAGAAAATATTTTCGACTCGTCATATTAATGCTTCAAATCCTTTGGGCAACGCTCAGATTAAAGAGATCCAAGACGCATTACTCGAGGTAAAACAGAGATTTGAAACGAAATACACATTCAGAAAGTCAGAGGATTAACAGATGTTACCAAATACAATTGTAAATTTTGTAAGCCAGTTAGTTTCTGAGACTCAGAATGGTATCATTCATTGGAATTATATTTCAGATGAAGATAAAGTATGGACTAATTACCAAGGAATGCGAATAACTCTAGATTATGCATTCGATTTCAACATGGAAGTAGGTGTGCAAAGATTAAGCATCATACAGAATGATGGGAGACATTTTTTCTTTTCTATATCTGAATATGATTCGGGTTATACTTTATTGAAACAACTTTATAATGAAGCCCAAGCTTCGGATTTTAAATTCTAATATCAGGCCACACACGTGGCCTAAATATATTCAGCAAGCATATATTTGATAGTTATAAACATTCTACTTAAACGATTCATTCACTTTTGTTAACTTCCTGCATTCCAGTGAGGCCAATGTCTGTTCTTCGCTCATAGCAGACTGCGCTCACTAACCTGACCTTAAGGGAAGGGGGTGGATGAGGCAGAACCTGTCAAAACAGTAGCCGGCTGCGCCGGGCGACGGCGCAGTACTCCATTCAACTGCTGCAGGCGCCTCCATGCCGCAAAGCGGCATCCTGACCCCGGATCCACATCGATCACATCTTCTATAATTTCAGTCTGGCCAATGGAGGTAACCATGTGCGGACGTTTTTCGCAGTCAATGACGCGGGAAGAGTATCTTTCTCTCCTCGCCAATGAAGCCGATCGAAATATTGCCTACGACCCGGAACCCATCGGTCGCTATAACGTCGCCCCGGGTACCAGGGTGTTACTTCTGAGCGAACGCGACGAACAGCTGCAGCTCGATCCGGTTAACTGGGGTTACGCGCCAGGGTGGTGGGATAAACCGCCATTGATTAATGCCCGGGTTGAGACAGCAGCCAGCAGCAGGATGTTTAAACCTCTTTGGCAGCACGGTCGGGCGATCTGCTTTGCTGATGGCTGGTTTGAATGGGTGCGACGTGAAGTCGCATAAGTGATTGTTCGGAACATATATTATTACCGAACCTGCCGTCCCATCGGCAGTACCCTACGAGGTAGGGCGGACTGGTAACAGGCCGTCCAAAAGCCCTCGGACAATGTAGCCTTTACCATTTGGTAAGTGCCAGAATCGTGAGAAAACGGCATGCCTGCGAGCATCAACGCGGGTCGGAGCTAGGGGGAGTGGCATGGTTAGCATATGCGAACCTCGTTTACTATCGTCAACCATGAAGGGCCCAAAGATGCTGACAGGGCTCGATTGCGGTCGGAGCGGATGTCCCATTCTCATCCGCCATGGGCAAAGTGACCGCCGGTAGCGTAAGAGGAACCTAAATCTCACGCACGGTTCTTAGAGGGGGTGTCGGAGGTAACTTCGGCACCCTACTCGACAAGCGTGAAGGAGACAAGACGCAGCCCTATTTCATCCACCGTAAAGACGGCCAGCCAATCCTCATGGCCGCGATCGGAAGCACTCCGTTTGAGCGTGGTGATGAGGCGGAAGGGTTTCTGATTGTCACGGCCGCGGCTGATAAAGGTCTCGTTGATATCCATGACCGGCGCCCACTTGTCCTGGTACCGGACGCCGCCCGGGAGTGGATGAAACAGGACGTTTCGGGTAAGGAGGCTGAAGACATTGCTGCAGATGGATCTGTGTCAGCTGATCATTTCATATGGCATCCTGTAACGCGCGCTGTTGGCAATGTGAAGAATCAGGGACCAGAGCTCATAGAGCCCGTTGGCTGATGAGATGTCGGAGGCTGATCCGTGTTTTAAGGCTAATGTACGCATACATTAGCTTTAATTTGATTGTGTTAACCGTCAACTATTGTCCGCTTTGCGCTGTGAGTTCAACTATCTGGACAGCACCTTAATAAGGCCCACAACAATAGACATTTTGTATGTCAATTCCGACATCTGATGTACAAGATATTTGCTAAATTAAACAACGTATTAAATATAGGCATCTTAGATATATCGCTATATCGAAGTTCTATCTTGCTAACTTGACTTTTTTAAGAAAACGACTAAAAGTAAGTATGGCGGCGTAAGCTTAAAAATTTTTGAAGTATGCAAAAACAAACGCCTCAATGTAAAAAGATAAATACTTAAGCATTAGGAGGTACAGTGAAAAAATCACTTATCTTGTTACTCCTATTACATACAGCCAATGTCAATGCCTTTGCTTGGGTACCAGTTGCTATTACAGCGGCCACATATCTATTGCAATCCAACACTCCTAAAGGAGATGGAGGAATCAGTATATTAATAGCTATGAGTAATAACATCGCTAAAATAAATGAAGGTATTCAAGCTATAAATGCTCACATAGGGGAAATAAATGAAACATTAAAAAACATTCCAACAACCACCTTTGAGATAATTGAAAAGCAAAAAGTTTTGACTGCAGCGGATAGATTAACAAAATTACAAAACTCAAAGAAAAACTATGATCCACTACACAATAGACGAGCATACTATAGAGACATTTATGAAATATATAATAATGGAGAAAATGTTCAGAGTGACGTTTTAAATAACGAGTTCAAATATGCATTTGTGTTCTATGTTCCGGTGCTATTTATTATACAGAGTTCCGCTTATTCAATGCATACGGAGATGCTAACTGGTATTCCTGAGGATGAAATTAGTGAATATAGAATAAACAGAGGGATGTGGATAGAATCTATAAAGAGATATTTAAATTATTACAATCAACAAAACAACCCTAATGTTATTGGTAGTTTTTCATGGGCCTTGAAGGAAATAGAAAACACAAATAACTTCGTTTCAAAGGATTCCAGTGATTTTAAAAACTTAAGGGAAATCATTCAAAACAACATAAAAAAAAGAGAGTTTAATAGCATATCAGGTAATATGTGTTATCCAGTAGACGTTGAAAAAAGGACGTTTTATACAGAATGTCATACTCATGATTTTGATGAAAGTGGGTCAGGGGGACTAGATTGTCAAGGAAGTGAAGATTATTTTAAATACAATATTGCCGAGGTGAATTTTCGAGCTTTAGTTATCGATGGTAACACGCCAGAATTTGATAATCTTACTATTATTTATAGTGGAGAAGAACATAATAATGAATATAAATCAAACATTACTAATTATATGGAAAATATGTGTACTGAGTTTACATTTTCAAACCAAGACAGAATGAAAGAAAAAATAGCACTTCTACTAAATCAATACATTAATCATTCTTTAAAGTATATGTTACTTTTGAAAATTGATGAGTTAAACAAGGCAGTATCTAAAACTATCTACACTGAAGCGAAAATATTTATTCCAGAAAACGAGTTGAAACAATACCCATATGTCAAACAAATATTTGAGGTGTCTAAATGAAGTACTGGAGAGATATTTCTATTGGTCTTATGACAGATTTGCTTGTAAAAATTTCAGAGGCTCTTTATGAGAACTACAAGAAAAGAGTGAGTCTGGATGACAGTCAAATCTCAGCTTTAGTATCGCAATATAGAATATTAACACCCAACATTCAAGTTGGTCTTGAGTATGGTTTTTTATTCACCGTTGTAAAAAATAATGATTCACTAATTTTCCTACCCGTTGGCTACGGGATTAGCCCAGCAGATGCTATATTAATTAACAGGGTATCAATGGAAAAGTATCCAAACATTAGTGCTGATATTCAAAAAAGCAACGCTGCTAGCATTCAATCTATTGGTGGCGGAAGCATAGACAGTCAAGCATTGTGGATTAAATTCAATGCATATACTAATAGTTGGATTGCTACATCTATAGACTATAATAAAGCCATTCTACATGCCGATTATAAAATGGAGGGTTTGAAAAGCGCATTTTATTTAACGGAAAGTTCTGCTGGCATAAATAAATTAAAAAACCAAGCGATTTCTTACAGTGTTTTATACGAAAGTTATAAGACATTGCTCATCAAAAATAAAATAGATGATGAAATAAGGAAACTAATAGAAGCTAATGATGCAATGACAAAGTCCATTGAAGACTCATTAGAAAACTATCGAAAAATATCTGAAATGCAAAATTTTTTTAATACATGCTCTTTTGTGTTAAATATAGTGAGTTCCGCTTATAATATTTATAACAATAACACTAAATCAATCTCAGATTTGGAATATGAGAAGATATTATCATATCAAGAAGTAATGACGTCAGGACAAAACTCTGCCCAAATTAACATTGAAATAATTAGAAAGCTTACTCCTATTATAACAAATAAAGATTTACCTCCTAAAATAAGTTATGATGAAGACATTGCCCCTCTTCTAGACTAATTAAATCTCATTATTGCTATGGATGTCCCTTTTTTCGTGCCAATTTGCGCATCCAGTTCAGAGTTACGTTAAAAAAAGCATTCGTCAGGTTTGCTCCACCAACCCCCTCCGCACTATCTGGTTCAGTTCGCCTCAGCAGACCCAGCGATAGCGTGGCTGCTGAATTTTAGGAGTTCGTTGTTTGCGGGGAATCCAGAGGCCGGCTTTAACCATGAGCGACCGTACATAAAAACTTTGCTGTTACAATGCTACTACGCTTAATGCGTTTTATGTTAAATATCAATTACTTGTATCATTAATTTGTCATATATCGATGTGTTTGTCGTGTCGTGACAGCAAAATCAGAGATGTGACCCACTAACGAGGTAAGGGCTAAGGCCATGAACAAAACAGCACATGAAGTACAGACCCGCTGTATAGGGGGTTAGTTTGGAGGAAGTTCCGCTTATTACCCTGTTGCTTATGGTTTAGGTGTTAGGTTTTTTGCTTCAGGTGCATTCGGCCCGGCACGTAGATCCCCTAATGCATCAAATTCAAGTGCCCCGAGTGCGGTCAGGCACTAACTTTCAACGACATACTACATGGTGAAACAATTGATGAAATTAAAAATACGCCCTGCCCTTACTGTAATATGCTGATCAGCAAGGAAGAAATCACACGACAAATTCAGAGTAATGTTGCAAGGCGAATTGGGGCTATGCTCGGAGGACTAAAATAGCCCTTCGTGGTTCAGTCGAAGGAAAGGAGTCCGGTGTGTCATGACATCACGTGACAAGCGCTCACCGGGGAGCCGTACTGGAATTTGCTGGCGCAGATATTCCTAGCAGGTTTCTATGGAACGGCGGAACACCACAGATGCCAGAAGGCTGATCAGTCCAGGCAGGCTGTACTGAATGAGGGGATACCCCGGCGGCTGGGGTCCGCCATAGGGCGTGTTGGTACGCAATAAAACAAAGGGGGTTTATGCCTCTCTGTGAAAATTTTTCAGCACCTCTTTTTTTCACTTTTTTTATCCCCATTACTTATAAGCAGTTTCACTGGGGGCTAATCCCCTTTCTTATGGCAAGGTATAGCGTGGGGCTTTATGAGTGATGATATGATTAGGAAAAAAGTTGGGGACTTAGTCATTGAAATACCTTCTTCAATGATAGTCGACGGTGAAGTATTACCCTTATCCCCTTCTGACTTAGAGCCTGTATTTGCGGAAGGAGGAGATCCAGATGACAACACTCCTATTGGTTTTAATTTAGTTCATGAAGTTCCAGGCAATGGAACTGTGAATAACGGTATCTATGTTGATAATTGGGGTGAAACCCATGTAACATCAGGGCCATTAGACGAACGCGATGACTACGAACACCTTGATGATAGTCCGATAGATACCCACTTCACTCCTCCTGATGATTTTATTCAAAACGTCAACGTATATGTCGAATACGATGACGAGGAAGGAGAAGAAAGCGATGATGAAGAAAGCGATGATGAAGATCTAGACGATTAATCAGCTCTTATTCTAAAGGGCCCTTCCGGGCCCTTTTCTTATCTGAGGATTATCACTGCTTAGCTGTTAATTTCTCAATCTCTTGAGCAATAGCATGAGCCTGCATGGAAGTGAGTTCAATCATCGTTCTACGGAAATTAGCCCCGCCCCCGGTTAACTCTTTAAAGCGACGCGCGGAGATAGCCTTGAAGCCGGTTTTAAAATCTTTGAGTGGCTTAGCGTATTTATCATCAGCTACGCCGTAATGCGCGCTTTTCACAAGCTCGCCATCCACAACACCAGAAGCAATGATGCCTACGCCACTCTGATACAGATAGACCTTATCACCTTTAGAAAGCTGGCAGATGTACTCCTTCCAACCTTCGCAAAAAGCCGCAGCCTCTTGGTTTTTAACCATGTCGAAATGCGTTTCTACATCGTTGTTGTAGTTCGTATTCAACATGAAGGCTTTCCTATCAAGAAAGCTAGTTGCGCTGTCTTCACGCTGGTCAACTAGCTGCTCTTTCATTTCAGCACTAATCAGAGAGCGTTCCTTTAGTAGCTCATTCGAAGTAACTACCCCGGCCTTAATAAATTCGCTGATTAGCGAGCTCTTAGAGCGATCAAGACTTAAAGATAGTTCGTCCAACTCGTTGTTTAAAATGGTAGGGATGCGGATAGATATAGGCGCAGAAACGCTATCATCGACTTGATTAAAAAGACTATTTTTTAAAATTTCTTTCAGATCTGGCATGGGTAATCTCGCTATCTGTATGAATACAAATTGTATTTAAGAAAATGTAATACAAATTGTAGCTATCGTCAATTGAGTAACAGTCGGGCGGCAGCTGCGCTGCCATACAAAGCAGTCGTGATGCCACCATGCAGCATACAAAGCAGCACCGGAGGCTGCCCCCATGGAACAGACACCACAACAGAAAGCCGCCGCACCCAGATGTGGAGAGATCACCCTGATATGGGCGTGCGCCCGATTGCCGTAAATCTTGGCATCAAACCCGGAATCGCTCCGGGCTGGCAGAATAGGTTAATAAAAAAAGTGGGATATTAAATCAGGATGGAATTGTCAGTGCCGATGGTGATTACTGTCTGGCCCTCTTTTACAATCCGGATGAATTCGTGTTTTTCGAGTATCTTAATTAACCTGTTGATACCCTTACCACCGCGTGAAACCTTTATCTGCGCCTTGATTTTTTCCGGGGCAATGTAGCTGTTCAGCCCGTCCACCGAGCACAGTGCATAAAACCGCAGGTTTGCAGAATGCCTCAGGAAATTAGCCTTCCGGTCGGGGCTCATCCAGCCAATCATATCTAGGATGTCGTCGTAATGTTTCCTCAACAGACTGCAGCTGGCTTGCGTACCGTACACTGGTTTTGAGTAATCAGTTTTTCCTGTGGCGGGATTTCTTTGGTGGAATTTCCACACCGCTTCATGATGCGACAGACGGTTTCTCAGCTCCTTTATTTGAAAAAATGCGGCACAAATATCGGCGCGCGTGTACCCTGCCGGGGCATTAGGAAATACATGTGAGGTCAATGTAGGCCAGAGTAACCGGTCCCCGTGGGGATCTTCATAGGGGGCCGTCAACAACGTGGTCCAGAAACCAAAAGTGAGCCCGGCGATGATCCTGTCAGGGGTTGGTTTTTTACCTTCCTTACTAATCTGGCTTTTGGCCTGAGATACCAGATTTTCCTCAGTCAATGTTCTCGCCAGTAGCCTGTTGCTCCATTTATCCAGTAGATAGCCAGCAGCATCCTGACGATCTTTACGATTTCTGGCTCGTTTGTAGCGTTCCGAAGAATTGATTCTGTTATCACCCATATATTTCGGAAGACTGGTCACCCAGTTTGTGTTGGTATCCCACAAACCTTTAGCTCCCGCAGGCGGGAAAGACTGGATCGCGGTGTTAATCGCATTGCGAAGCGTTACCTCAAGGCACTGCATAGCGGGAAGCAACGCGCCAGCCAGCGCTTTGTTCCAGTGATAAGCAGCCATAACCTGAGCGGGCTTAACTTTAAGGTGCTTTCTGTATATATCCAGCCTTTCTGTTGTGATGTAGTGTTTTGCAGTCATGAATGAAGTCCTGAAAATACTATTGACGACGCCGTCACTTTATGGCGTAATTAGTTAATCAAGGCGGAGTCGCCTCTTTCAGAGGTCTCACGCGGAAAAAGTAGTCTGGAAAAGCCATCCCTAGGGGTGGCTTTTCTCGTTTCAGGGATCGGTGACTGGCAACAGGGATTTCACGGCTCTGATTTCATTAATCGCCCTGTAATACTGCTCTCGTTCGACAACAAACCACAGTGAAGTGTAGAACTGTGCGATGGTCAGCCCGTCCCGCCCGGCCACTTCACAGAACAGGGCCATTATCAGTGAGATTCCCTTCGGCAGAAACGGAACCATGCCGAAACGAAGCTGTTTCGAACGCAGTTCCAGATAGGGAATGTTGTTCATCAATACACGTTTGAGGTCGTCCTCGTTTTTCAGCGCGAGGATACGGCAGTATTCCCGGTTGTAGATCGGGGTAAGATTGCTTTCAAAGCTCTGCAATATTATTTCCCGATCAGTCATCCGGGCAACCTCTTTGTCCATCAGGGCCACCAGTTCACTGGAACGCACAAAATTCCCCAACAGATCACCGAATGTGGACGTCAGTAACTCAAGAACAAGATCGTTTTTGGATTTCCCCGTCAGGCTGGCCTGTTCTGTAATGGCCGTATCGATATCAGCAGGAATTTTTCGCAGCGTTATTACTTTGCTGGCTTCATCCATGACTTTATCAAGAAACTGACCCATAACAGAACCTGTAATCATCTATGTGGATTGGTTTTATAGTTTTATCTCACAATTGAAAATAATGAGTCAATATCAATATTTTGCATCAATTTATATATTTGATGTGATAAGTGTTTTTATGAAGCAGCCAGTGTGTGCCATTCTTTGTTCAGATCCGGAAAAAGGCAGAGTCGGAAACTTAAAGGCCCGATTAATCGAGCCTTGGAGAGAGTGCTGTAGGGTGTTCCTTCAGCTGCGGGCCGTCATTCTTTTGTTTATCAAATCGCACAGCTTTTCAAACCGATCCAGTTCTTCTGTGGACAGCAGTTGAATATCTCCGTCTTTCAGACGGTTCATGAATGCGCGGGCGGGTTTGGCTTTCACAAAATGCTTCTTGTCTGTCGAGAAGGAATTTTCAATCTGTTTGACAATTCGCGGAATTTTCTCATTCAGCTTAAGAGTGCCAGGCTTCAGATCATAACTTTCATCAACCAGTTCGAGGAAAGTATCACGATTAAAGAGATCTTCAATATCACACTCGTCACGCTTTGACTCCAGAGCATCAGACACAAATACCACGTTCTTTCTGTTGAGCATGCCCTGCTGCTGAAGCTCAACGGAAGTCTCACGGCTTTGTTTCTCATCATCCAGAAGTACAACAACATTGAGATTCTGAGAGGACAGTAGAGAAACCATGTAGGACACCCGCTGTGCCCCACCGGCAGGAGTTATTATTATTTTGCTGTTCAGGCCTTTTCTACCAGCGGAGGTAAGTACATCTGAAATCGTACTGAGGTACCAGAAATCAGTTACTCCCTCGACAATAAGGTTATGAGATCCAATAAATAGCGACTGCGCAATGTCATATCCCAGCGCTGCCTGCAACGGGAATAAGGTTGTCGAATCCCCGCTGGGATCGTTGGTTACCGTCGTTCCTTTGTCCTCTGCAATAGAGACAGTTTTTACATCGGAAATATTTTTAATTGGTACAAGGAATGGAGAGTGAGTGGTATAGATAATCTGGTTATCAAAATCATTGGTCAGGTGATTGAGAAGATCAGCTTGAGATTTAGCATGCAAGTAAAGCCCTGGCTCATCCAGTAAAATAACAGCATTTTCTGCTGATCCACCCTTGGTATCAGCAAAAAATGTTATATAGAATGAGAAAAACCATTTAAACCCACGGCTTCTTTCGTCCAGGTTCACCTCAACATCGTAGGCATTATTGGAATCCGAAACATATGTATCAAAATAATCACTGTCAACATTAAAACGGATTTTAAGAGGTTTATCCTGCCAGAGCCTTCGGATTTCTGTCGTAACGACAGCTCCCGCTCTGTTTACAAGCTGATTTCGAACCTCTGAATTATTTCTGTTAGCCGTCAGCTCGTCAGGGGAAATCCCTGCCACCTTGCAAAGTTTCTCAAAATGGATATCGGCATTAGTTAATGCACCCTGCTGTTTATGATAAGTATATTCAGCCATTTGATGGTGACCGTTCAGTTCCGGATATTCATCTACCATCACAAACACAGGGAGTTTTGTAAGGATCCATTCTCGTGCCCGTTTAGATCGGGAAGAATCGTTGCTTATCTCGTTAAGAGTATCCTCCAGTTCATCTAGAGCATCATCTGATTCTGACTTAAGCTCGATGTCATACTTAACAAGAAATTTTCTCAGCTCCTGTGGTTTTCCCATGGCCTGCGCTGACCAGCCAATTGGACGGTCCGGGATCGGAAGTAAGGCATTGCATATATCACTGATAGCCTGTATATCAGGCTGAGTTTGTTCTGTTTCATTTTCGGAGTTATCGAAAAACAAATCAATTTGAGCCTTTATTTTACGGACTTCTTTTTTTATTTTTCGTTCATCATATGTTAATTTGTCAAGACCACTAAAATTGATGTACCTGATTTTTCCATTGTATCGTCTGCTGATGTCAACATAAGTAATACTTCGTGCGCGTGGATAAATGGCACTGAGTTCAGCCAGTTCTGGTTCGGTTAATTTCCACGTTGTATCTACAACTGGTGTGTCAGGAGTACATTCACTCAGTTTTCTGTTTCTTGGGAAATCTTTTATATCATTAAGCTTGCCGAAACCTTCTGCCGGATTAAGGCTTTTAAGAGCGAGTAACAAGTTTGTTTTCCCGCTTTCATTCCTCCCCAGAATTGCAGTCAGTTTCTCAGTGGTTATCAACCCACTGTCAAATACAGAGCGGAAGTTTCGAACACGAAAGGATTCCAGTTTCATACATATTCCCCTATTTCAGTAATGCTGTGGCAATCGCAGTGACGGAAGAAAGAAAGGCCAGCCCAAGAGCAGACCATATTTTAAGATTATTAGTTTTAATTTCGAAGCTGAGCCTTTTATTTTGTTCTTCTACGGCAATCATTTTCGTCACGAGATCCAGCATAATGCCCATCTCTGCAGCACTGACTGGAGGAGATTCACGAGCATCTGTTTCATTGTTTTTCCTTCTTCTTGCATAGCGTAGATGGAGCATATAGAGGGGTTCGCCCTGTGAACTGAGATTGGAAGAGCGTCTGAAAAACGCCGGGTAAGAAGCAAGCACCCGTTCTACCTCCTGCATGTCCATGCCCAGACTATCAGCAATATTCCTAGGGGTTCTGCTGTTCCAGCGTTCATGCGCGCCCAGATGCTGTATCAGAGCTGTCAGGTAGTGGAAATCTCTGGCAAAAGATGGCTCGTTATGAGCAGGTTCATTTGATTGCCGTCCAAATATCATATTTATCCTTAAGAGATACGAACACGATTTACGGAAGAGTATCGGGGAGATCCTGCCCTTCTACGATATGTGAGTTTGTATTTTAAACGGATTTTTAAATGACATCATTGTGGTTTTTAGATGCCTCATACTTACCGAAAAGATTCATAATTATTGATATTAATGGATAAAATCAAGAATTTTTTTGCTTAAATGCAATAATCCTAAAATAGCAACAATTCTGTTTTTTTTGTGATTCACCAGCAATAATCCTCCTCCTCTTTTCCTGAGCTCCGAAAACTCCAAAAATCGAAACCACCCAAATTGACGAATGGCATTGACTCAGTACCTCCTGAATTGACATCCCGTTATACTCTGTAAAAACAGGAGGCTGGCGTGAAACTGAAAATACAGGACCTGAGACTGTTTAATCTCGTCTTTGAAAGCGGTCCGGGCTGGATACTCGATTTCTCCAACCGTACGCTGTCGGCTTTTTTGATGAAGAGCTGAACATTGATATTGATGATGAACTTTATAAGGAAGAAGGAACCTCAAAACCTAAACGGGTAAGATGTTTGCTGAAACAGGTGGATCGTGAGACAGCCCTGCGGGTTCTTGATGCTCTGTGGCGGTATAAAATGTAGACCATGCCTGAGCAGGCCGAACAAAGCCGCAATGACTGGCTTGACTGATTTCACGGCTGAAAAATACGGACGCTGATACAGCCAAAGGCGACAGGCCTGTACAGGTATGGCACGGTGTTGACTGGCCTTCACTGATAGCTGAAATGAACGAGATGAAATCCCTGCCGCCAGATCCGCGGGGTTTCCGTTTTGAAGCATGGCTTGCAGAACTTTTCAGTATCTTTAAGCTTGCCCCCCGCTCATCATTTCGTAACACGGGCGAGCAGATTTGCACGTATTCGAAGGAAAACTCAGCACCAAGGCAAAGTGGGCCCGGGGGGCGTTCATCAGCTGGATGGGGTTTACTGATGAAGGTCTGACGGCCTTCGGGAAAGGAAAACGGGTGATCTGTGTCAGTGGATATGATCTTTAGCATTCACTCAGTCACGGTATCGCTCTGCCCGACCTTCGGACGCAAAACTCCGACACGCAGCGGAAACAGGGGAGCCTTATGCCCAGTTCGACAGGCTTTACACTCTTAAGGGCATAATAACCGGCACGCCGAAATAACCTGCAGGGTAATTCAAGAAATTACCCTGCAGAGAGCGGCTTACTTCACCCAGTCTTCCAGCACCAGGCCAGGCACCCGCTCAAACTCTCTTGTATTATTCGTCACCAGGATGGCGCCCGCCGCGATGGCGTGTCCGGCAATCGCCGTGTCGTTCGGGCCGATCGGCGTGCCGGCGAGGCGCAGCGCCACTCTGATGTCCATCGTGGCATCCACCGCGGCGCGGTCCCAGGGCAGGATGGCATCTAGGCGGGAGCAGAACGCGTCGACCAGCTGAATATGGAGCGGCGAGGCCTTCGGGCCGGTGGCGCCGAAGCGCATCTCGGCATACGTCACGGCCGAGACCACGATGCGGTCACCGCGCAGCACCGCCTGCTCCAGGCGCTTCAGCACCGCTGCCGGCTGCTCGCGCATAATGAACGAGCAGATGTTGGTGTCGAGCATCCAGGTTTTCTTCATGGCTCAAAGCGTCCTTCATCGCGGACCACATCCTCACGCTCCGCCATAAAGTCCGGATCGGCCCTGTCCAGCTGCGCGAATGAGCCCCAGGTCGGCCGGACGGGACGCAGAATGATGCTGTCCCCTTCCCGGACGATCTCCAGCTCACTGACGCCGTCAAAATCCAGGTCCCGGGGCAGACGGATGGCGCGGTTATTGCCGTTTTTAAATATCGAAACTGTGCGCATGGATGTTCCTCCTCTCTGATCTGCATGATGAGTGATTGCATATGTGTAGTATATGCCTGCCTTAATTTTCTGTATAGGTTTTACATATGCAGATGACTGGCATATGCGTATGCCTAGGATATGCAGATGTCAGGCATATGGATATGCTGAACATGTTCTTCTTTCTCGTTTTTTCACCACAGATCCGAAAAAAGGCACAGCTGGAGGTGGCTGTTTGAACCTGCTATTCAGTGAGATAACAGGAACTGACGGCCGGTAAGCGGGTAAACGCCTTCAGAAAAAGTCACCCTGGGCGAGAAAATGGAATTGGGGAAAATGGCATGAAGGAATTAAATAACCAATTAAAATCAGATAAATAGTGGGTTTTCGTGCCTTGAATCGGGCGAAATTTAATGTTTTCGGAAGTGAGAGGTTGCCTGATAATGGCATCAGGCAGCTGCCGACCGGTGATATGGTGATTTACAATAATGCCGGACAGTACCTGATTTGCGCGATCTATTAAACCTGGCACCGGGCTGACAGTCTTTAATTGAGCGACCTGCAGGCCTCTATATAGTTTTATCCCTCGTCCGGCGTCATACCGGAGCCACTGATACAGGATGTCCTGATGCACTTTTATGTTGATGAAACCGGCCATACCGGACCGAACCTTTTTGACAGCACTCAGCCGATACTGTCCTACGGCGTGCTGTCCTCACCCGATGATCTCGATACTGTCGCGGAGCCTGCCCTCGCTGCGCTGCGTAAAAAAATGGGGGTGGTGCGACTGCACGCCGCCGAACTGGGTATGCACCGCCTGGATAACGTCATCGATACGTTACTGGTTCTGCAGAAAAAGCACCGTATCCGCTTTGATATCTGGCAGGTGGTCAAACGCGATCACGCCATCATTTCCTTCTTCGATCAGGTGTTTGACCAGGGGATGAATCCGGTGGTGCCCTGGACGTCCTACTGGACCCCGCTTCGCTATCCCCTGCTGATAAATCTGGCCCGGCTGTTTGATGATGAGCTAGCGGAAAAAGCCTGGCGCGCCCGTCTGGAAGCCCACGATGGCCGGTCGGCGGCGTTGTTGGGGGAAGTCTGCAGCGTACTGCTTTCACGTGTCGGGATGCTGGGCGATCCCCGTTTCATTGAAATTGTGACTGATGCGCTGTCGTGGGCAATGGCCCACTTTGATGAACTCAGCTACAACTGCAAAACCAATAAAGAAAAACTGCAGATCATGCCCAACATGATTGGCTTTCAGTCCGTGCTTCATGGGATCTGCCACCGGCTAGGCGCTCCCAACCGCAAGGCCCGCATCATTGTTGATCAGCAATCGCAGTTCAACACCACCCAGCGGGAGTTGAGCGTATTTTATCGTCAGATTCGCGCTCAGCCATGGGAGCTGGGGCCAGGTCTGCCGGTGATGGACATGAAAAACATGCCAGAGCAACCGCTGGTCTTCCAGTCTGGTACGCAGAGCGCCGGACTGGAACTGGTTGATCTCTATCTGTGGATCTTCAAACGCTTTATGGAAGGTAAAGAACTAACCCGGCCGCTGACACGCCTGGTTTATACCAACCGGCATACCTCTATCACCTCCAGCGTGTCACTGGACGCGATCGGCAAACAGTTTAAAGCGTTCATGGAGACCCTGCCGGAGCCAACGGCGGACATGTTGCAAAAAGGGCGTGAACTTCAGGCCCGGGAAGAAGCCCGCCGTCTGCAGCACCGGGTTCCCGGTTTCACTAGCATCTGACCGGCGGGTGGCACGATGGAAAATCAGGAGCACCTGACGCTGATCCACTCGCTGATCAAAACCCACGCCTTCAACGGTTATACCCTAGTCAGCACGAAGTACTGGCAGACGCCCTCGGTCAGTGACATTTCCGTGGTCCGGGGGCTGATCCCCCTGACTGACCTGGAGCTGGCCCACCGGCTGGCGGTGGACCCACGAACTATCCGCAAATGGAAATCCGGCCAGACACAGATGGTGTTCACCACCTGGTGCTGTCTGTGCTGGCTGGCCGGGCTGGGCATGCCGCTGGATAACGAAATCAACGACTGAAGACGCGACGGTAGATACGGCGGAAAATATACCGGCGGTAATATCGCCAGCTGCATGTCCAGATATAGGGAAGCTCGTCAAAGTGGGTGAAGAACCAGGTGAGGCTCCGGTACGCTACGACAACGGCCCAGATGAACTTACCGATGGCGATGAGGGTGAGGATGACAGTAAATACTGCTGCGATAAATGTAGACATAGTGTTCTCCTTTATGTCCGGGTTGATGTGCAGGTATTTACTGTTGACGAGCGGACTTAAAGGCCGCTTTTCCGCAAAAAGTGAAAATAAATTCGTTTTTCGCCTTTTATTGCCGTTATGTATTGAATAAGACAGAACCTTTGTTGATTACGCATTAATGCCGTTTTTGCAATAATTTTTCACTTTCTTTCTTATTTTGTTCGCAATGTCTCTGTTTCGTTCCTCAGATCCGAAAAAAGGTAAACCCGGAAATGATGGGTTGCATGGTTCTGTCGTGAGGGTATGGAGAAGATTTCTCGAACCGAGCAAGGGAAATTACTCACACCATTTGCTATGCTAACTGCCACACTATTCAGCCTTTTTTTGGGGTAATACATGCCGTTAACACAACTGATGCGTGACACTCTCTCCCTTGTTAAGCAAAATGGCGACAGGACTGATGGGATAAAAGGAAGTGTTCAAAAGAATAAGATTTTCATTAACCGGAGCGATATTGCTATTGAAAAGGGGGATCTGCTTATACGCAGTATGCCGCATGGCGGTACTGAAGAATATATTGTAATCGAGCCTAATTTCAGAATGGGTGTAGGGGGTATTCCTGCGACCTATCAGGCTGAGGTGAGACTGAAGGAAAATACAACTACCGAGGAAATGATGTCATCCTCTTCCACAGCAGTACCGGAAGCAGTTATTGCCACTGTAAATACATTCATTGCTCTGTGTGTCACCATTGTAAATGAGGGTGCATCAAGTCCTGATAAATATGTTTCGCAGTTTTATCGCTTGCGTCAGGAATTACTTGAACTCGATGATAATATCACCATTCCTTCATGGATCAGATTCTCCATGTCACCCGCTGACATTAAGAATAATGTTGGCTTAAACGTCACAGGTGGCGATGGAGCTTGGGGACGAAGACGTCAGTATTTACAGAGCGAATCGATGAAAATACTTTCAAGCTATAAAACCGCTCCAATTATTGAGCATTCTGTTAGTGAGAACAAAATAAAAAATACTGAGCAAGTCAGCGGGTTGACAACGATGGCAAGCGATGCAGGGTTAAACATGAAGAAGAAAGTATTCATTGTCCATGGGCACGATGATAACCTAAAAAACGAGGTTTACATTTTTCTGGCAAATGAAGGTTTCCAGCCTGTCATACTTCATCATGAAGCCAATGAAGGACAGACCATAATCGAGAAGCTTGAGAAGCATATCGACACTGTATCCTATGCAGTGGTGCTTTATACTGCCTGTGATGAAGGGAAAGCCAAGGATGAAACTGCACTAAAAAAAAGAGCCCGGCAGAATGTTGTTTTAGAACACGGCTGGCTCATGTCCAAGCTATCGCGTAAATTCGTCGCTGCGATAGTTGAAGATGGTGTTGAATTTCCTGGAGACCTGTCCGGAGTAGTCAGAATATCTGCATCAGACTGGAAATATGATCTATCTAAAGAATTAAAAGTGCTCAATAATTAAATTGTACTCAGTGATGTAAGGATATTTTTATGGGGTACACCAGAAATCAACACATGCTCTCACAGTGGTTTCTCAGGAACTTCCGCAGTGATGATACGTCACAGAGTCCGAAGGAGAAGCAACGGGTCTGGGCCCACGTTGTGGTTCCTACGGCAGAAGGCAAAAATGACATAAAGGACATCCCGCTACCGATATCCAGCGTGGCCGTCTGTAAGGACTGCTTTCGTCTTACCGACGGTGATACAGGCGAGGTTTTTGATATCGAGCATGAGCTCAGTGACTATGAACAGGATATGGCTTTGCTTGTCCGGGATCTTGTTCAGAACCATAATTTCCCACGTCTGGCTAAATGTGACACTGATGATTTTCCGGTAGAGAAGCTTGCAAGTTTTGCCATATTTCAGATGTTACTTAACCTCAATAACCCGCAAAGTAGATTTCCGGGTAAAAATGAGTTATTTCAGTCATTCATCAATCCAGTAAAAAACAACCTTCAGCATATTATTTCCGAAACAATTTCTTTGCCTGAAGTTATGCCGGAGCTGGCGGCTTTAAGTATCTATCAGAAACTGATTCGTATAGCTCGTTCTTCTTCAGGGGATGACGAAAAAGCTAAGGCCATGTTTGTATTATTTTCCCTTCTAGCGCTCCAGGGAAAAATAACAATGATTGACGCAATGGCCAGGTTACGCGGAGAGGTTTTTTCAGGAATACATCGTGTGGATATATTTCATACCGGGCACCACTTTGACAGTACAGAACCACGTCCGGTTTTTACAGTATCACCTAATGTATTTTGCAAAATAACAGAAGAATCCGTCCTGTACCTTCCCCTTGCTCATAATTTGGCTCTTGAGTTTTATCAGTACCCTGAACACGGATTTTTTACCCCACTGGAAATTAATGTGTTCAGCCCGGCCCCCCAGAAACTACTGACAAAAGACATGTCACGAATCAATGTTTATAAATGCTCCTATGATTATATTGACCAGGTTATGTCAATAATTGATATGTATAACGTCGGGTTTTCAAATATTATTTATTCTAGCTGGCAACTTAGTGACGTAGAAAATTATCTGAAGCTGCAGAACGAACATCATGATAATTATTATCTTCCGGAACATCCCGTTTGCTGGACTGTATCCAGGGAGAAAGGCTGATGGCCCTGACCCCGGAACAGATAAGTTGCCGGAAGAAGCTCGTGGCAACGGGTGACTTCAATGCCCATACTCTGCTGCCTGGAGAGGAGTGGACCAAGCCAGAAACGTTGATGTCCGGCACGTTCTGTCGTTGATCTCACTGAATGACATTCAGTTGGCCGAGCGGCTGCATGTCAGGGAGCGTACGGTCCGTAAATGGAGATCAGGGGAAACCAAGATGGTTTTCACCACTTGGTGCTGCCTGTGCCAGATTGCCGGACTGGGCTCCCTGTTAGAATAATTTACTGAACCATCTGCGGAGCCTGCATTTCATCTCAGGGAACATGAAACGGCGATAGTATCGCCAGTTTCGTTTCCAGATATGAAGAGGTCGTCAAAATTGGTCAAAAACCATGTTAGACCACGGTAAGCGACCACGATAGTCCGATAGTCCAGATATAGTGGCCGCAGGCGATCAATGTAAGTACAGCTGCAAATAATAATGACATAGTAAGTTTCCTTGTCTGTGGTTTATCTACAGGTATTTAGAATTCGCCTGGCGGCCTTTAAGGCCTGTTTATGAAAAATAACTGAAAAAAGTTTCCCTTACTTCTTTGTTGCTGTATCAGACTCAGAAAGCAGTGAATTTTGCATTCCCATGAAATAATCCACTTTACGCAACAATATGGTGTTTTTTTTGCTTTTAATGCAATAGTCCTTCTCTTCCTCTCCTGAGATCCGATTTCTGGTGGTTCCGGATCTGCGCACACCGCTCCGGGGCTCAGCGGCGCATAGACACAAGATGTAGTGTTATTGTCAGCTGTACACCACGCTATATGTTGTGGATCTCCCCTGCCCCGTGACCCGGCGCGCAGCAGCAGAAAACAGTGCTTCGCTTACTTCCTGACCGTGGTACACTTCCGGAAACGGTGAGATAGCGGAAAAGTCGGATCTACCGGAACCGGCCATCCGGTAATTTAACGGCGTGGTTGTATGGCTGCTTTTTATCTAGGATAGAATGATTACTTAATGGAAAAATCACAATATGTGACTATCAGGCGCGTCAGTAAGTGATGACAGATGATGTCAATTCGGTACTATTAACTGGGTAATTAATTTATGACTCAAAGCACTGACTTACCAAACACTGGGTTATCCGGGTTATGGAATGAACTCTGTGACTACCAGCGAATTTGGTTTCACAGAACTAACAGCTACGGGTATCCCTTGGTACATGTTTTAGATCATGACGGTAGGGAGATTGCTCGTCGTATTAACTCAACTGGGCACTGGGAGTGGAGAACTCACTCTCCTGAGCGTTGGTTCCCGATTCCTGATGATGCTATTCCTTACGAGTTCCAGAGTGACGAGGAACTCGATGGTATCTACCTGGATTCGCTTGATACCACTGTTCCGGGTGGTTTCAGGGGTTTATCCATCTGAAGTTGTAACAAGTAAATGACGGGCGGGATTTCTCCTTTATTAAGGCACTATAAGAGGTCACAGCAATATGGGTAGCATGAAGGAATATATGCAGGATCTGGAAGCTGAACGGTTTGATGAATGGCTTGAGGAGAATTACCCGGATGTTATTCCCAACTCTGAAGAATGGGAGCAGGCCGCGAACTTGT
Organism: Klebsiella sp. G-Nf4; assembly: GCF_002810615.1. Taxonomy (NCBI): domain Bacteria; kingdom Pseudomonadati; phylum Pseudomonadota; class Gammaproteobacteria; order Enterobacterales; family Enterobacteriaceae; genus Klebsiella; species Klebsiella sp. G-Nf4. The sequence goes on along the minus strand of NZ_PION01000016.1, from coordinate 70,587 downwards.
ACTGCTGGGAGCAGGAAGCGCTGGCCGATCTGGCTCAGTGGGATCATGAACACGGGCTCTTTGTGGCTTCTCTGAACAATATTCATCAGCGTTACATACACGCAAAGGAGGAGCTGAAGAAGCTGTATACCCTACTCGATAAGGAGCAGCCTGAACTGGTGTACAGGATGTCTTTCGTCCATGCCGTTACGGTCATGGAGGCATACCTGATGTATTGCGCCAGGGCACTGCTTGAGCATGACTGGCCCCTTACACGTTTCAGGGATGAGTTTTATATGAAGTCAGATAGAATAAAAAACCCGGTAAAACATGCTGCCCGTGAGATGGAGCTTTCACTTTTCCGCCCTGCGGCGCGAAACTTCGTTTCCCGAATGACTTTTCATAACGTTAAAACCATTAAGCGCTATTTCGGGGCCGTGCTGCACATCCCTCCCGTCTGGCCAACTGAGCCACTGGGCATCGTCTCAGACTGGCGAAATGATCTTGTACACCGCAACGGCGTGGATGAACATGATGTGCCACGAGTGATATCAGCACAGCAGCTGCAGAATACCTTGCAAAAAGTATCGGACCTGATAGAGGCGGCTGACATATCCCTGCGACTGGAAGTGGACTATTTCGGTAACTGGCGTAATGAGGAAAACCGGGAAATCATCGCATCAGCACTGAATATACCTCCAGCCGGAGAGTCACACTGATGACCGGACTCGTTACCCTGGGGCAGCAACCAGGAACGATAGCTCAGTTGCCTGTGTCCATCGACTATCCGGCGGCGCTGGCTCTGCGCCAGATGGCTCTCGTTCAGGACGAACTGCCCAGATACCTGTTGGCTCCGGAAGTTAGTGCCCTGCTCCACTATGTTCCCGATCTGCACCGCAAGATGCTGCTGGCAACACTGTGGAATACGGGCGCGCGTATTAATGAAGCGCTGGCCCTGACCCGGGGGGATTTTTCGCTGGCGCCGCCGTATTCATTCGTGCAGTTGGCCACGCTCAAGCAGCGCACCGAGAAAGCGGCCAGGACGGCAGGTCGTGCCCCCGCAGCCAGTCAGGTCCATCGTCTGGTTCCCCTTTCCGATCACCACTATGTCAGCCAGCTGCAGATGATGGTGGCCACCCTGAAAATTCCTCTCGAAAGACGAAACAAGCGCACCGGCAGAATGGAGAAGGCGCGTATCTGGGAGATCACAGACCGTACCGTCCGCACCTGGCTTAGCGAAGCGGTGGAGGCTGCAGCGGCCGACGGGGTGACGTTCTCAGTACCGGTGACTCCCCATACGTTCCGTCACTCCTACGCAATGCACATGCTGTACGCCGGCATACCACTGAAGGTTTTGCAGAGCCTGATGGGCCACAAATCGATTAGCTCGACGGAAGTCTATACGAAGGTGTTCGCACTTGATGTTGCTGCGCGGCATCGAGTTCAGTTTCAGATGCCTGAAGCGGATGCGGTAGCCATGCTGAAAGGGAATATTTAAGTACTTAGGAGACTGATGCTGGCGAACGTCCTGCTCGCCGGTAAGGTCTGTCAGAAGTTATCTGGACCAGCTGACGGGAATATGTGCTCTGTATTCCTGATACTGCTCATAAATCGCATGCTGAAGCATCGTAATACGTTCTGACAATCTGTTGGCGTCCGACATATGCCGCCATTCCCCCTCAATAGTGGTTTTCTGTCCATCCGGGAGATTGAGCGTGATCAATACCTTTGTATCACGAATAATCACCCCATCAGTGAAAGAATTAAGACCACTCCTTACGGTATTATCTATCTGTATATCTTGAAGTTTCATCTTGTTACCTCCTGTTGTAAGGATCCCTAGCATAAGTATCTGAATTCATATTGCCAAGTGAAATGTCTGGATATGCCGCATTTTACCCAGTGCGCCGTAATTCTGGTCATGGATATGATCGAGCCAGCAGTGCTCGCCGCAGCCGAGCGACAGGGCGAAGCCCCGAGTGAGCGAGGAAGCACCAGGGAACAGTGCTTATATATTCCGCTTACGCTCTATGCCTGAAAAATTTCCTTACCTAGGGGTTATCCACTTATCCACCGGGATATTTTTATAAGATCTTTTTTTATAGTTGTTAGATCTTTATTTTTAGAATGCCCGCAGGCCTTTATCCATGCGGGTTCCAGAGGAGGAACTGTGACAAACCGCCCTTTCAGTGTGACAAACCACCCTCAAATAGCATTCCTTTCTGTGACAAATCACCCTTAACCCTGTGACAAATTGCCCTCAGATGGCGTTGCTTTTCACAAAGTTATCCATCCCTGTTGACTCTGTTTTATGAAGTGTGACAATCTGAAAACCTGTCACACTTCACATGGATCTGTCATGGCGGAAATAGCGGTTATAAACCACAAAAAACGTAAAAATAGCCCGCGGATTGTCCAGTCAAATGAGCTGACTGAGGCGGCATATAGTCTCTCCCGGGATCAAAAACGTATGCTGTATCTGTTCGTTGACCAGATCAGGAAATCCGATGGTTCGCTGCAGGAACACGACGGCATCTGCGAAATTCATGTTGCTAAATACGCTGAAACATTCGGGCTGACCTCCGCTGAAGCCAGCAAGGATATACGACAGGCTTTGAAAGGTTTTGCAGGTAAGGAAGTGGTTTTCTATCGCCCTGAAGAGGATGACGGCGATGAAAAAGGGTATGAATCCTTTCCCTGGTTTATCAAACGTGCCCACAGCCCATCCAGAGGGCTTTACAGCGTACATATCAACCCCTATCTCATTCCCTTTTTCATCGGGCTACAGAACCGGTTTACGCAGTTCCGGCTCAGTGAAACAAAAGAGATTACCAATCCGTATGCCATGCGTTTATACGAATCCCTGTGTCAGTACCGTAAACCTGATGGCTCAGGTGTCGTGTCCCTGAAAATCGACTGGATCATGGAGCGCTACCAGCTACCTCAAAGTTACCAGCGTATGCCGGACTTTCGCCGCCGTTTCCTGCAGGCAAGTGTTGATGAGATCAACAGCCGGACACCAATGCGCCTCTCTTACATCGAGAAAAAGAAAGGCCGCCAGACAACTCATATCGTATTCTCTTTCCGTGATATCACCTCCCTGACAACGGAATAGTTTGAGGGTTATCTGTCACAGATTTGAGGGTGGTTCGTCACATTTGATCCGGCAGGTTGAGGGTGATTTGTCACAGTTTTGCTGTTCCCTCCCTGGCAGCCTGCGCTTATTAATACCTTTTTGGCTGTAACCGGTAGTGAAACCAAGTTTGAGGGCAATTTGTCACAATACATGAGTGCAGTTTGTCACAGTTGAATGAGTGCAGTTTGTCACAGTTGATTTCCCCTCTTTCCCTTTTTCCCTCTTCCCTTTAGTCGCAAGTCCTGAGGCAGTGGTCGAGCTCGTCATAATTGATGAGGGCAGATTGTCACACTTATTGCCCTGAACAGGCTATCTGCGCGTGTGCCTGCGCTTGGGGCGTTTCCCGCAGACCCGGCCTGACCCGTATCCCACAGTCAGGGCTGCCTGCGAAGTTGCCCTGTTTCCAACAGAGGATGGAAACCTATTCATGTATTGGGCGTAAGAGCTATCTGCCTGAACGGCTCCTCTTTGCTTCCTCGCCAGTTCGCTCGCTACGCTCGGTCTCATGGCTGCGGCGAGCACTGTTACAGAAAAGCTATCTTTGAACGGTCGTAACAAAAATCAGCCCCTGAGCGTAAAATTGCGATTCAGAACGGTGTTTGAGTGGAACACCCTTCTGGCTTGTCCAAACCCTCCCATTGTTGAGAGCGAAATCAAAACAACATGATTTTTTACTTGCAACATGACTCTTTTTGTTCAAAATGACAAAAAACGTCATGAGGTGATGAATGGACAATATTGAGCAGTTACGGAAAGTCGCCACACGTGCAGGTAAGCTTCTGACATCTTTGAGCGAAAATATACGCCAGCAAAAAGAGGAATTGAAACTTACCGAGTTCTATCAGGAATACAGCAAAGCCGCCCTGTATAAGCTGCCTAAACTCAGTAAAGGCAGTGTTGAGTATGCTGTGGCCGAAATGGAAGCCGGTGGCTACGTTTTTAAAAAGAAACCTTCCGGCAATACGATGAAATACGCGATGACGATTCAGAATGTCATCGATCTGTATTTCCATCGTAAAGTGCCCAAGTACAGGGATCGCTTCGATAAAGCCTTCACGATTTTTGTTTGTAATCTTAAAGGTGGTGGTTCCAAGACAGTCTCTACCGCTTCATTATCACATGCTTTTCGAGCTCATCCTCAGCTTCTGTTCGAAGACCTCCGTATTCTGGCCATCGATTTCGATCCGCAGGCATCTTTGACAATGTTCCTGAGCCATGAGAATTCAGTGGGCTTGGTTGAAAATACGGCTGCTCAGGCCATGCTCCAGAACGTGTCTCGTGAAGAATTACTTTCCGATTTTATAGTGCCGTCGATTATTCCGGGTGTTGATGTCATTCCCGCTTCCATTGACGATGCATTCCTTGCTGAAGGCTGGAAGGGGCTGTGTGAAGAACATCTGCCAGGGCAAAATATTCATGCAGTGCTTAAAGAGAACATTATCGACAAGCTCCAGCATGACTACGACTTTATTTTCCTTGATAGCGGTCCTCACCTTGATGCATTCCTGAAAAACTGTATTGGTGCGGCAGACCTGATGTTGACCCCCCTTCCACCGGCGACGGTTGATTTTCATTCTTCCCTGAAGTTTGTGGCCAGCCTCCCTGCCCTCATTGATTCGATCGAAATGGACGGGCATACCTGCAATCTCATCGGTAACGTCGGCTTCATGTCCAAAATCCTGAACAAGTCTGATCACAAAATTTGTCATAGCCAGGCCAAAGAGGTTTTCGGTGCCGATATGCTCGATATGGTTCTGCCGAGACTGGATGGTTTCGAACGCTGTGGGGAGACTTTTGACACCGTTATTTCAGCAAATCCCGCAACCTATGATGGAAGTACAGAGGCGCTAAAAAGCGCAAAATCAGCAGCGGAGGACTTTGCGAAGGCAGTATTTGATCGCATTGAGTTCATTCGTACTAACGGAGGTATGTGATGTCGAATGAGAGAAGAAAAACCATCGGCAGACAGTTAAATACTCAGGCGTCAATGGTCGAGATGACTGACACCGATAGAAGCCAGGTATTTACCTTAAAAACCGGCAGGAAGGTAACGTTCAGGTTTGTTCGGATACCTGCAGCTGACGTTGAAAGTATGACCTTCGTAAACCAGGAGAACAATGGACGAGATCAACTTGCTCTAACCAGGGAGTCTCTGAAATCCATTATCCAGACGATTAAGTTTCAGCAGTTCTTCCCCTGTATTGGTATTAAGCAAGGTGAAAAGATTGAGATACTGGATGGTTCAAGACGGCGAGCCTCAGCGATTTATATCCGCACAGGCCTTGATGTCATGGTTACCGATGAACATTTATCAGCTGATGAAGCTCGCCAACTGGCTAAAGATATCCAGACAGCTAAAGAACATAACCTTCGGGAAATCGGCCTGAGACTGATAGCTCTTAAAGAATCCGGATTCAATCAAAAGGAAATTGCTGAACTGGAGGGGTTATCTCAGGCTAAGGTCACCAGGGCGCTGCAGGCGGCGGCAGTACCGCAAGACTTGATTGCTCTGTTCCCGGTTCAGTCGGAGTTGTCATTTAGTGACTATAAAATTCTTTTAGAAGTTAACGAAAAACTCAGTGAAAAGGGCTTAACGCCTGAAGAGCTCATTCAGTCTGTCTCAGATCGGCATAATGCAATTTTAAGTGATTGCGAGCGACCAGAAGACGAACAGAAAGCCAGTATACTGAAGCTGATTTCTCAGGCATCTCAGGCATTGATAGCGCCACCTCCCAGGGAAAAGTCAGTGATTTCCCCACTCTGGACCTTTGAAGAAAAGGACAAGTTCGCACGCAAGCGTGTGAAAGGGCGCACGCTGACTTATGAGTTTAGCCGTATGTCAAAAGTGGTTCAGGATGAACTGGACAAGGCTATCAATGAGGTCCTTGAAAGAAATTTGAGTCAATAATTTCGCCATGGCGATTTCACATCTAACTTGTTGTAATTAAGAAGTTTAGGTTGAGAATTTCAAGGTGAAATCGCCAAAGTTTTACGCCAGTTTCGCTTCAGGAATATCTGACCATCGTGTCGTATAAGCAGGAGAAAGCATCTCCCGTTTCATCTGCCATTCCGGGGCAATGCCCCGCCCCGCAAACCATACTTTACCCAGCCCTGAGTGGTTGATCCCGTCCAGAACCTTCATCAACTCAGCACTGTGAGGGCGTGGCGGGCGTTCGTCGAACAGTTGCAGCTGCGAAACGCCGGAGCCGGTGAAGTCATTCAGCATAACTCCGGCTTTGGCATACCGGTGCTCATCCCTCCAGATACGCTCCAGAGCCGTTGTGGCGGCTGCAATGATGTCCCTGGTGTCCTGAGTCGGGGTAAGCAGTTTTTCCGTGGCCACGTTGCCGTAGTACAGCTCTTTAGCGGCGAACGGGGACGTTTTGATGAAAACGGAAATATGCCGGCAATACTGGCGCTCTTTACGCAGCTTTTCAGAGGCCCGCTCTGCGTGCTGGCAGATAGCCTGGCGGAGCGACTCGAACTCAGTGATCTTCACGCCAAAACTGCGGCTGCACACAATTTGCTGTTTAGTCGAAGGGGCTTCCTCAAGCGAAAGGCAGCTTTCCCCGTTCAGTTCACGTACCGTTCGCTCAAGGACCACAGAAAAATTTTTGCGGATGAAGGCCGGGTTCGTCAGAGCCAGATCGAGTGCGGTCTTTATGCCCAGCACATTCAGCTTGCGTGCAATACGGTTACCCACCCCCCATATTTCTTCAACTGGCTGCAGTGAAAGCAGTTTCCGTGTTCTCTGCGGATTTCCCCTGGTCAGAGCGAGTACGCCACGAAACTGTTTCCACTCTTTTGAGGCCCACTGGGCTGATTTTGCGAGGGTTTTCGTTGGTCCGGCGCCCACGCCAATAGTCAGGCGGGTACAGTCATACACGTGCTGACGCAGCTGCCGGCCGAAGTCCTCAATCTCCATACAATGCTCCACGCCGGTCAGGTCGAGGAACATCTCATCAATTGAATACTGTTCCACCCTGGGTGCCAGTTCCTCCAGGCAGTTCATCACGCGCGCTGACATCGAGGCGTAAAGTTCATAGTTACTTGAAAATGCATATATTTTTTCCGGGTACCTTTCGTTTTTTATCTGAAACCACGGAGTCCCCATTTTGATCCAGGGCTTCGCCTCGGCACTGCGAGCGATTACGTTCCCGTCGTTGTTGCTCAGGACGACTATCGGCTTTCCTTTCAAATCCGGGCGGAAAACACGTTCACAGCTGGCATAGAAGCTGTTCACATCGGCCAGGGCAAACATCAGTACATCTCCCTCGGTCGGTGGATGATATGCGTGACGACGCCAAAGATATCCAGCTCGTCGGGGTCAGGATAAATCGGCGACCAGGAGGCATTCATGGGCTGCAGCGTCAGCCGTGGCGTCAGCAGAAGCCGTTTCACCGTAAACTCCCCCTGTACGCTGGCGACAACGATATCGCCGTGCCGCGGCTTTTCAGCACTGTCCACAACCAGCAGATCGCCATTGTACAGACTGCCGTCGGCCATGCTGTCTCCGCTGGCACGCAGGTAGTAAGTCGCGCTCGGATGCCGTATGCAGTAATCATGGAGATCCAGATCGGACTCGACATAGTCAGCAGCAGGGCTGGGAAAACCGCAGCAGGCCAGATCGGCAAACAATGGATGGGCCTGTGGCGGGAGTTCTTTCCCGGCGCTGAAAAGTTGGAGCTTCATCTTTCCTCCTGATACTCCAAAAAATACTGGTTATGCATACAGTATATTTTACAGCGTGGCGATAATCCAGTTCGCCTTCTGAACGAACTTTTTGAGTAAATAAAAGTGCTCAAAATGCTCTATTTAATCATTTTGATGTTTTTATATTGCTCATATTGAGAAATATTACTTTGATTTTTTCATTTTGCTCGTATAATTAGTATCAAATTGAGTGTGATTAACGGAGCATAATGATGAATATTTACTGCGATGATGGTTCAACTAATGTTAAGCTGGCATGGTTTGAAGGCGATGAGCTTCAGACCCGAGTCTCTGCGAACTCCTTCAGGCATGGCTGGAAAGTGGCGGAATTCAGTGCGGCAACGTTCAATTATCAGGTGGGCACGCTGAAATACACCTGGGACAGCGTCAGCCGGGATGCCATCCCGACAACAAACGTGGATTATCAGTACGGTGATCTCAACCTGCTGGCTGTGCATCATGCGCTGCTGAACAGCGGACTGGAGCCGCAGCCGGTGAGTCTGACCGTGACGCTGCCCGTGAGTGAATATTACGACGGGGACTGCCAGCGGAACGAGGAAAACATACGACGCAAACGGGATAATCTGATGCGTGAGCTGGTTCTGAATAAGGGCAGGGCGTTTACCGTAACGGACGTGAAGGTGATGCCGGAATCACTGCCGGCGGCGTTCTCCCGTCTCGCTGAGCTGAAACCTGGCCCCGCGGAGACCACCCTGATTATCGATCTCGGTGGCACCACGCTCGATGCCGGTGTGATTGTCGGCCAGTTTGATGACATCAGTGCGGTGCACGGTAATCCGTCTGTTGGCGTGTCACAGGTCACCCGGGCAGCTGCAGGCGCACTGCGGGCGGCAGACAGCGAAACCAGCGCCCTCATCGCTGACACTATCATCCGCAACCGCAATGATCGTCAGTATCTGCAGCGTGTGATCAACGATGCCGGTAAAATCGACGAGGTTCGGAACAAAATAGCAGAGGCAATCACCTCCCTGGGGGCGCGAGTCACCAGTGAGCTGACGGCTTTCAGGAACGTTAACCGGGTATTCCTGGTCGGGGGAGGGGCCTCCCTCATAGAAGAAGCTATCCGTCAGGCCTGGCCTCTGGCCCCTGACCGTATCGAGGTTATCGGCGATCCGCAGATGGCGCTGGCCAGGGAGATTGCCCTTTACAATAAAGAGGACTAAACGTGCCGGACGGCCAGTATTCTTTCTATCTGCACAGCGACGATCGCACCGACATCGCGGCGATGGCTACCATCAGCACCATCTCACAGCCCCTGCGCGGTGAGTTCATCCGTACCGCCGCCACCGCCGGGTCGGTGGTATACCAGGTGGATGCCCGTTTACCGGCGCTGATCCCGGTGTTCTTTGCCGGGCAGCTGAGCGCTGTCCGCCTTTGCGCTGTTATGGCCCTGGTCTCCGGAACCTGGTCTTCACTCGCCGGCCTTCCGGATGAGCCCGAAAGTGGTGAGGCTGCTCTGCCTGTATCACCGGAGACGGAATATCAGCGCCGGCGTTACACCCTGACGCTTCAACATGGCCGGAGCGGAGAACGGGTGGAAAGTGTGCTGACGGAATCATCATCCCGTCTGCGTGGCGATCTGCTGAGAAACCTGATTATCACCGGTCTTGCCCTCCACACGACGGCACCGGAGCTGCCGCGCCTGCTGGCCAGTATGCCGGTACCGCCCACCTCGGTCAGTGAGCTGCAGGCGCTGGTTCAGCAGATGGCCGGCTCCGCTGGCGTGAGCAGGGCTGCTGCTGCAGTAGCGGATACGCCGGCAACATCTGCCGTGCCGGTGTCGGGGTCGGATACCCGGGAAATAAAGAAAAATATGCGGCGTGCATTCGGTGACTAACAGTACGAATCACATCCACCACTATACCGATTTCAAATGACTGGCATCCCCAGGGAGGTTCTCATGTCACCAGGATTCAGAAATGTTCTCCGTCTCGCCCGCATTCCCGTCGACAGCAGTGAACCGGTGCGCAGAAAATTTGGCAGCCGGCTGATTGGCATTGTGACGGTATGTCTGCTTCCGCTTCTGGTTTTCGACGTTCCGCAGTGGGGTTTCATTTTGTCGCAGGTCATCTGGGGGGCGGGCGTCTATATTGGCCTGTCCGTGGCCGGGGATAAATCCCTGAACCGCTGATACAAACTTTCTGGTTGTTCAATAAAAGAACAGACGTAGTGGCGTCTGTTCTCCCGTGCTTCTCCGTCGTTTGCCTTCAGGTTATCCACAATCTTAAGCCCCGGATTTGTGGACAGGTATGCCGGTAATTCCCCATTCGCCTGACGTTAACGCAAGCCTGCCACCCGCTGCCAGTGTCTCGCGTCCGGTCTGGTACGGGACGGGCGGTTTTCCGCTCCGGCCCGGCGTCGTTGAGAGTGTACGCCAGTCCCTCGCCCTTTTAAGGAACGCCCTTCAAGCCGCTTTCGCGGCATATCCTTGCCGTCGAAAAGACGGACGGCTGCGGTATTCCACGGTCGGCCTGACCCGTGACCGGACGCGATGAACAGGCAGCGTGCGGCAGGGAACGGTATCGCGGTGATGCCTCCTGCCCCCTCTGACTACAGGAGTGCTGCCATGTCCAGATTCATTCTCGGGAACTGTATTGATGTGATGCGCGGATTCCCCGACCGTGCCGTGGACCTTATTGTGACCGATCCGCCTTACCTCGTCGGCTTTAAGGACCGCCAGGGCAGACAGATTGCCGGGGATGTGACGGACGAGTGGCTGCAACCGGCCACGCTGGAGATGTACCGCGTCCTCAAAAATGACGCGCTGATGGTGAGCTTCTACGGCTGGAACCGTGTGGACCGCTTTATGGCCGCGTGGAAGGCGGCAGGATTCTATGCCGTGGGCCAGCTTGTGTTCACCAAAAACTATGCCTCCAACCGCCGTAATGCCAAGGCCCGACGCGGATTTGTGGACTACTGCCACGAAGGGGCTTATGTCCTTGCCAAAGGCCGTCCCGTGCCGCCACTTAAACCGCTGCCAGACGTGCTGCCCTTCCCGTATACCGGCAATGCCCTGCATCCGACGCAGAAACCGGTGGAGGCGCTACAGCCGCTGATTGAGTCATTCAGCGCCCCGGGCGCGATTGTTCTCGACCCGTTTGCCGGAAGCGGGTCGACCTGCGTCGCCGCATACCGCGCCGGACGCCGCTATATCGGCATCGAAATGCTGGCGCAGTACCACCGGGCCGGAACCGAACGACTGGCCGCCATGCACCGGGCCGTCAATACCCCGGCGGCGAATGATGAATGGCTCCCGGAGGCCGCGTAATGAATTACGACGGACACGAAGCCCTTCGTCGCGATATGGCCGGGCTGGCGAACAATCTTTGCGACCTGAAAACCACCCTGAAAGTGCTGGAAGACACGTACCACTACCGGCACGACGGACTGACGGAACGGCTTGCCGGTATCAGTCTGCGACGTCTCAGCGTCCTGATGGATGAGGCGTTCAATATTGCACTGATGATCGATGAAAGCTTTCTGGAGTGAGGAGAGAAAATGTACGGAATCCGTGAAGACATTTGCAGGATGCTGAGTGAGCAATATCCCGCAGAAACCCCGCTGAACCTGATTATCTGGACTCCGGCGGATATTGAAGCGCTGGCTGACGGGATGGAATATTCCGTTTCAGGACAGGACGTAAGGGCCGTGCTGGAACGCATGGATGCCATACCGGAAGAACAACGTCTTGAGTCGGGCGTGTCAGCCGGACTGGTGATGGCACTGATAGACCAGGTGAAAGAGAACGGGCAGAGGGTGACTGTGCCGGTTGACCTGCTTGAAACCCTGCTGATTACAGCTGAACAGGCATTGTGGGACAGGGAATGGACCGCACGGGATCGCAATCACCCGGTGCCGGAAAGCGTCATGCGCCGCCTGGCAGATACAGCAAAAGTGCGCGCATTACTGAAAAGCTGACAGCAGCTCGCCCCGACACGCTGCGGGGCAATATCACCCGAACAGAGACGATAATGATGAAAAATGAAACCCTTAACGCGCTTATTCTGCGTCACGGCGACCGGATGCTGCGCCAGGCTGGCTGGCCCGACGCTGTTGATATGGCACCCGTCGCACCCGAAACCGTACCCGGCTGGCTCGCCGCCTGCGGCTCTCTCAGTGGCGTGGAAATCCTCACGCTTACGGAACAGCTTTGTCAGCCGCTGACGTATGGCCGGGCAGCGTTGTTGCTCGCCAGCGCCCGGCGGCTGGCGGGAACCCCGGCCCGTCTGCATCTCTTTCCGGTGCAGGCATATCCGCATCCGGAGCGGCTGGCTGACTGTCAGGTTATCCGCCTGCCTTACGCTCAGGAATGGCTGACGGCGGCGGAATGTGTCGATCTGCTGGCCTTCCTGAAAGCCTCCCTTACGCAGATAACGGAAATCGTCCACCGGGATACGAAGCGCATCGCCGCCGCACTGAAGCCGTCCGTCACTCCTCATCTGATGGACAGGCGGATCGGTGACTGGCGCTTGCTGGCCGCTGAGTATGATCATGATAACTGGCTGGACGAGGATGAGACCGACAGGCTGGATCAGGTCCTTGATGCCATTCTTATTCGCGATGCGCGATTCTGCCCGGTTCTGCTCACCCTGGTTAACGAGCGGGAGGAAAATATCAGGAGCGCAGGGGTTATCACTGATCAGCTGCGTTTTACGGACACTCCGGTCCGGCGCTGGTTTGATCGCCGGGTTTTAAAGGATGTGGTGAGAGAGGCCCGCGCCATCAAAACTCAGGAGTGACCGCCCGGCGCATCAGGGGAGGGGGGATCCTCCCTTGTCAGCCTGCCGGCACAGGAGGAGTGGTGCAATAAGGATGTCGCCGTGCCAGCTCCACGTCCACCCGGCCCGTTTTCCGGGCCTTTTGGGTGAACCCCCCCCCTTCTGTTAATGCCGTACCGTATGCGGGCGGTGCCGTGCCTTCACTGTAGCCCGGCTGCGGCAGAGGCAGGAGTTCGCTGGCGCAGCCATCCCCGGATGAAGTCGCCGGCTTGCCGTTGCCGCCGGCTCCGCTTCACCCGGTCCCATCCCTCCGGTCTGTGGCCTTATTCCTGCGTCTGTCGTGTCGCGACATCTGCTTCCGCTTTTCTCCCTGTGGTCGAAAAACGGGACAGAAACCCTGTATTCAACCTCCTGCATCGCGACGGGTAGTGCCGTGCCTTCACTTTAGCCCGGCTGCTGCAGATGCAAGGGTTCGCTGACGCCGCCATCCTCGCCCGGTCGCAGTTTTTTTATGATACTCGCCGTTCTTCCCGTCGTTTTCTCGCTCAGGTTTCGCTCGAAAACCGTCCAGACCCGCTTCGCGCTTTATCTGCGCTGCGGCCTCCGGTGTCGCCCCTGCATCTTCCGCTTTCCGCCGGGCTGACGTGTCGGCACGGCACAACCCGGTGCCGCAGTCCATGTGATTACGGAGGTTTATCCATGCAGTATGTGAAGACATGCCCTGTCCTGAATGTTGAAGAGTCCGACCGCCTGTCCTTCATGCCGTACCTGTTCGGCACGGATTTCATGCTCGCGGAATTACAGGTGTACGCTCTGGCCAAAAAATGGATGCCCGGATATGAGGGCGGCTTCTGGCATTTCATCCGCCTGCCGGAGGGGGGCGGATACATGATGCCAGACAGTGGGCGGGTACATCTGGTCAGTGGCGAAAACTGGTTTGATCGCACGGTCAGCGCCGACGCGGCGGGCATTATTCTGACCAGTCTGGCAATTAATCGCCGTCTGGCGGCCCATCATGACAGCAGTAACCCGGCACTGACTCGTCTGTATATGCTGCGTGATGCCCAGCTCTGGAATCACATCACCCTTCACCCGGAATGCAGTGCTATTTACGCCGCGCTGGACTGATTCACGACCGGGGCGGTTACTCCGCCCCGTAAGGAGATAAAAATGACTTCATCAGTAACCGTTCCGGCCGTCTACGTGGGCACATATCACCAGTACAACGGCGGCAGTATTTTTGGCGAATGGTTTGATTTAACCGACTTCGACGACGAAGACGAATTTTATGACGCCTGCCGGGCGTTGCATGCCGCCGAGGATAACCCCGAGTTTATGTTTCAGGACATCGAGGGTATTCCGTCACAGTTTGCCTCTGAATCCTCTGTTAAGTGGGCGTTTATCGAGGCATTCCGGCAGGCTCAGGACGAAGGACGCGCCGCCGCGTTTGTGGCCTGGGCGGAATATACCGGCGAGTGCGACTATGACGCCTTTGATGATGCGTATTGCGGCGAGGCTGAAAGCGAGGAGGATTTTGCTTATGGCTTTGTGGAGGATCACGGCCTGTTAAACGAGGTGCCTGAATCCCTGCGCGTCTATTTCGATTATGAGGCTTACGCGCGGGATCTGTTCAGCAGCGGCTATGTCTTCCATGAAGGCTATGTATTCAGCAACTGATTACTATCCGGCGGGGAAGCCCGCCGGTTAAGGAGAAAGCACATGAAACTTGCACCACAAAGCCGCGATATCCTGCGACAGTACAAAGCCCTGATTAATGCCCGCCGCCGCGATGCCGGTCAGCGGGAACTGACCACTGCGCAGTTGATGGATGAAATCTGTGAATACATGACCTGTCAGTGTGCCGTCTGTATTGGCGGCCATTTCATCCTTCAGGGGGGAAAGGAACGATAAATCACAGGGCAGGGGGGAACCTCTGCCGCTGCCGGCCGCGCGAAACCCCGGGCAGGCTTCGCCTGCCGGAGAGAGACGTCGCCGCGCCTCCGGCACCGCGTTCGCTCTTCTCCGTTGTCAGTCGCTTCCGCCTGATAATGGGCGTATTATCAGGTTCTCTTTCTGTAAACCTGACCGGTGGTGTATATGTCGACGTGGAATATCGCCGCTTTTTCAAAAGAGGAGCAGGACAAAGTTGCCGTCGATAAGGTGGCCGCTGCTGTTGCCTGGCAGTAACGCATGAACAAGCCCGTCATGCCGGAACTTGTTGAACGGGAACAGCCTGAACACCTGCGCGAATATTTCCGTGAACGGCTCCGCGTACATCGACTGAACAGTCAGCAGCTGCCGCGCGCAAATGTGCCCGAATATAATAAACCGGGTGATGATCTGCAGAATTGATTTTCTTACTCAGTGTGTCCAGGGAGGGTAATCTGTGCGTATGTCTCTGATGTTTGCTGCCGTGACGCTTTTAACCGGTATTAACCTGTTGTTTATTCCGTTTCAGCCTGTCCCGGCTCTGTGGGGGGCTATCCTGGCCGTTGCTTTTGTTCTGATTAATGTCGTGGCAGAAAAACTGCGCCTCTGGAGTGGCATGGCGTGGATTATCGCTGCCGCCATCATCATAACGCTGATGCTGAAGGGGAAAGAGCCGGGTGACGAATTACGCGTG
The DNA here is from genome assembly GCF_002810615.1 of Klebsiella sp. G-Nf4. Taxonomy (NCBI): domain Bacteria; kingdom Pseudomonadati; phylum Pseudomonadota; class Gammaproteobacteria; order Enterobacterales; family Enterobacteriaceae; genus Klebsiella; species Klebsiella sp. G-Nf4. Next base: position 55,397 of record NZ_PION01000016.1, on the reverse strand, counting down.
CTGATCACCGTTTTTGCTTTCCTGGCTTCGGCCTGGTACTGCGTTGTGCAGTACAGAAAAGAAAAGCATTTTCGCTCCTGATGTTCCCGGCTGGTATCACGCCGGATAATCGTCAGCCATCTCTTAAGCCACATGTAATCCATTATTACCCTCCCGTTTTCTGTTTTCTGCCCGTTCCCGTTTTCACTGCGGGCGTCCGGGCGGGCTGTCGTGAACGGAGCCGGTAAACCGTCTCCGCCCTTCGGGCTTCCATCCCATGACGCAACACCAGGGCTTGCAGCCTCCGTTCCGGATGCGCCGCCCCTTTTACGCGCCGTATCCTGCGCTTTTCGCACCCCGGCAAACTGACGCCGGGCTGTAAGGCGCAACGCCGTTTCGCGCCCGCGCGTTCCGTCGTTGCGGCGGGTCTCTGCTCATTTCCGTTCCTGGTGCCGTTCACCCCTTTAAGCCCCTTTCGCCCGGGCTGACATAGCCACAACCTGTCGCATTGGCTGTCCAGGGTGTAATGAACAGTCCACAAAACTTTTTGCATGGAACTGCAAAAACTTTTGTGTCCTGCCCCGGACAGATGCGTCAGGCCGTGGCGTCTTTGCCCTTGCGGCGAAGGTTCTCAAACGGGTGATGGAAAATACCAGGGGAACAAAACAGCAGGTTCCCGCAAAACGTCAAACCCGCGGCTTCCGGTAACTCAACGGATGATGGGGTTTAAAAGCAAAACCAGCGATTAAAGGAGACATTCATCATGGCATCACGTGGGATTAACAAAGTCATTCTGGTCGGTCATCTGGGACAGGACCCGGAAGTACGCTACATCCCCAACGGCGGCGCAGTGGCCAGTCTGACGCTGGCCACGTCTGAAACATGGCGTGACAAACAGAGCGGCGAAGCGCGCGAAAAAACCGAATGGCACCGTGTGGTGATCTTCGGCAAGCTCGCGGAAGTGGCGGGCGAATACCTGCGTAAAGGTGCGCAGGTTTACATCGAGGGCCAGCTGCGCACCCGCAACTGGCAGGATGATGCCGGAACCACACACTATGTCACCGAGGTGCTGGTCGGGCAGAACGGCACCATGCAGATGCTCGGCGGCCGCCGTGAATCCGGTGAGCCTGAGAGCGCTGCGCAGCCGCAGAGTCCTGCCGCCCCGGCACAACCTGCTCAGGCCCCGGCTAAATCCCCGAAAGCAAAGGGCGGTAAGAAAGGCCGTCAGGATGCGGCTCCGTCGCAGCAACCGCCTCAGCCACTCCCGGATGATTTCCCGCCAATGGATGATGACGCGCCCTTTTAAACCATGATGAAGACACCCCGTTCAGGCGGGGAAGAAAAGGAGAAACACATGGACCACAACGTTTTGTCCCCGCTTGAATCCTTGCCGGATGGCACGTTTACCCGCAGGCAGGCTCAGGTTGCCGCAGCGCAGTATCAGAATGTGGCGATTGAAGATGACCAGGGGACCCATTTTCGCCTTGTCGTCCGTCATCAGGATGACGGCAGCATGATCTGGCGCGTCTGGAATTTTGAACCGGGCGGTGAGTACCTGATGAACCGCTATATCCGGGACTACGGAGTACGCAAAACGCAATAAGCCGTAAGAGGTGCCGGGCAGATGGGCCTGCCCGGCAGACATTAATCAATATCGGAGAGAAATCAATTATGTCAGTGACCGAGTCTAAAGCAAAAGCAACGGTTAAAACCAGCAAAAAAACGGTGAAACCTGACGAAGCCGCCGCCCTCAAAGCCGCGCTTGAGGCTGCTCAGATTGAAATGGTGCCGCTGTCGTCGCTGGTCAAATCCCCGCTGAACGTTCGCACTATCCCCTATCCGGCTGACAGTGTCCGGGAGATGGCCGACTCCATCATGGCGATCGGCCTGATCCAGAATCTGGTGGTTCACTCGCTGCCGGACGGTATATCAGGTGTGGCTGCAGGTGGCCGTCGTCTTGCCGCCCTGCAACAGTTGCTCAGCGAGCAGCGTATCGATGCCGGATATCCGGTTGTCGTCAAGCGTGTCAGTGACGACCTGGCGGTGGTCGCCTCGATGGTCGAGAACGACAAGCGTGTGGCCATGCACCCGGCAGAGCAAATCAGCGGGTTCCGTACCCTCTCAGAACAGGGGAAAACCCCGGCGCAAATCGGGGACCAGCTGGGCTACAGTGCCCGTCACGTTCAGCGCATGTTGAAGCTGGCAAGCCTCGCCCCGGAACTGATTACCCTGCTGGCAGAGGACAAACTCGACGTGGAGCAGTGTCAGGCCCTGAGTCTGGAGAGCGACCCGGCACGTCAGGTGCAGGTGTATGACCAGGTGAAAACCTCATACGGCAGCACACCCGCTCACCTGCTGAAGCGGGCCATCACGGATACGGAAATCGCCGTAACCCACTCCCGCTTCGTGTTTATCGGTCGTGAAGCGTATGAGGCCGCCGGGGGCGTGGTGCGTGAGGACCTGTTCAGCGCTCAGGAGGGAGACGGAACGGCGGACGGGGTACTGGTTGAACGTCTGGTTCAGGAGAAGCTGGCGGCGGCTGCACTGGCTATCGAACAACAGGAGGGCTGGTCATGGTCACTGGCTCGTGAGGGATCCGTCAGAAACTACGGTGATGACCGCGAACATTATCTGGTGCTGCCGGCGCAGGAGGGGGAATTCAGCGCTGAGGAACTGCAGCGCCTTGATGAACTGTACGCCACGCTGGAGGCAACGGAAACCTTTGAGGATGAAGCCGCCATTCAGGTGCTGATCGATGAGATTGAAAATGCCGCATCGGTTCGGGCGTGGACACCGGAGCAGAAAGCGGCCTGTGGCGTGGTGGTCAGCCTGTATGACGGTGAGCTTTGCGTCCAGCGTGGTGTGCAGAAGAAGATCCAGACGGCGGCATCTGACGGCGGGGAGCACGGTGGCGAGCAGGCTTCTGTGCATGTGGTCACCCGCAGTATGCCGGATGCAGCAGAGGGTATCAGCGTGCCGCTCCTGAAAAAAATGTCTTCAGAAAGGACACTGGCGGTTCAGGCCGAACTGGTTAAGCAGCCACAGAAAGCCGTGGCCCTGATGGTCTGGCGGCTGTGCAGCTGCGTGTTCGACTATTGCACCACCACCCGGCACCCGTTTGTCCTGCGCCTTGAGGTGCATCACAGCGGCCTGACCAGTGAAGCCCCGACCGGAGAGGAAGGTCAGGCATGGCGGTATCTGATGCAGGAGAAAGCCCGTCTGGAAGCCCTGCTGCCGGAGGGCTGGCAGAAAGATTTCACCACCTTCTTCACCCTCGACGGACAGACCCTGATGTCGCTGATGGCCTTCTGTACCGCCTGTTCCGTCGATGGCGTCCAGACCCGTGAATGTGGCCACACCCGCCGCAGTGACCTCGATGGCGTGGAGGCGGCGCTGGGATTTCATCTGCGCGACTGGTGGCAGCCGACAGCGGATAACTTCCTCGGGCTGCTCAGCAAGGCCCAGATTGTGGCGGCACTGAAGGAGGCCGGGCTGACCGGAGCCGCCTCGGATGCCGAAAAAATGAAGAAGGGTGATGCTGCCAGCCATGCTGAACAGTGGCTCTCCGGCTCCCGCTGGGTACCGGGATGGATGCAGTCCCCGGATGCCGCAAACCCGGACGATGCACATGTTGCCCCGGACACCGATGAACCTGCCTCACACGCTGCCTGATAACGGAGACGCCGCCCTGCGGGGCGGCGATAAGGAGACTGAAAATGAAAACGTTACTGACTCTGGATGTCCTCAAAACCATGTCCGTCGATGAGCTGGAAGATTACCGCGCTGCCGGTGAAGATTTCCGCCGTGAGCTGACCCATGCTGTGATGCGTGTTCTGGATTTGCCGTCAGGCTGGTCCGTGAACGGTGAATATCGCAGCGAGTTTGGCGGCTTTTTCCCGGTTCAGATCCGCTTTTCTCCGGCCCATTGCCATTTTGATGTCGCTGTCTGCAGCCCCGGAGAGTTGAGTGAGCGCTGGATGATCGTCTTTGTGACACGTGGTGGCCAGCCGTTCTCTGTTGTTCGCAGCATCGAAGAATTTAACCCGGAGTTGATCTCCCACACGCTGGCATTGATAGCGTGTCTCGATACTGACAGATATTCCTGCGCCAGTATCATCAGCACGCTGGAACAGGAGGGCGCACAATGATCCATTCGTCCCGTTCCCTTGTCACCCTGCAGCCTGCCCGGCAGGCTGCGCTGCAGGCCATTATGACCGTGGAGAATGCCCGCCAGCGCGGTGCTCGTCTGTCTGCAGCGCCACACGTGCGTACCTTCCTGCGCCTGCTGACCGGGAACAGCCGTATGAACACGACCGTGGCGCAGCGCATTCCCGGCCTGAGCTGGGATCCGAAACATCGTCTGAGCAGTCTTAAACAGGTGGAAGAGGCGCTCGATGCACTGATTGCCAGTCACGGGGAGTACTGTCCGCTGCCGCTGCCGGTTGATGTTCAGGCCGAACTGTTCCCGGAGGTGCAGCACAGCCGGACTGAGCGCCGGAAACAGCGCAGCAGCCTCGCCTTTACCCGTAAGATGCGTCGGGAAGAACGCGCATTGGCGCATCACTGGCGGTTACGGCAGAACCTGCTGGGACAGGCCGTCACGGAGCTGAATTTTCAGTCGCCGGAGACGGTCAGTCGCTGGTACCGCCGGTGGGCCGATGAGTTTGACGCGCGAGAGCTTGCACCTGCCTTCTGGCACTGGCGGTCGCGGTTTGCCTCGCTGGCCTCTCTGGACTGGCTGCGGGATGCCGGGGAGCCGCTGTATGAGGTGATGCATGAAATCAGTTTTATCGTCAGGGGATCCGGGGAACACATTCTGGAACGCGAACGCTGGCTGGTTCCCAACAAACTTGAGTTGCGGGAGATAAAACGATGAGAAATAACCCCTGCAAAACGGAGCTGAAGGTGGCCCGCAGTCAGCGCAATAAACTGCATACCATCTCTTCCCGACTTAAAGATATGACCTGCGAATGGGACGGGTTGAGTGGCTGGCTGGAAACAGAAACAGAGCGGCTGGTTGAATATGTCGATCAGCATATTCAGGCGCTGGATGAACAAATAAGGGACTGGTCTGCAGGAAACAGCGACAGGGAGTTCTGATGAGTATTGTCAGCCGGAAGTTTGATCGGAAGGATGTGGGAACGGTATTTCGCCATGCGGTGACCGGGAGAGTATTGTGCCGTCTGGAGGTAAAACTGACTGCAGAAGACAGGGAGGAGTTACTGTCCTTAATCAGTCTGGTGTATCGCGCCGGAGAGAACGCCGGTAGTGAACAACGGGCGGTTGAAATCCGGCAGGCGCTGGGTTTACAGACAGAGAACGAGTCAGGAGGTGTTTGAGGATATATTCAGTTATCAGGCTGTTAGTCCTGGGTGGATTCGATACGACAGGGTATAATGACGTCGGCGCTTGAGGCTTTTTGCCTCATGACGTAAAGGTGGTTTGTTACCGTGTTGTGCGGCAGAAAGCAGAAAGCCCCGTAGTTAATTTTCATTAACCCACGAGGCCCCCTGTATGTCTCATCAACAACAGTATGGCCTCTTACCGTGCTCAATGCAAGGAGGAGTAAACCATGAAACTACCGCGAAACGCCCTGGTCTGGTGCGTATTAATCGTGTGTTTAACGCTCTTAATATTCACATGCCTGACCCGGAACCGCTTATGCGAAGTCCGGCTGAAGGACGGGAACAGGGAGGTCGCGGCAAGCCTGGCTTACGAATCCAACGGTAAGTAGCAACCTGGAGGCGGGGGATACCCCGCCTTTTCAGGGCTGCGTTGGTCTGACATGCCTGAAGCGCCTTTATGAAGGGGTTGCCGGTTCGCCGGTAGCCCCTTTTTCCTTATGTGCCCTGCATGGGCGCACTCCTGTGGGTGAAAGTCCCGCCTTAAGCTGGTCACTGCGAAAGAAGTGAAGCGCAACTGCATGAGGGCGACCGAATGTGGGTAGGAAGCGTGGAGCATAAATCATGAATTGATGTGCTTATCGTGTCGTGACCCTGGCCTTCTTCGCTGGTACCTCATACAGGAGCGCCCGGCGCTTTACAGGCTCTGGTTTTGTTGTTGATAGCCCGACGTTCTGTTTTTCAGCCAGAAAACGCAGTAGCAGCAGACGACGAACGGAATGCCAAAATACAATGCGACGCGTTGGGAGGGATCGAATGCAATACCGATGCACGCGCACACGCACAGTACGATGGAGACAATGGGAACAATGGGAAAGGCTTTCACCTTATATTTGAGATCATCTACGCTGCCGCCGTTAGCGATAAATGTCTTACGAAAAGCGAGCTGGCTGGCTGAAATACTTATCCAGACCAGCACCACCGCGAGTCCCGAGATCGAGACGAGTGCTAAATACACCGTATCGGGAGAGAGCACGCTGCTCAAAAGAGATGCGCCTGCACCCATCATGCTGAAAATAATGGCAAAGACGGGCGTGCCTTTGGCGGTTAAACGTGAGAATGAAGTCGAAATATGCCCCTGATCGGAAAGGGTCCACAGCATACGCGAGGCGGCATATAGTCCAGAGTTGGCCGCTGACAGCAATGCCGTGAGGATCACAAAGTTCATCACATCCGCCGAATAGGAAAAACCGGTTAACTCAAACACCATCACAAAGGGGCTTTCGACCAAACCCGCTTTCTCTCGGGGCAGCAGCGCTGCCAGAACAAAAATCGTACCGATGAAGAATAGTACCAGCCGGTAGATCGTGGTTTTGATCGCTTTAGGTATTGACTTTTCCGGGTGCTCTGCTTCACCCGCCGTAATCCCGATGAGCTCCGTCCCCGAAAACGCAAATGCCACGGCTAATAATGCCGATAAGATCGATGCGGGGCTCGTCGGGAATAGCCCTTCACGAGTGAAATTTGCCAACCCGTACTGCATAGAACTGTCGTGATGAAACACCCCAACAATAACCAGCCCACCGACGACAATGAAAACGACCACCGCGATAACCTTAACCAGCGACAGCCAAAACTCTGTTTCCGCAAACAGTCGCACCGAGACAATATTGCAAATCATCACCGACGCTGCGAAGAGCAGACTCCAGATCCATACCGGAGACTCAGGAAACCAGCGCGTCATGAGAATACCGGCGGCGGTAAACTCGGAACCAATCGCCACCGTCCATGTTAACCAATATAACCAACCAACCGTATATCCCGTTGCCGGACCGATAAACTTTGCGGCATAGCGACTAAATGACCCGGTTTCCGGCATATGTACGGCAAGTTCCCCTAACGACATCATCACCAGATACACCATTACGGCGCCTACCGCATAAACCAACACCGATCCCAATGGCCCTGCCTGATTAACCGTATATCCGGATGTCAGAAACAAGCCGGTACCAATCACGCCTCCTAGCGCCAGCATGATAATATGACGAGTTTTCATTTCCTTTTTAAAAGAATTATCGCTATGCGACTTGCTTATTGTTGCAACTTCCATCAGGACACCTCGAGAAAATAGTTTTCGTAAGTAATAAGAGTGTTGTCTGGTCATATTTAAGCAACGAATTAATGTTGTTAAATTATTAACTGCATTTATCGTTATTCTCATCCTGAGCACAACACGAGGCAGTTGCCGGGTAATATATATTTCGGAATTTTAATATCCACGCCATGAGATATAGTTCGCCCGTTCTGGCTGGCACAAAATTCAATTTCTTATATGTATTTTAATTTAGATATCTCAACAGTTTCCCGGCTATATCCGTGCCATCGCTAACCCGAGAATCTAATAAATATTGATATTCGCAAAGTAATTAATAACGGGCCTGAGGGGGCGTTTTTTTAATGTCTGTCGCAATATCCCACGCCCGGAGACTGAACGAATTGACCGGTTAATGGTCTTGTAAATATTTGTTTTTTTTGATATTTTATATTTTATACTGTGTCATTAAGGCCCCCAGATGCATCAGGCCAGGGGGCAGTGTATAAGAGGTAAGTATCAGCAATCAGAATGAACGTGCTTTTGTATCACATGGAATGCTTATTACATTAATGTATCCCCTGACGAATGCCTCACAAGCCATTCAGCAAAACGTCTGGCAAAAGGGTTGCTGAAACCGGTGGTCGGATAAATCAAATAGAAATCCTCGGTCGTCGATAAGTGCTGTTCGAAAGGGGCGACCAGCGTGCCTGATTTCAGTTGATCCTCGACCAATGAAGAGCGGCCCAGCGCCACGCCAAATCCCGACTCAACAAGATTAAGGACGCAGGCATAGGTGTCGAACTGCATTCCTCTGGAGGTATTGACGGTACTGCAGCCGACATATTTTAACCATTCTCCCCATCCCTGTTCATAGCCCATAACATGGATGAGATTATGATGCTCAAGGTCATGAATATCATTTAAATTTAATTGATTGAGTAGTTTTGGTCCGCAAACGGGAAAAAGTTTATCATGGGTCAGACGCACGAAATTGACGCCCTGCCACTGGCCCTTCCCCCAACGAATCTCCATATCGGCGCTGATGTTTTCCTCGCGCATCCAGATATCAGTGTTGAACTGGATATTGATATCCGGATGTTCTTGATGAAACAGGCTCAGACGACGGGCGTTAAGCCAGTAGGTGAAAAAAGCGATACTCCCTTTAACCTTGATTTGTTTGCGATGCCCTTCACCAAAAATCTCATTTGTGGCGATTTCTAAATGTTGAATTGATGCCTGCACGATGGTCAAGTAGGCCAGTCCCTCTTCCGTCAGTTCAATACGGCGCGCCAGCCTGATGAACAGATGTGATTTAAGGTGCGCTTCCAAGCTTCTGATATGCTGACTGACCGCTCCCTGTGTCATATGAAGTTCTTCTGCGGCAAGGGTAAAACTCATGAGTCTTGCCGCCGATTCGAAAGAACGCAGCCAGTTTAGTGGGGGGAGCTTTCTCACGTTTTGCATCTCGTTCCTCGTGTTCTCTCCTGCTGCGTGCGGCTAGGGTCATGCGCAGGAACAGAGTTAATTCTGCGATTGTCACATAGCTTCTGAGCCTATGTATTAATTTTTCGATATCTTAGCACGTTATTTTTTCTGTTTAATTTTTTCTCATTTTAAGAGATTCTCCCGGCATAGGATCAGCTGACAGGCTATAGAGCTGCTGGATAACTTTCAACTGGTTATCGATCTGATTACGATTATGAATAGAAATTAAACCCATTTATATATTCTGTTACGGACATTTTAATGAATAATTTTGATACGTTACTTGCGGGGTTAGATCACTATACGGATAGCATAACGGGGGGATTGGTTCCTTCAATTCATACCGCCGTTTCATCCAGAACAATAATGAATGATGCAGCGATCAATTATATTCGCAGCGGCAATCCAACCACCCAACTGGCGGAAAATATTTTAACCAAAATGGAGGGCGGGGCGTCTGCCGCGGCGTTTAACTCCGGTGTTTCAGCGGCGTGGGCAGTTTTGCTGACTCTTAAGCCACATGATGCCATTGTTGTTGAAAAAGACTGCTACTATGAATTTTTCAAAATCATGAGCGATTTTTGTAGTCAACATCAAATTACGATTTATTTTATTGATCTATCTGATTATGATGCCCTGGAAACGGCATTAGCCGGAAGAGCTATCTCGTTTGTTTGGGCGGAAACCGCCACCAATCCCTTATGGAAGATCGTCGATATTGCCAGAGTCGCCCGTCTCGCCAAGCGCTACGCATCGCGGTTAATCGTCGACTCTACAGTCTCAACCCCGCTTGCGGTACAGCCTTTGGCGCTAGGCGCCGATATAGTCCTGCATTCCGCAACAAAATATTTAAACGGCCACGGAGACCTGACTGCGGGCTTTCTGGTGTGCAAAGAAAACGATTACTGGTGGCAGCAGATATTAAATTTCAGAACCAGCGCGGGACTGATTCTTCAGCCCATGGAAGCATGGCTGCTGGTTCGCGGGATGCGCACCCTGGCGTTAAGGTACGGTAAAGCTAGCGCTAATGCGCAACAACTTGCAAACTGGATGTTAACGCAAAGCGCCATTGCCGAAGTTTTCTATCCTGGAATAGCCGCCAATGAATCCGCCGATCTAGCCAGAGTTCAGATGAATAATCTCTATGGCGCAATGCTGTCATTTCGGGTGAAAAACGGAGCCGTGGCCGCAAGAATATTACCTAAACTTACCAAGCTATTCAGAAACTCGATCTCGCTAGGGTCAACAGAAAGCCTGATTGAATACCGAAAAGATACCGAAGGAGAGGAATCATCTTGTCCTGACGATCTGCTCAGACTTTCGGTCGGCATTGAAAATGGACTGGATTTGATCAATGACTTAGCGCAAGCGTTCGATGCGTTGCAAAAATTAAAAATATAATCGACATCATGAGTGGGACAATGAATACACCTATAACGCCGTTGGCAAAGCGTAAAGACCGATATCGAGGATATAGCCTATGGCTGATGCTGACGCTCATGGTATTATTATGGGGATTAAGTTGGCCAGCGATGAAAACAGCGCTCCATGATATTCCTCCACTGTGGCTAGGAACCCTGCGATTCTTAACCGCCGGAATATGTCTGTTTATCATCGTCGGGTGTAAAAAGCAATTGACCGTCCCATCGAAAAAAGATCTGCCGATAGTCTTCAGCGTCGGAGGCCTTCAGATGCTCGCCTTTACGGCGCTGGGGCTGATCGCAATGCAATATACCGACGTCAGTCGGGCGGCACTGCTGGCCTATACAACGCCTTTGTGGGGGGTGCTCTTCGCCTGGATAATCAATAAATCGCTGCCCCAGAAAAAGCAGCTGCTCGCTTTATGTATAGGCATTATCGGTATTGCCATCATCTGCTCTCCGCTGGAGATAGACTGGTCCCAGCAGGGGATGGTAAAGGGCAATCTGTTCTTGCTACTAGCGGCGCTTTGCTGGTCGGTGGTGATTTTTCACGTTAAACAGCATCAATGGCATCTGTCACCGCTGGCGCTGGCACCCTGGCAAATGTTATTTGCGACAATACCGATGCTGTTGCTTGCCATTAAATATGAGGGATGGCCACGTGAGATCCACTGGAGTCCGCTGCTTTGCGCGTTGATTGTTTTCATCGGACCGATTGCGACCTCTGTTTGTTTCGTGATATCGACGGAGTGCGGCCGAAAAGTATCCAGCTTTACAATGTCAAATTTCACGTTGGGCGTCCCGGTGATTGGCGTCATCTCATCCGTAGTTTTCCTCGGCAGTCATCTTACCTTTGTCTTTTTGAGCGGCTTAATCTTGGTGTTTACCGGGGCCATGATGGCAGTAGCCTTTTCATTTCGGGACGCTTAACAGAGGGAGTTTTACCTGGATGAGATTATCTGCTTGAGCAAAGCGGAAATTCGGCTCTGTCGCATTAAGAAGCCGTCAGATAACATACTGTTTTTTTTGCGATATTACCTCACTATGCAGTTGATCCGAAAAGCCTTCAAACGTCTGCACTATCCTGTCGATATTATTGCTCAGTGTGTTCGCTGGTATCTGACTTACTCACTCAGCCTGCGAAATCTCGAGGAGATAATGGCTGAACGCGGTATCACTGTCGACCATTCCACAGGCAAAGCAAGTATCTGAATAACCTGATTGAGCAGGATCATCGAAATATCAAACGACGAATACGTCTGATGCTGGGATTTAAGTCGTTCCGTCGGGCACCGACGTTGCTGGCAGGTATTGAGCTGCTCCACATGATACGTAAAGGACAGTAGCAACCCCCACAAAGTGATGGATTGTCACCCGCAGAACAATTTTATCTGTTAACTGCCTGTAAATTCAGCAGCATACAATTGCTGACATGCATACGCTAATGCGACAGAGCCCTTGAAGCTCGCGCCTGGTTGCTGCAGAACAAAGCTGAATTCATCGCTCTGATCCTGGGCATTGAAGTCGTAAAAGTCGGGTAATCGGAATGGCTGGCGGGGAAGAAATTGGCCTGTCAGCCTGTTCCCATATTGTCAACTCCCGTAGAGTTAAGTACAATGTTTCCATAATGGAAACCGGAGACATGGCGTGCATGTTATATCACGAGCCCCTTTTGATGAGGCGGCAAGACACTATCCGAATGATGCAGCGGCCATCGATGACACCTATCGTGTACTAAAGCGGGTTGTCGCAAAAAAACCGGATGAGCTAAAGCGATACTTTACTAGTCTGGATCGCATGAAATACCGGGAGAAATGGTGGGTTATCGATATCGGCGGTAATAACCTTAGAATGATGTTTTTTGCTGATTTTGAGCGCGGAAAGATATTCGTCAAACACATAACCACCCATGCTGAATATGATCGCTTAACGAAATATTATCGGGAGCACAAAGAATGATTTTTAGCGATGCCATTAAAGCTGCGAATGACCTGGCCAGTATTGTCCCTCTGCTGGGTGGCAGCTCGTCCCGCAAAGATTACGAAGAGGCACTTAAACTCGTTGAATATCTTCTGGAACATGATCCGGACAGCCCGCTGGTTGATATGCTGACTGCCCGCATCGATGCCTGGGAAGATAACGCGGTGGAATTTGAAGAATTTAATACGCGCATCGAAGCAGGCAAAAACGGTGTATCGTTGCTGCGGGTTCTTATGCAGCAACACGGGCTTTCACAGTCCGATTTCGAAAATGAGATAGGTAAAAAATCGCTCGTCAGCCGGATCCTCAGTGGTGAACGCAGTCTGACCCTTGATCACATGCGGGCGCTGGCAAATCGATTTCAAATCCCGGTCTCGATGTTTGTTGACTGATACCGGAACAGAGCAGGCGAAGAGGGCACAGATGAAAGAGCGAGACGTATTTTGTGAACTGCTGGAAGGCATGACTGCATGGTGAGAGTTCAATGCAGGGAATGAAACGCTGCGATCGCACAGTAGCTGTCTTAAACCTGTCATTCTGACTACGAGACGGGCAAAAAGGCCGCGCGCCTGCGGCGCCGGGAAAACCGGGCCGCGCTGACGCGCCGCCCGCATTTCCTTTCGGCGTCTTCCCTGTTTGCTGCCCGCTGTCTTACTGCTTCTTCTCCCTGCTGTGTCGTCGCTGTTAAACCCTTTAAGGCCTTTACGTCAAAGGCATAACAACTCTGGACCCCTTCGGCTCCTGACCCGCTGGCGCGGTTCAGTCGTCGAGCCACACTCCGCTAACCGCGAAAAGACGCGGTAAGCTCCGCCGAACCCGCTACGCGGTTTCGGGCCTGACGGCTAGTGTCTGAGGTCAGCTGCAGCGCTTGCTGCGACCGTTCCGGCCGCGCCGCTTTCACCGTGCCGGCGATACACCTGCCGGCACTCTGATGGCGCCACGCCGTTCCGTCGTGTCGGGTGTGTTCATTCTCATCCCTTCCCCTGGTGAGTCATCTCTAGTTCGTTCCCCGGCGAAGGGCTGTTCGTAGCACCGCCGTGTCGTCACCCAAGGGGTAAATAAACTCCGCCAAAAACTTTTTGCCAGGGACCGCAAAAACTTTTTGTCTCCGCCCCTTGTTCTCCTCCTTACGACGTTGCTCCTTTGCCCTTTGCCGCCAGGGAACTCACCGAGAGATGGATTAACCACCAGACCAGAGGAAAAGCAGAATGAACACACAGAACGTCAACGTCAAAACCGCCACCAAAGAATCTACCGAAAGATGGGTTGAAAACCGTCAGGCCAACGTGATTAGCGAGCAAAAGAGCCTCCTGATGTATCTGGCGGAGCTTAAAAACAAGCGCCTGAGAGAAAGCGAAAGAGCTGAACTGGTATGGGGCACGTTGATGCGTATGGCTGATAACGTCCTGGGTGCGGGAGTGGTTGACTGGCACGCGGACGTTCTGCAGGTGCATTTCGGCGTTGCACAACCGTGGCTTCAGTCCCGGAAACTCGTTGAGCTTTTTTATGGTGATACCGGTAAGGAAGCGTGGAAGGACGCACGCAAATACATTGCTGACTCAATGCGTGCTGAACGCCATATGCCATGAATCTGCTTTTTTTACCCAACATCTGGCGGTCCGGGGGCCGCCGGCGATCCACATAAGGAGAGACGTATGAACTCACACCTGACCGAATCCTCTGCAGTCCTGGGAATGCAGACCACCGCAGAGGCAGAACGTGCGTACTGGCTGAGTCGTCGTAACGATGCGGTGAAAGCACTGGAAGAAATCGACGTTCATGCCTTTCACGAGGCGCTGGGACTGATGTACCCGCTGAACTGGTCAACGAGCGAAAACAATGAATGGGAGTCCTTCATGATGGCTGAAATGTACTGCTGCGACGTGACAGAGATATACGCCCGCTACGGAGCCAGATATTTCCGGCTGCGGGATGTGTGCAACCTGAGCCATGCGCAGATTACAACGCGCATTAAGGAGGAATTTAACCTGTTCCAGAAATGAAAAAAGCAGGGAAAACCCTGCTTAATCCACGCCGTAAAAATCGCTGTAACGGTTTTTACGGCTCCATTAACTACCAGACGGAGTTAATTCTATGAACAGAAGTATTGTTTCACCTTCCACAGCGGCTGTAAAGCCCCGTCGTCATCCACGTATCCAGCGAGACGATATTGCGGCCCAGGAGATTGATCCGGCGCTGAAAGCCTTCGGACGGCATATTGCCCGCAGTATTCGTAAGGGGCGCGGCGTTCATATCCCCGCGATGAACAACACCGCCTTCGGGCAGGTACTCCGCACGCTTGAACTTAAACGCGCATGTAACTGATAAGGTGAGCCGCTCCTTCGGGAGCGGCAACAGCGGAGATAATTGTATGTCACAGCTGAGTTTTGCCGATTTTTTTAACATGGCCAGAGGAACTGCGGATAACAGCGCTGTCATTCAGGCAAGGCTACAGGTCCCGGAAATGGTGCCTTCTGTTCAGCGTTTGATGGACGAGCAGCACAGCCGGAGCCGCTTTATCCGTGTGTTTAAAGACACGGGCCGCCATCTGGGACGCTGGGAGGTGTTCAGTGATTTTCTGTCACTGGCCGCCAGTGAACTGGATATGGCCCGCATCAGAACGCCGGAAAGCATGGAGCACTGCCGGAAAATCTGCGCCCGGTACGAGGCCACCGACATCGCGAACATGCAGGAAATGTTCTGCATGATGGTGTGTGCGCTGGAGGCGAAATTTCATGATTTTCTCGGTGCCATTTTCATGGAGCTTGAACTCGGAGATAACTTTCGCGGGCAGTATTTTACCCCGTATTCAGTGCAGTGTCTGATGGCGCGGATGCTAATGCCAGGTGTCAGAGACACTATCCGCCGGGAAGGGATTGCCACAGTCAGCGATCCGGCGTGTGGGGCTGCCGGGATGCTGATCGCCTATGCAGAGTGCCTGCTTGAAGCGGATATTAACCCCTCCATGCACATGTTCGGCAGCTGCATTGACATCGATCCGGTGGCGGCAGATATGGCATTCATCCAGCTGTCACTGCTGGGGATAGCAGCGGAAGTGGTAACGGGCAACACGCTCACGATGCAGATCCGGCGTGTGAGGTATACCCCGGTTTTCTACCTCAATGACTTTGAAAAACGACTTGCAGATCTGCGCCGGTTCAGGTCTATGCGGGACTTTATGCGCGGAATACAGGGGGCCGCGTAAATAACCGGAAGGGCAGGGGATAACCTGCCCGACTGCGCTAAAAGGCCGCAGCGCCTGCGGCGCTGAATAATACCGGCTGCGCTACGCGCCGCCCGTATTACTCCGGCGCGGTATTATCTCATCAATATTCTTTATTCATCCCTGTTACATCGCTTCCGCTATTCTGCTGTGTATCTCTTCCGCTATTTATCTCTGATGAAAGATTAAATAAATACTGACCCGGGCGTCGTCCCTGTCGGGACACGGCTGTCGTGAACAGAGCCAGCAAGCTGTCTCTGCCCTGTCGGGCTTCCATCCTGACGCAAATTCAAAATCTCGCTTGCTGCATCCTTATCAGGATGCGCCGCTCTCACCGTGGCGATAAATACCCGCCACTCCAGGGCCTGAACGTGAATCTGATAAACACCGGATTGACGTTCAGGGTTGTGCGCATTCTCACTCCTGCTCGATATCGCCCGACTTCATCTTTCGCGGAGGGCTGCTTTTAGCATCAGCCGTGGAGGAAATAAAGGGGTATATAAACGCCGCGCGCCCCTTTATTTCCTCCCCGTCGGCTGCAAATTGCCCTTCGCCGCTCAGTGATGAAGTCGAACGTTTTAATAAACCGCGAAGGAGAAAATCAGTATGCGCACAATGAAAGTCAACACCGCCACTCGTGAATCAGACGAACAGTTTAAAACAGATAAATATCTGCGCAGTGCCGTAACCAATGGTAAAGCTCGCCTGGATTTTATCCCGGAGCTCTTTTTTACGCCGTTAGCCGATACTATGGCCGCGAACTGGTTACGCCAGCATTCTGAATACGACGGCGGTTCCTGGTCTTACTGGGTTATTCCACAGGGTGTCGGCGGGAATATTGCACCCAACAGCATCCAGTTCATTACCACGCAGACCGGATATATCGCACCTGAAGGTGAGCAGCGTTACAGGATGTGCATCCCGGGAAATTATTTCGAAGGTGAGGTCAGCGCTGATGCAGCAGGCATTATTGCCACGCTGATGATTATGAACAGGCTGTCCTGGCACGTGGCTGAAATGGGGCCGCAATATGACCAGATCTGCAGGCGACTGGTTTCACGGCAGGATGCACTGAAGGATTACATCAGCATTATTCATCATCCCGAACGGCATTTAATATGGCGGGCAATTGATTAATCACTTCCCTGTTCTGAAGACCTCATGAATGAGGTCTTCATTTTGTTGTTAAAGATGACTGGCCGGCATTTTTATTTTTCTTGATAGCGAGGTAGATGGCCTCAATCTTCCTGGCGTACTCCAGTCGTCGCATGGCCTGCCTGTCCGTTCTCCGGAACCCGGCGTTGTAGGCGCCGACTGCCTCCCAGCTGACTCCCCATTTTTTAAAAGCCAGTGCCAGATAATAAGCACCGGTGTAAATATTCAGACAGGCATCAGTCAGAAGGTGTCCCGGTTTAATACCGTACTGCGACAGTTCACCCTGGTGTTGCGAGTCGATCTGCATCAGTCCGGCACCGTAGCCAGCTCCCGGGTTTTTCCCGATGGCATTCACCTTCCATTTAGACTCCTGCCATGAAATAGCCCGCAGCAGATCGGGATCTATTCGATAGTCCCGTCCTGCCATATCAAAACAATCCGCAGACCAGGCAGGCATGGAAATTAAAAGCAGGGTGGCTAATACCAGTTGTTTTCTCAAAAGACTCCCTCCGGGTCGATTCCTGCAAATACGTTAACCCAGACCAGAACCAGACTCAACAGATATGCACTCCTCACCACAAAATCACCACACCCCACGCAAAATTAAAATTTTGCAGATTGCTATTTGGAAACAGTGAGTTATGAAATAAATAATGTGCAGTACATTTATTTAATGTGTTAATGCGAATCGGCTATGAATCTATATAGATTCACTAACGAATTGCATGAGATTCAGTAGAGACTATTTTTTTGTAAAACATTTATTTACAAGTGCCATGAATCTATATTAGATTCGTGGCTAAAAGGATAGTGATTCGTGAAGTGAATCTTCATTTCTATCATAGTGACTCTAATTGTGAATCGCGCAACATGCGTAGTTTTAGCTCTTAGGGTTTATGGATTATACGAGATTATAATTGTGAGGGACTATGGCTAAGATCCAGGTTTATGTAAATGACAATGTTGCTGAAAAAATTAATGCGATAGCAGTTCAGCGTCGTGCTGAAGGTGCGAAAGAGAAAGATATAAGCTATTCAAGTATTGCATCTATGTTGCTTGAGCTTGGTTTGCGTGTCTATGAAGCCCAGATGGAACGTAAAGAATCCGGATTTAATCAGATGGCATTCAATAGAGCACTGCTAGAAAGCATGGTTAAAACTCAGTTTACTGTAAATAAGGTGCTGGGGATCGAGTGTCTAAGTCCTCATGTTAATGGCAATCCAAAGTGGGAATGGTCAGGGTTAATAGAGAACATACGGGACGATGTTAGTGCGGTGATGGAGAAGTTCTTTCCGAATGAAAGTGAGATTGAGGATGAATAGCGTAAGATTTTACGTAATATAAATGTAATCATTGGTTGGGCTGGCTTATTTATTGTAGAATGAATTATTGTTCTTCTTATTGGTGAATATTTGGAAGAATGATCTAAGCTAATCAGATGACATCCTTTTCAATGGGATTTATAATTTAGGTGTAATTGAAAATTTGAGAATCATTGGTGTAGAGAGTCGAACCCTCTCTACACCAACTATCCATAGAAACCTTCTAAGGAGGAACCTATGTGTGCGATGGATCGTAGTAGTGATGACAGCTTAAGTCAATCGGTTAGGGATGCTCTTCTTCACATAAAGGGGTTGTATAACATCTCACCTGTCTCTGTTTGCGTAAGAAACCAACAACGTGATGTACTATATTCCAACACATCATTTGAACAAATGTATGACTTTTTTAAAACAGAATGTGTAGCAGGTAGTTTTTCTGGAACGTTTTATGAATTGGATTTGATGTTTTCCCAATTAGAACTTGATTGCATGGTGCTAGGTAAAGGCTGTGTTTTAAGTAAAATTTTTTCGTGTGGAAAATCGAATTTTCAAATTCGGATTGAGTGTATCAGTCTTTTGGATGATGATTTTTATTTTTTTTGGCAAATAAATCTTCTGATAACGGTTCCATTACCCAGCCGGAAAATGGAGGTTATCAAATCAAAAGGTAATTCAGATTTTGATGAGGCTATTTCAAAGATAAGTGATTTGAATATAATTCCTCTTTCATTTTATGTTCTTGGCTTTAGCTATTTGGATATATCAAGTTATATCTGTGTGTCTGAAAAAATTGTGAAAAAAAGAATCGATCGTTCGAAAGAGAAAGTACTGGAGATCTATCCTTCTTTTAGCTCATTCATATCGGATTGTTACAAGACCAGGAAAATATATTTTTTCATTGAGAGTGTTTACGAATATATAATGTTAATGAAGTGTTAAATAAATTGGGGCTATTTAGCCCCTTTATTTCCTGTGCCTTTCTGTGTAATGATTTGTCTATAAGGTCTCGAATCGGAGAAGTTGTGTGTCAAAGCGTTATACCAACACTGGAAATAAGAATATTGTTTCCGTTTACCTTGATGACGACACTCATGCACTTTTAGTTAGCGCAAAGAACCGTAGTGGCAGAACGAAGTCAACGGAAGTGGCGATGCGACTTAAAGATCATCTAAGACGCTTCCCCAATTATATTTTTTCTGAACAGAGCGAGGAGGAAGGAAGGTAAAGATATAAAAAATCAGGTTTAGATGTGATTTTCTACTAACGTATACATTCTCTTTAAAGGAAATAAATATGAATGCTGTATTAAGTGTTCAGGGTACTGCTGTCTCTGAAGAAACCAAACCGTCTTTTCTGTCTCGCGTTTTCAATAAAAAGAAAGCCCTGAAAGTCGCTAAAGTTGCGCTGCCGGTTGCTGCTGTGGCGGCGTTCTTCCCGGATGCTGCGATGGCCACCACCACGGCAACCGACCTGATGAAGTCCGGGGATGCGACCGTTAAAGGCACGTTTGGTAAGTCTTCCAGCGTCGTCAAATGGGTGGTTCTGGCAGAAGTCGTCGCCGGCGGCATCATGTACATGATGACCAAAAACGTGAAGTTCCTGTTCGGCTTCGCGATTATTTCCACCTTTATCACCATCGGTATGTCAGTCGCCGGTTACTGACAGGACGCTCGTGATGACGGGAGACGAATTAAAGCGATACCGTTTCCCGGAAACACTGACTAACCAGTCCCGCTGGTTTGGCTTATATCTCGATGAACTTATCCCGGCCGTGATTTGTCTCGGCTGGGGTTTCTGGACCAGCAAGTTCATTTTTGGTATAGCTGCAGCGGCACTGGTTTTCTGGGGTATCAAGAAACTGAAAAAAGGGCGGGGCAGTTCCTGGCTACGCGACCTGATTTACTGGTATCTGCCAACCTCCCTTCTTAAAGGTTTCTTTCATGATGTTCCGGACTCCTGTTTCCGGCAGTGGATTAAATAAATCAACGGGGAAATAACATATGGAACATGGTGCCAGACAAAATACCACCCGCGTTATCGCTGTGGGATTTATCAGTCTGGGGACACTCCTGACCCTCAGTCTTGCGACCAATATTATCCAGGGCATAAATAATTACCGTCTTCAGACAGAACAGAAAGTCGCTGTGACACCGATGTTATTCAGTGCTCCCTTTGCGGTGTCTCAGAACCAGGCTGACGCCTCTTATATTGAGCAGCTGGGCCTGTCCTTTATTGCCCTGCGTCTGAATGTCACGCCGGAAACGGTTGATGCCCAGCATCAGCAGCTACTCCGGTATGTATTACCCGCCTCGCAGAACAGCCTCAAGGTCCAGCTGGCTGAAGATGCGAAACGCATTAAAGACAATAACGTTAATGCCACCTTTTATATGACGTCGATCCGTGCCTGGCCGGCAGAGAACCGCGTGGATATCCGGGGTGAGCTGAAAACGTGGATTGGGGATTCCAAACCCTACAGTGAAATTAAAAGCTATGTCATTCAGTTCAGTCGTGTCGATGGTGTCAGCTGGCTGGCGCGTTTTGGAGAAATAAATAATGAAAAAAATTAACCCGTTATTTATTTCAGGCTGTCTGCTGTTGGTCGCCCCCGCGATGTCAGCGACCCTCAGCGGTACGCTGGCGCCGACAGTGGTCCCCCTGACCAATGGCGGTCAGGCAAATATTGCCGTGAGTAACACCGACCCGAATCTGTTCACTGTACCAGGCGATCGCATCACGGCGATAAACAGCCTGGACGGTGGCCTGACAAACCAGGAGCAGACCGACAGCGGCGGCGCCATTCTGGCGACCGTCAGTAAAAAACCATTCACCTTCATTGTGGAAACCGAACGCGGGCTGAACTTCTCCATTCGTGCCGTGCCCCGTGCGGGCTCAGGCCGGACAATTCAGCTGGTCAGCGAGCTGGCGGGGACACCCGGTCCGGCAAAAGCCTGGGAAGAGTCGAACCCCTATGAATCGTTACTGGTTTCGCTGAATCGCGCCGTGCGCCAGGGCAGCGTACCCGATGAGTATCAGTCTGTCCCCGTCACCTCTGAAGTGCTGCAGGTGCCGGCTGGTCTGCGCGCCACTGCCGACCGGGTCTGGGTCGGGCACCACCTGAAAGTGGTCCGTTTCAGTCTGGATAACGTCTCCCTGTCGCCCCGTATGGTGCGTGAAAGCGATTTCTGGCAGCCCGGAACACGTGCCGTCATGTTCAGTACCCCGGCGGGCCTGCTGACTGCCGGTGGTCGCATGCAGATCTGGGTCACGACGTCAGATGAAGGAGTGAAGCGCTGATGGCCAACTTCAACACGCTGATCAAACGTAAGCAATATATCTGGCTGGGACTCATTCTGGCGGGCGGCGCAGCAGCAGTCGGAGGCGGGCTGTATCTGTCAGATCTGAACATGAGCTCTGATGAGGAAGCTCCGGCTCAGGGCGAACCCGCGCCGGATATGACCGGGGTGGTCGACAGCAGCTTCAACAGTAAGGTGGAGCAGCACGCGACCACCGAAATGCAGGCGACTGCCGCAGATCTCAACAAGCGTTTTGACTCCCTGCAGGGGGAAGTGGAACTACTGAGTAAGGCGCGAACCGCTGACCAGATACGTATCGACAAGCTCAGCAGTGACAATGAAGCCATGCAGAATCAGCTGAAGGCGCTGGGCGTGAAACCGGCTGTCTCTGGTGGCGAGCCCGCGCCTACTCCTCCGTCACCGCCACCCGGTCCGGAAGGGGAGCCGCAACCAGCCAGTTATCCGCCGCAGACCGGCGCCGCGGTACCGCCTCCGACGGCATTCTATCCGGGGAATGGTATGACACCGCCGCCGCAGGTCAGCTACCAGTCTGTGCCGGTACCAAACCAGATACAGCGTAAAACGTTCAGTTACGACAAAGGAAAGAACGCGAAGTCATTGCCGTACATTCCGTCGGGGAGCTTTGCAAAAAGCATGCTTATCGAGGGGGCAGATGCCAACGCGTCTGTTACGGGGAATGAATCCACTGTACCGATGCAGCTGCGTATCACCGGTCGCGTGGAAATGCCAAACAGCAAAACCTACGACCTGACAGGGTGTTTTGTGGGGCTTGAAGCCTGGGGCGACGTATCGAGTGAGCGCGCCATTGTCCGGACCCGCAATATCAGCTGTATCAAAGGTGATAAAACCATCGATCAGCCCATTAACGGCCACGTGTCATTTATGGGGAAAAACGGGGTTAAGGGAGAGGTGGTGATGCGTAACGGAAAAATCCTCGGCTGGGCATGGGGGGCCGGTTTTGTTGACGGGATTGGTCAGGGCATGGAACGGGCTTCACAGCCGGCAGTTGGCCTGGGGGCAACCGCATCTGTTGGCGCCGGTGATGTTCTGAAAATGGGCGTCGGCGGTGGTGCATCTAAAGCTGCGCAGACGCTGAGCGAGTACTACATCAAAAGGGCCGAGCAGTATCACCCGGTCATTCCGATTGGTGCCGGCAATGAAGTAACCGTGGTCTTTCAGGATGGTTTTCAGCTGAAAACCATTGAAGAGCTGGAAGCGGAAAAGAACGGGCAACAGCAGGCTCAGAATCAGGAGGCGGAGCCGGCACCGCAGGCTGATGCACATCATCAGTCAGGCGGCGGTATGAACGGATTCAATACTGACGAGATGCTGAAGAAGCTGGGCAAACTTGATCCGCGGGAGTTCTCTCCGGGCGCAGCGCCGCAGGGGGAAAATAATGGCTAAGTCTCTCATTACTGCTGTTCTGTCAGCACTGCGCTGGGCTCACTGGCTGGTTAAGTGTGCGGTGGTCTATCCGCTGGCCATGATGATGTTACTGGTTGTTCTGGTGTTCCGGACGGGACCGTACACGTTCGGCCAGACGCTGGTGAAAACCGTAGAGTCTGTGCAGCAGGAGGGATATGTCATTCAGGACTGCACCGGGCCGAAAGAACTCTATGGTGATGCGGTGAACGCACCACTGCCTCCGGTTTTACAGGAAGACTGCACCACCGTCAGTACGGATGCGGCAGGGTATGCAGCATATATCGACCAGAGCTATACGCATAATATTCTCTGGCTCTGGCTGCTTATGTCTGTGGTGTTTACCGGGATGGCTGTGGTTTTCCGTAGGACTCCTGTCCGCAGGGGATTTCTCGGGTGAAGGATGTCAGGGGGGGTACCTGCGTAATGAAGAGGATGCAGGAGAAAAAGGAGCCTAAGCCTGTACCTCAATCTGCAAATTATTTAGACCCCAAACTTTATGAGGAGCTTGTAAGGGCTGCTAATAATCTTGCAGAAGCAGTATTCAGGAAGACTGACTGGAAATCGATTTTTAAAAAATAAACAGATTACGGGTGAATATATGAAGGAATTAATGCTGTTAATTCCTCTGGGCAGCGCTTTGCTCTTAACCGGGTGTGCGGGCACAGAGACCGAATTTCAATGTAATGCCACGACGTCGGATACCTGTATGACGATGGAACAGGCAAATGAAAAAGCGAAGCTGAAAGAGGAACGCAGTGACGCAAAGCCGGCTGCGGCCGGGTTGCCACAACTGGCTGAGGGTAATTTCAGAACAACGTCAGTTAATTCGTACCCGTTGCCGCCTCAACCTAACCTGAACCGGGCCAGAGTGGCAGCGGAGAAAGATCGAGCACGGGCAGTGTACCTAAATAATCCAACGGCAAAGAATGAGGCAGCATATTTCGAAACCGAGAAAAGGAGCCAGTCTTTGCCGGTAGTGAAAATGTCTTTACCAGTTGTGGCGTCAACGTTTACGTCGCCATCAACGCTGCCAGGTAATTATCCCCGGCCATTAAGAAAAGGGGAGGAGACAACGTCATTGTGGATAGCGCCGTATGTGGATGCAGATGATGTATATCACCAGCCAGCAACGGTTCTTTTTGTCGTGACACCATCGGCGTGGGGACAACCTCGCCTTAATTGATTCACAGCGCCATTACTGGCGCTGCAGTAAGTTTTCATTTCTGAATTATAACGAGTGCCCTCTGCGTTGAAAGGGATGGGCGGTAGCGTGTGAAATGAACGTCGATAACGAAAAATGAAAGGATTTGAAAAATGACTGACTCAATAAAATATCTATGGCTGCTTTTGCGCGAAGATTCGTCATATATTTTTATGTTGATGTTGATTGTTGGCACTGCCGTAGTAATGTCTTTCTTTTTGCAGAGGTTGTTTGTGTCATGGTGGGGTAAGTCAATCATTCTGATAATGTGTATTGTCGTCGCGATTACAGAAGTTTTTGGCTTTCTTGAGCCTGAGTCAACATATAAACAGATTCAAACCAGAAAACAGGATGTCATCTATACGCTGAAAAACTGCAGAATCTCCGCATTTGAAGCGCAGCAGGCAGGGTTTCTGGCTAAAGCGAAAGATGGCTGGTCTTGTCCGGATGGCGTAACACGGTATATGGATGTGAGATACAGGGATAAGGCAGAGGTTAATAAACTTAGCACGGAGGGTAAGTAACGTGATGGATGAATTATTCAAATGGCTGCTTGCTCTTGCTTTTTCAGTATATCTATTGCTGTTTGCTTTCAGTAATGACCCTGTACCAGAAGCGCTAGCACACCACTGGACTCATGACTGCCACTTGCTGGAGAGGAATATTGATAAAGGTTTATTCTCTCCCACGCAAAACCGGCTTCAGTGTGGTGATGTCATTGAAAATGTCAGTACAGATGAGTATGAACAGGCGATAAGCGGGAAAAAGCCGGTCACCTTACAGGAGTTAATCGAAGGGATGTTCAGTCGTTAATATATAAACAGGGGAAATAAAGTATGCATGCCTTTATTTTTCTGGTGCTGATGACGCCGAGTAGTGGTGGTGGAATTTGGGATATTACTCCCATGCCTAATACAGATGTCTGCATAAAAATGCTACGGGTACTCGAAGCACGTGGAGGCAGAGGTTACGGAAGTAATACAGGAGAGTGCATTGAAATTAAAACACGCGAGCCTTTGAACAGCGTGATGGAAACATTGAGTGAGGGTGGGTAAATGGCTGAATACCAGTTAAGTTTTGATGGTTTTGTACGACTGTTTTTTGCAATGGCAATCATTATCTGTGGTTACGGCTATGTAATTATTGGTGTTTTTGTAAGAGATACGCTTGCCTGTATTTTAATGTTGTTTGGGCTTACAGGTCTCAGTGCTTTATTTTCTTTCATGGTGTTCATGGATAAAAACATGTGGGCCGGTTCTCCTGATTTGACGCTGTCAGTAATAACGGGATTTTTTACAGCCACAGTGATCTTTTATATGTTTTATGTCTTGATTTATTCCTTTGATCGGATGGGGGCAGGTGAATAGTAAGACCGATGGTCAGTATTAACAATCTCACGTTATTTGAAAGTATGCAGCATAAGGAATAAGAAAGTGAAAGCGTACTATATACTTGGACATAACGTTGCATGGCTTAACGGTATATGCCTGATTCTTTTTGTTATTGGTGTGGTCGGTGCGCTGGCAATGGTTGCCATCCCTGAAAAACTCAATCTTCGAGTTAACAGAGGCGATACATTCATATACTGCGCGCTTATAGCGGTGGTTGGGTTTTGCGGGATGTTCGTTATCTCCATTCACTCATTTTCGATGGATGAACTTGAAGCAGGTAGACACTGGAAAGACGACTGCAGGACACTTGAGGTAAACATACCGACAGGCGCTTTTACCAGCCCTGTTAATAAACTGGACTGTTCTGGTGTCACCATTAATGTGCCTCGGGGACAGTATGATGTATATATCCGTCAGTGGGAATTATACCAGGCGAATAAAAAATGAAAATAAACGTCGTGAGCATGGTTAAAAACATTGTTATCCTAGCCTTTCCACTCTTTTTGCTGGGTGGCCTGCTGTATCTTGTTTACGATGATTACAGAGATAACGGTACAGCGACTGAAGAACAGTTATTAATGATTTCTCATGAAATACCCTGTGCCGGTGAGGGTTTTCGAACGGCACTCCGTAATAGCCCGGGACCATTAACCCTTCGCGATGCGAAGACAATTGCCGCTAAATGTACCGAGAAATATAAACAACTTAACGCACTGAACGCTATGAGCAAATAATCAGGGGATGGATATGATGCTGTTTTTTAGAAAGTATGGATTTTTGTTTATCCCTCCAGTCTACTGGCTCATCTATCTGGGCGCCAGGCTGACTTACAATGGACTGGTCGGAGAGTTTTCTCCTGATTTCTTTCAGAGTATTCGACATGATGGTGTCTTTATCATCTGTAGTTTGTGCGTTTTTTATTTTTTTTGCTTAGAGGTGGGGGGGAGTGATGTGGAGTTCTCAGCGAACATTCTGTTCCTGATTGTTTTCTTTCATGTGGTTTTATTATTTATCACTCTGCTTATTTGTTTGTGGAAAGGGGCGATGTTGTTGGATGCGATCTTTACGGGTCAGATTATTGCTTCCATGTGTTTATTGTTTTTCATTCCTGTGTTTTCCATTATAAGAAGGAGTTTCTAGTGCGGCTGTGAATATTCTTCTTGCCATTTATTACCCTTGTTATTTTGAAATGCTCTTAAAGGAACGCCCGCATGAGTAATAACATTATCGATGCCGTCACCCAGGCTGTGAATTCACTGGTGTCAGCACTGAAGCTGCCCGACGAATCCGCGAAAGCCAATGACACGCTGGGCAGCATGAATTTCCCCCAGTTCAGCCGTATTCTGCCCTATAAGGATTATGATTCCGCGACCGGTCTGTTTATTAATAACAAAACCGTCGGTTTTATGTTTGAGGCGCGTCCTTTACCCGGTGCGGATAAAAGTATCGTCGCCACACTGGAGCATTTACTGCGCAGCAAACTTCCCCGGGGCGTCCCGGTCAGTTTTCATCTGGTCTCCAGCAAACTGGTCGGCAATGACATCGACTATGGTCTGCGTGAATTCCGCTGGAGCGGTAAACAGGCTAAAAAGTTTAATGCCATCACCCGCGCCTACTATCTCCGGGCGGCGGAAACACAATTTCCCCTGCCGGACAATCTGGATTTGCCCCTGACGCTGCGAAACTACCGCGTGTACATCTCCTGCTGCGTGCCCCGGAAGAAGAACTCCACCACGCAAATCGTGGAGCTGGAGAATCAGATTAAAGTGTTACGGGCATCGCTCGGCGGGGCTTACATCCCGACGCGTATCCTCGATGCGGCCGGGATGGTCGAACTGATGCGGGAGCTGATTAACCCGGATCCGCATGAGATGTACCGGGTGCCGTACAAGCTGGACCCGTATCAGGACCTGAACTATCAGTGCGTGGATGACAGCTTTGATATGCAGGTCACCGCCGGTCATCTGAAAATTGGCCGCCTGGGGCGTGACGGGAAAGAGTGCGTGACCCGGGTGACGAACTACCACCTGGAGTGTGATCCGGAAATCGCCTTTCTCTGGACCGCTGCAGACAACTACGCCAACCTGCTGAACCCGGAGCTCTCCATCTCCTGCCCCTTTGTCATCACACTGACGCTGATGGTGGAGGACCAGGTGAAGACCCAGAACGAAGCCAACCTGAAATTCATGGACGTGGAGAAGAAAAGCAAAACCTCCTACGCGAAGTACTTTCCGAACGTGATAAAGGAAATGCAGGAGTGGGGCGATATCCGCCAGAGACTGGCGACCAACCAGACCTCTCTGGTGTCCTACTTCTTTAACATCACCACGTATACCGCCGATAACGCAGAGGCCTCTCTCGCTACCGAGCAGCAGGTGCTCAACAGTTACCGTAAGGGTGGCTTCCAGCTTATCCCGGCCCGCTATCATCACCTGCGTAATTTTCTGGCCATGATGCCGTTCAAATGCGGCGAAGGCCTGTTCAAAGAGCTGCAGGCGGCAGGTGTGGTGAAGCGGGCGGAGACGTTCCAGGTGGCCAACCTTCTGCCGATTGTCGCTGACAGTCCGCTGGCGCCGGCAGGACTCCTGGCGCCCACCTACCGTAACCAGCTGGCGTTCATCGACCTGTTCTACGAGGGAATGAACAATACCAATTTCAACATGGCGGTCTGCGGCACCTCCGGGGCGGGCAAAACCGGTCTGATTCAGCCCCTCATTCGCAGCGTGCTCGACTCCGGCGGGTTTGCCTGGGTGTTCGACATGGGCGACGGCTACAAGTCCCTGTGTGAAAACATGGGCGGCGTGTATCTCGACGGCGACTCGCTGAAGTTTAATCCGTTCGCCAATATTCTCGACGACGCTAACTTTGACCTGTCCGCCGAGCGTATCCGCGACCAGATGTCGGTGATGGCCAGTCCCAACGGCAACCTGGATGAAGTGCACGAAGGTCTTCTCCTGCAGGCGGTCCGGGCGGCCTGGCTGAGTAAGCGCAACAAGGCGCGTATCGATGATGTGGTGGCCTTTCTCCGGAGCGAGAAAGACAGTGAGGAATACGCCGACTCACCGGGGGTGCGCAGCCGTCTTGATGACATGATTATCCTGCTCGACCAGTACACGGTGAACGGGCTGTACGGGGAGTACTTCAACTCTGATGAGCCGTCCCTGCACGACGATGCCCGGATGGTGGTCCTTGAGCTGGGCGGGCTGGAGTCGCGCCAGTCCCTGCTGGTCGCGGTGATGTTCTCGCTCATCATCTATATCGAAAACCGGATGTACCAGTCCCCGCGCAGCCTGAAAAAACTCAACGTTATCGATGAAGGCTGGCGACTGCTGGACTTCAAAAACGAAAAGGTGGGGACCTTTATCGAGAAGGGCTACCGGACGGCGCGCCGGCACACCGGGGCCTATATCACCATCACCCAGAATATCGTGGATTTCGACTCCCCGACCGCATCGAGCGCTGCACGCGCTGCCTGGGGGAACTCCTCGTACAAGGCCATTCTGAAACAGTCAGCGAAGGAATTTGCCAAGTATAACCAGCTGTACCCGGATCAGTTCAGCAAGCTGGAGAAAGACATGATTAACGGCTTCGGTTCGGCAAAAGAGCAGTGGTTCTCCTCCTTTATGCTGCAGGTGGAAGCGAACTGCTCCTGGCACCGCCTGTTCGTCGACCCGCTCAGCCGTGCGATGTACTCCTCAAAAGGCCCGGATTTTGAGTACATGAAAGCGCGCCGGGAAGAGGGGGTTGATATCCACGATGCGGTGTATGGCCTCGCGTGTCGCAACTTTAAAGAAGAAATGGCTGAGCTTGAATCCCGAATACCGGTGAATGACATGGAGGATAAACAGTGATGAAAAACAACACCGAACAACCGGTCAGTACGACCTCTCATACCTTTCGCCGGATACCCGTCATCGTCGCTCTCGTGCTTTTCGCCCTGGCAACCAGCGCGTTTCTCTCGCGCGTGGTTCTGGAGTACTCCACGCCGCGGGTGGTGGCTTTTGATATGAAGAAAACGCTCGACAGTTTTATGGACAGTGTCAGCCAGAAGCAGCTGACAGAGGCGCAGTCAAAAGCGCTCTCTGAACGGTTTAACGACGCGCTGGAGAAGAGTCTGGCGGAGTATCAGCAGCAGCATCATGTGGTCATTCTGGTTTCACCTGCCGTGGTTCAGGGCGC
Source organism: Klebsiella sp. G-Nf4 (assembly GCF_002810615.1). Taxonomy (NCBI): domain Bacteria; kingdom Pseudomonadati; phylum Pseudomonadota; class Gammaproteobacteria; order Enterobacterales; family Enterobacteriaceae; genus Klebsiella; species Klebsiella sp. G-Nf4. The sequence continues at coordinate 25,885 of NZ_PION01000016.1, read as the reverse complement.
ACCCGATGTGACCCGCAACATCCAGCACGACATTGCCCGCCGGATGAAAGGAGAACAGTAATGATACGACTGAAAGGCTGTCTGCTCGCCGCCTGTCTGTTATCGCCGCTGACTCAGGCGGCTGATCTCGGTACCTGGGGGGATTTATGGCCCGTCCGGGAGCAGGACATGCTGCAGCTCATCACGCAGCGTCTGCAGTCGCTGCAATCCTCTGGCCAGTGGGACCAGACGATGGACGCGTTTAAGCAGCGGGTTATCGAGAACAGTCAGCGTCCGGCGCCGGTGGAAGGCATTAAGCGTGCGGAGAAATACGAGCAGCGCTGGTTTGATCCCAGCATCCGCCTGACCGAAGACCTGAAGGACAATGAGGGGCGGGTGTTTGCCCGCAAGGGCGATGTGGTGAACCCGCTTAAAACCGTACCGTTTGTCCAGACCCTGTACTTCATCAATGGTGACGATGCCGACCAGCTGGCCTGGATGAAGCGTCAGGTGCCGGAAACCCTGATGAGCAAAATTATCCTGGTGCGCGGCAGTATCCCTGACACCTCCGCAGCGCTGGACAGCCGGATCTATTTCGACCAGAACGGCGTACTGAGCAAGCGATTTGGCCTGACGGCGGTCCCGGCGCGGATCACGCCGGCGCCCTCCGGTGAACGGCTGAATATTGAGACCTTCCCTGTAAAATAAGGATGTTTCTGTGAAAACCCTGACGCTTTTCCTGAGTGCCCTGATGTTGTGGGGGTACAGCCTCAGTGCGGCTGCTGACCCCTCATGTGAGGGCCGGTTTGTTAACCCGATCACCGATGTGTGCTGGCGCTGCATCTTCCCTCTGTCGCTCGGCAGCGTGCAGGTTGGTAAAGGCGACCTGCCTGATACCAGCAATCCCGGTAATCCCCTGCAGCTGTGTCCGGCGCCGCCACCGCTTTTTGTTCGCCCCGGTCTGGCCATCGGGTACTGGGAGCCGATGGCCATGACGGACGTCAGCCGTTCGCCAGGTTGCATGGTCAATCTGGGGGGCTTCAGTATCAATCTCGGCAAGACTGGCATGGGAACCGCGAGAAAGGACGATAAGCAGGTGAACGGTGCCTTCTATCACGTTCACTGGTACAAGTACCCGCTGACGTACTGGCTGAACATCATCACTTCTGCAGGCTGTCTGGAAGGCGGAGACATGGATATTGCCTATCTGTCCGAGATTGACCCGACCTGGGTGGACAGCAGCCTCACCACCATCCTGAATCCGGAAGCGATCCTGTTTGCCAACCCCATCGCGCAGGGCGCCTGTGCTGCGGATGCGCTGGCCAGTGCATTCCATATGCCGCTGGATGTGCTCTTCTGGTGTGGTGGAAGCCACGGCTCACTTTACCCGTTTAACGGCCAGGTCAGTAATGAATCCAGCCCGCTGCAGTCATCGGTACTGGTCAGTGAACGTATGGCCTTCAAGCTTCACCGGCAGGGACAAATTATGGAGAGTATCGGGAAGGACAAGGCGGTCTGTTACGAATATCCCTCCCCGATCATCCCGAAAGAACGCTGGCGCTATCAGATGGTGAACATGTATCCGGACAGTGGTCAGTGCCATCCGCTTGGACGCAGCGTGATGCGCTGGGAGGCCGGCAAAAATCCACCCAACTCCCGCAAGAACTATGGCTACCTGATGTGGCGTAAACGTAACTGCGTATTTTTGTAACCCGGAGGCAGAACATGAAGCATAAGCATCTGGATTGTTTGATGCAGGACTTACACAATATCAGTCAGATGATTGCCGATGATATCCTGCAACGATCGGAGGCTGCCAGGGAGGTACAGGAAGTGCTCGATACCATGCGAATGACACTATTAAACAGAAAATGCCCCTCTTCGCGACTGGCTGAGTATGCGGTCTGTCTCCTGCGGGCAGAACGATATCGACAGGTGCGGATTTACGGTAAATCGTTAAGAGAAGTCAGGGATCTCAGCCTGTGGATTACAGGACTGAAAGCCTTCAGACGGAGACTGGAGAAAACAGAGGAAACCTGGCGGTACCGCCAGTGGGAAGCAAGCCGTGCTGCATATTCGCTGGCCGGATTATTTATTCTGCCAGCGTACCTTATTTTCTCCCTTGCAGTAGGTGTCGGTTGCGACTTACGGATAAGCTCGGTCATCCTGGGGGGATATCTTGTCTGTTTAACTGGCGTGGCTGTCCGGGCCAAAGACTGCGTAGCCATTTACTGGTCGTTGTACAGTTTCATTCCTCTGGTGATGCTGAATTGATATTTTTGATGCTCCTTTTTTTGATAGCAAATGCGTGCCCCGTGCGCCCGATTTTAACCCCGTTAGCGTGAAGTTTGTGTGAGAAAAGACAAAAGCGGGTCCGACCGCCATAGCGAAAGTTCAGCACTGCTACTTCACTCCAGCATAGTTTGTAAGCTTTGCAGTAACAGGGTATTTTCCGCTTCCTGAATTCTTTCTTCAGAAAGTTTTTACCTTGCACTCTTATCAGGTGAGATGAAAAATAAATTTTCTGGAAAGGTAATGCCTGAAGAACAACGATGTTGTCAACCAGTCTTACCAGTGCGCTGACATATTCCTTCTTTGAGGTTTCGTCAGGTAAATATTTTGGCTGAATATCTATCCTCAGGTTCCTGAATGCGGTTAGTAGCAACCCTGACTCTTTGCACCTCAGGTTCGCAAAGGTCATATAAAACACTACGCAAGGAAATATAATTGAGAGAATAATGAATAACGGGGTATTAAAATAGTTTTGTGGAGAAAAGTGGCAAAATAAAGAAATGAAATAAATACTGAAAAGCAGGACGAAAATAACCTGAGTGTTGCGGGTGTGCTGAAGAAACAGAAATAAAGAATGATGGTATCTGAACCTGAGCCTGGCAGTGAACGCGAAACCAAACAGTACGATCGCTACGGTATAAAGCATCTTTGTCCTCCTGGACGAATCCCTTAATGTAAAATACACCCAAACGGAGAGTCTACATGACTGGTATCAGTACAAAAAAGGATATTGAATACATAAAGGCCGTTTTTAATGACCTCAGTGAAGCGTTAACGCAGATGGCATATGGACAGGTTGTTCTGCCCGTCGATATCAAAGGGTTGCTTTCTGACATTCAGGCGTCTCTGATTAAAGGACGTCTGCCATGTGCCCTGGAAGTCGACTGTTTTGAGGAAAGCCTTCTTTTGTTCCTCCGAAGTGTCAGGCAGCAACGGCAAAGCATTGTCTACACCACTGAGGTGGACAGGCAAATGGCCAGACTCAGGGATGTCAGATACTTTCTTGTTGTGTTAACAGGATATCCTGAGAGAGTACAAGAACCACCCCGGTTACTGTGGAGATGGCGGGATATTAAAACGCTGTCCGTGCTCTTCCTCAGTGTAGTACTGTCTTTTTGTTCTGTCCTTTATCTCGCCTCAGGTAATAATGGTGCTGTGCATGGTGTTTATTGTATTGCGATAATTTTATTTTCTATTTCAATATATGCATTAGAAGAGTCTGGGGTTGGTGGTGTGGTGTTTTCTCTCTCGGGGGTGACCATTTTTACTGTTGCTGCTCTTTGCGAATACTTACCGCCTCAATAACTGGTTTTTGGCGTTGTCATGAAAGTATGCTTTGTAAAATAACTTACTCTTTTTCTATTTACAGACGTCGGTCTGGCGTTTTTGGCAATTATAGATTGTCCTGACGCATCATTTTCCACATAACTGTCGACAGAAGAGAATAATATGAATAAAAGAATTAGGGGGCTGGCCTGGGGGCTGAGTCTGCTTTGCACGACGGCGTCAGCCGCTGACAATATTAATACTCCCGGGGACCAGCAGTGGCTGAAGCAGCAGGAGAACCTCAGCGAACAGCTGCGCCAGCATCCGGATAAACAGCTGCAGCAGGAACTTGAGGCGCAAATCAGTCGCAATCCTCTGCCCAAATCTGACCGCCAGTTTATCGATAATCTGGCCAGTCAGCAGAAAGCGGCGAATCAGGAAAAGCCGGCAGAAGGGGCGCTGTACTTTGTCTCCTTCTCGATACCTGAAGAGGGGCTGAAGCGGATGCTGCACGAAACCCGGCAGTACGGCATTCCGGCGACACTGCGTGGGCTCATCAATAACGACATGAGGACCACCACTGACGCGGTGCTGCAGCTGGTGAAGGATGGCGTGACCGACGGGGTGCAGATCGACCCGACACTGTACACGCAGTACGGCATCCGGAGTGTGCCGTCTCTGGTGGTACGGTGTCAGGCCGGGTATGACGTGGTACGCGGTAACATTCACGTCAAACAGGCGCTGGAGAAAGTCGCACAAACCGGTGACTGCGCACAGGTGGCCCGGCAGATGCTTGATGCGCCCTCAAATGCCGCCGGGAGCCAGCCATGAAAGATAAACCGTACTTCATGGCGTTACCGGAAATGGTGAGGGATGCGGGAGGGTGGAAATGAAGACGGTTATTTCCGTGCTGACCGCGCATTTTTTTGTCCTGGGTACCTTCATCTGGCTGGCATCCCCCGCCTGCGCTGACAGTGGAGGCGACTATAAAGCCGGCTCGGATTTTGCGAAACAGGTGCAGGGCAATGGTCTGAACTCACTGAAAAATTTCAGTGGTGAGCAAAACCTGCCGGGGTATACCGCCAACCCGGATCAGACAAAATACTACGGCGGCGTCACTGCCAGCGGAGACAGCTCCCTGAAAAGCGATTCTGCCCTGGAGTTCAGCCAGGGGGATACCGGCAAAACGATTACGGAGTCGTTCACGAACCGGCCACCGGATCAGATATCTCAGGATGCGCCGTTTATTCAGGCCGCAAAGGATACCGAATCCCGTGCCGACAGCATTGTCGGCGATACCGGACAGTCCTGTACCGCCCAGGTTGTGAACCGCAGCGAGTTCACAAACCATACCTGCGAGCGCGACCTGCAGGTGGAAAATTTTTGCACACGGGAAGCGACCCTGAAGGATAACGCCACCACGCAGAAAGTTAACCGAACCTATCAGCAGGTGGTGACGCTGAATTATACCCGGAGTACCCGGCAATGGAGTGGCAACCTGACGATCCCGACCGATGGGCGTCTGCTGAATGTCTCGGTGGATGGTGAGCCTCTGGTGATCCCCTGGATTGAAGAATGCGACGCCGAAGGGAAGGTGCGGGATAGCTGCAAGAGTGCAGTGAGTGAAAGCCTGACCCTCTTTGAACGAACGTTCCCCATTGATGTGATCAGCTGGCCACGTTCAGAATCGATATGTTCAGGCGGCCAGAACACGCATTGTACGAAATATACCTATGACGGGAAGGCGAAGATTCATCAGTCGTTTGGTGTGGACAAAGTGGTCACTGCAGGGCAGAACTTTGCTGTAAGCAAAATATCACGAACCGTATCATCGGCCAGCCAGAAACCCGTACAGGTCACGGTCACCCTGGTGATGGAGGAAACCGAAACCGTCTACGCACCTGAAGTCGTCTGGGTGGAAAGCTGTCCGTTCAGTAAGGATGAAGGGACAAAAACGGGCGAGGAATGTATCAGTCCGGGAGGAACGCGAACCATCACCCTCGGAGGCAGGGATTACTCGTTCACGGAAGCCTGCTGGAAATATAAGGATACCTGGCTCACGCAGCCGGCGGACAACGGGTCCTGTGAAAGCCTGATGAAAAATACGGCTTGTACCCTGTCATCCCGCCAGTGCGCCTTCTCCAGCGAGGAAGGCACGTGCCTGCATGAGTATGCGACATATTCCTGTGAAACCAGGACGAGCGGGAAACAGATGGTTTGTGGCGGGGATGTGTTCTGCCTCGATGGGGAGTGTGACAAAGCCACGTCCGGGAAGAGCAACGACTTTGGCCAGGCCGTGTCTGAGCTGGCAGCGCTGGCGGCTGCAGGGAAGGATGTCGCGGCACTGAACGGGGTGGATGTCAGGGCCTTCACCGGAAAAGCGAAATACTGCAAAAAATTCGCGGCTGGCTTCAGTAACTGCTGCAAAGACGGCGGCTGGGGCCAGGATGTGGGGCTGGCACGCTGCAGCAGCGAGGAAAAGGCGCTGGCCAAAGCGAAAAAAGACAAGCTGACGGTCAGTATCGGGGAGTTCTGCTCTAAAAAGGTTCTGGGTATTTGCCTGGAGAAAAAAAGGAGCTATTGCCAGTTCGACTCAAAACTGGCGCAGATCGTTCAGCAGCAGGGCAGAAACGGCCAGCTGCATATCGGTTTTGGCGGCGCCAGCAGTCCTGACTGTCGGGGCATTACCGTCGCGGAACTCCAGGGGATTGATTTTAACGAGCTGGATTTCACAAACTTCATGGAGGATTTAATCAATAACCAGAAAATCCCGGATAACAGCGAACTGACCGAAAAAACAAAAGCGCGTATTAAAGAACTTCTCACGCAGTCTTCAGCAAAGTAACTCTCCATTAATAACATATCAAAGGTGACTAAATGGCTGCGTCCTTGATGGTCGTTGTTTTGCTTGTGCTCTTTCTTTTCATTCCGGCCTGTATCGCCCTGTTCATGTCAGGCCGCAGTCTGCTCCTGATATTCCTGGGTGCCGTGGCGTGCCAGGCGGCTGTTGCCGTTGCGTTTGCAGGACTGTCTGCCCGGGGCTGGTCTGAGTCGATGGGGATGGGGGCGGCATCACTCATTTTCTACGTTATCGGGCTGCACAAGGCTGACGGTGTAAAACAGAATACTCATAACGGGAGAGAAAAGAATGAAAGTTAATTTTCACAAACATCCTGCCGTCGATTTTTCTCTGAGACTGACGCTGACGGTAATTATCATATCTCCGGTGATTTATTTCTCCTGGGATGCTGTCAAAGGGACATCGGGGAGTGATTATGTTGAGAGTGTGGTCTTTATTCTCTGCATGGGCGGTGTCGGGCTTATGAATTATCTGTTTTTTTCGGCGCTGACCAGACTTTTACAGAAGGGAAAATAAAGGAGCAGGGATGGAAGAGAGAAAATCGTATGGAATGGTGGTGCTGTTTGTCAGCGTGTTTGTTGTTTTTCTGGTGAGCATTATGTCGTACAGCCTGTGGCGGGACAGACAGGTTAACGCATTTATGACCACCAACCGGGCCTGGGGGATCCAGTGCGACACTGTTTCTCAGGCCGCGTGGGTGATCAGGGACGGGGAGCGGGTGGACCTTCAGATAAATCATCTGCCTCTGTACTGCAGCGGTTACCGCTTTGAAGCCCGTGATGATGCAGGAAAGATACAGCGCCAGCTCGATAAATACAGTGTCTATCAGCATCTGTCACGCCAGTCGCAATAATTCATAAAAGGGTATTAGCCATGCGAACAATACATGCCGCCATGCTGGCGGGGTGCCTTTGCTGCGCCCTGATGCCGGCTTTCGCCAAAGACGCGGGCTGGCAGTGGTACAACGAGAAACTGAAGCCCCGTGATGAGGACAGGAAAGCCGTACCAGCGGCACCACCGCCGCAAATGGATATTCTGGAGAAACTCGCCACACTCCAGGCGGCCACCAAACGGTCGTTGTACGAAGCCATTCTGTATCCATCGTCTGAAAACTTCGTGAAGTATTTCCGGCTGCAGAACTACTGGACGCAGCAGGCAGGTTTGTTCTCGATGAGTGCGAAGAAAGCGATGCTGGAAAACCCCGAACTCGATTACAACCTGCAGTACAGCCACTACAACGGCACGGTAAAAAACCAGCTCGCTGCCGACTATGCCGAACAGCGACAGGCTATCTCCACCCTCGCACAGCACTACGGCGTGATGTTCTTCTACCGGGGCCGGGAAGCGATCGATGGCCAGCTGGTCCAGGTGATTAAAAATTTTCGCGAAACCTATGGCCTGAGCGTGATACCGGTGTCGGTTGACGGAGTGATTAACCCCATGCTGCCCGACAGCCGGACGGACCAGGGCCAGGCAGAGCAGCTTGGCGTGAAGTTCTTCCCCGCGATGATGCTGGTTAACCCGAAAAGTGGCCAGGTGAAGCCTCTCAGTTACGGCTTTATCAGTCAGGACGACCTGGCGAAACAGTTCCTCTATGTCTCCAGTGACTTTAAACCGAATTTCTAAGGAGTGTGTCATGCGAAATATTCGTTTTCCGGATTTAGATATCACCGGGATGTGGGTGCTGGCCGTGGGCGTGTTTTTCCACCTGATAGCCCGGCTTGTCAGAAAACAGCCTGAAATGGCCGTGCAGGCCGCTGAAATTCTGGGATTAGGAATGGTGGTGTTCGGGGGATACCGCATTCTTAACGCCCTCATTGCTGAAGCCGAAAAAGAGGAGAAAGCCTGTGAAAAGCAGCCTGAAGAACATCGCTAAGACGCCGCTGGCGGCACTGGCTCTTTCCCTTGCTCTGGCCGGGATGGCACAGGCGGGCACGCTCGATGAGGTGAAGTCGCTCTGGGATCCGCGGGGAATCTCCGGTAGTGAAACGGCTTCCCCGCAGAGCGACACTCCCCAGGCGGTGAGCGGGGCATCTCAGCCACGCTGGTTACGGCTCAGCAACGGAAAGCAGGTGGACCTGCGCGACTGGAAGGTGGTGCTGTTCATGCAGGGACACTGTCCCTACTGTCATAAATTTGACCCAGTGCTGAAGCAGCTGGCCGGACAGTATGGCTTCTCCGTGTTCTCTTACACCATTGACGGACAGGGTGATGACGCGTTTCCGGAGGCGCTGCCGGCGCCTCCTGACGTGATGCAGACCTTTTTCCCCAATATCCCGGTGGCCACCCCGACCACGTTTCTGGTCAACGTGAACACCCTGGCAGCGTACCCGATCCTGCAGGGCGCCACGGATGCACAGGGCTTTATGGCCAGAGTGGATACGGTATTTCAGATGATGCACTGAGTCTCTGTTATATCCGGTCTTAGCAAGTGATTAAGGAAAATAGCCATGAACAAATATATACGTTCGACGGGACTGTATGCGTTTTTATTTCCAGCCAGTTTAAAAGCACCCGGGCAGACAGCAGCAGAAAAAATAGAACAACTGAAGCCGGAATTTATCCACCGGGAAAGGCGTATGGAAATCTATCTGGAATTATTCATTGTGTTTCTCACTGCAGGTGCTCTGCTGTTATGGATAATGAGATTTTTATTTAATCTCTGCGTGGCTGACTGGATAGAAAGCGGTGACCTGCGAGTAAAAGACCTGTGGAATATTATGATGTACGCCATCCCTTATGCGCTGATGGCTGTTGGGGTGGGGTTCTTTGTTGCCGGAGTGACATTAGCGATCCGCAATTTTTTCAGTTATCACCTTAAGACCCTTTTTATTCTGAGAAATGACAGAGTTAAAAAAATGCTGTGCGTAATGGAGGACAGGATGCGAATTAAACTTCTGTCACTCTTCTGCGGTGCCGCGCTTGGCCTGTCATTTAGTGCCGCCGCCGACGTGAATGGCGACATGAACCAATTCTTCAATAAGCTTGGCTTTGCGTCCAATACCAGCCAGCCGCAGGTCTGGCAGGGACAGGCGGCGGGTTACGCCTCCGGCGGTTCGCTGTATGCCAGAACGCAGGTGAAAACGATCCAGCTGGTCAGCATGACCCTGCCGGATATTAACGCCGGCTGCGGCGGCATCGATGCGTACCTGGGGTCGTTCTCATTTATCAACAGCGAGCAGCTGCAGCGCTTCGGCAAACAAATTATGTCCAACGCCGCGGGCTACTTCTTTGACCTTGCCCTGCAGACCACGGTTCCGGAGATCAAAACTGCCAAAGACTTCCTGCAGAAGATGGCCAGCGACATCAACAGCATGAACCTCAGCTCCTGCCAGGCCGCTCAGGGCATTGTGGGCGGTCTGTTTCCACGGACCCAGGTGGCGCAGCAAAAGGTCTGCCAGGACATTGCCGGCGAGAGCAACATTTTTGCGGACTGGGCGGCTTCCCGTCAGGGCTGTTCGGTGGGGGGGCAGATGGACAAAGTGCAGGATAAAGCCAGCGATAAGGACAAGGAGCGTGTGATGAAGAACATCAACATTATGTGGGATGCCCTGTCCAAAAACCGGCTCTTTGACGGCAATAAGGAGCTGAAAGAGTTTGTGATGACCCTGACCGGGACGCTGATTTTTGGTGAGAACAGTGAGATCACCCCGCTGCCGGCACGCACCACTGACCAGGATCTGATTAAAGCCATGATGGAGGGCGGCACGGCTAAAATCTATCACTGCAATGATTCGGATAAGTGTCTTAAGGTCGTTGCTGATGCCACCGTGACCATCACCTCCAGTAAGGCGCTGAAAAGCCAGATTTCCGCTTTGTTAAGCAGTATCCAGAATAAAGCGGTGGCTGATGAAAAGCTGACGGATCAGGAGAAAGGGTTTATCTCCAGCACCACCATCCCGGTGTTCAAATACCTGGTCGATCCGCAGATGCTCGGGGTGTCTAACTCACTTATTTACCAGCTGACGGACTATATCGGCTACGACATCCTGCTGCAGTACATTCAGGAACTTATCCAGCAGGCCCGGGCGATGATCTCAACCGGTAATTATCCCCAGTCGACAATGGATATGATCATGGAAAACCTCAACCAGGCGAGTGTGCAGATTGCCGCTTTCCAGTCCCGCGTTCAGGTCCAGCAGGACGCCTTGCTCGTGGTGGACAGACAAATGAGTTACATGCGCCAGCAGGTCTCTGCCCGCATGATGACCCGCTACCAGAATAACTATCATTTTGGGGGGAATCAGTAATGCTTGAGGTATATGCCATTGCAGGCGGTGACTGGTTACGGGGCAACCTGAACGCGATTGCGGCGTTTATGGGGACCGGCACATGGTCGACCATAGAAAAGATGTGTATCGCCATCTCGGTACTCATTGTGGCGGGGAACTGGGTAAAAAAACACAACGTGATGGACCTTTTGGGCTGGGTCTTTTCCCTCACCCTGGTCTCTATGCTGGTTGTCATTCGCACCCCTGTGCAGATCATCGATTACAGTAACGTTGCGCAGGTCTATGAAGTCGATAATGTACCTATTGGTCTGGCCATTCCGGCGTCGCTGACAACGCGGGTAGGAAACGCGCTTATCCAGAGTTATGAGATGGTCTTCGCGCTGCCGGACAGTGTCACGTACAGTAAAACGGGGATGTTATTTGGCAGTAATCTGGTCGCGAAAAGTACGGATTTTTTATCACAAAATCCTCAAATTACGACGCTGTTCTCCGATTACGTACAAAACTGTGTGATGGGCGATATTTTCCTCAATCATAAGTACACTTTTGAGGAATTACTGAATTCACCTGACCCGTACACCCTGATTTTTGCAAACCCGAGTCCACTGCGTGGCGTGTTTGATAAAAACAACCAGTTCCAGACATGCGAGGAGGCCTCACGGGATCTGAAATCGGCTCTTGCGCTGGATACCCAGACAGGGGGTAAAACCTGGAACTACTATGTTCGTCAGCTGTTTGGTGGCAAACCTAATCCCGATCTGCTTTTCAGCCAGATGATTGGCGACAGCTACAATTACTTCTACAGCTCGGGACAGAGCGCCGGGCAGATTATCCGCCAGAACGTCACGATGAACGCCCTGCGCAGCGGGATCCAGAGTTATGCGGCCCGCAGCGGGGACACCGCCAGTCTGGTCAATATCGCTAACACATCATCCCTTGAAAAGCAGCGGCTGGCACAGGCCACAATGGGGCACCAGGCGCTTCGCGCACTTCCTCTGACGCAGACCGTCATTATGGGGTTAATGATTGGGATGTTCCCGATCATGGTGATGGCCGCCATGTTTAACATGATGACGCTGCAGGTGCTAAAGGGGTATGTGTTTGCGCTTATCTGGCTGCAGACGTGGCCATTACTGTTCGCCATCCTGAACAGCGCAATGGCCTACTATGCGAAGCAAAATGGCGTGCCGGTTGTTCTCTCTGAGTTGTCGCAGGTTCAGCTCAAAAACTCGGATATTGCGACCACTGCGGGCTATATTGCCGTGATGATACCGCCTTTGTCGTGGGGGATCGTGAAGAGCATGGGGGCCGCCTTCTCCAGTGCCTACAGCCATTTTTCTTCTTCCGGGCTTGGTGCAACATCGCAGGCAGCCTCCGGCGTGGTGGACGGGAATTACTCGTTTGCCAACATGCAGATGGAGAACGTCAGCGGCTACAGCTGGGGTACCAACAGTACAACGAGTTTCGGACAGATGTCACGGCAGCTGGCAAACGGGGGAATGAGCACGCAGACGCGCGATGGCTCGATGGTCTGGGACAGTGGTGGTGCAATGTCAAAACTGCCGGTGGATATCAACGTCGGTCGTCAGATAGCCAGTGCGCAGCAACAGATGGCCCGTGAGTCAGATGTTCAGGCCGAAAGCGCGCTGCATGGCTATAACAGCAGCGTGACAAGTGCCTGGAATAGTCTGCAGCAATTTGGCACCAATAAAGGGAACAGCGCCTCAACAACGACCGGGGCCGATACTACCGAGTCTTCGCAGGATTCGATGGCCAGAAGCAAGATGATGAATGCTGTAGATTCGTATGCTAAAGCTAACCATATTAGCCGTGATGAAGCATTCGGCCAGCTTATGGACAAGTCAGTGAGAGGTGATGTTTCTGGCGAGGCATATGTAGGAGCTAGAGGTGGTGTTGGATTCGAGCTCTTCGGTAATGGCGGTAAAGCTGAATTCGGTGGGAGGATGTCGGCGAGAGGGACAGCAAGTTCTGGATCTCAAGACAATACTACTGAGTCAGGACGCCAATCTAATGCTGACAATCATGATACCAGCAGTCAGGCAGTTAAAGACTTCAGAGAGTCTTCTGATTACTTCATCAACCAGAAATCAAGTCAGTCTGGAAACATCACTGATAACAATGCATCTTCTCGGGTTGATCAATTTTTCGCCTCTTTGGCCAGTGCGAAAAATAGCTATGACCAGTATACGACGAGCAAAACACGTAGCCATGAGTATAGTGAGATGGCCTCACGAACAGAAAGCATGAGCGGCCAGATGAACGAAAACCTGACTCAACAATTTGCTAATTTCGTACAGAAAAATGCCCCACAAAATGCTGAAGCTATTCTTACTGACACGTCTTCACCTGAAATCGCTGCCCAAAGGGAGCAACTGGCTCGTGAATTTGTGAAACAACAGGTTGAACCTAAAGTTGATGAGGCGTACCAGGAGGGCAGAAGAAACATTGGCGCAAATATGCCATCAGTTTCTGAAGGTAAAGGAAGCGGTACAGTATATGCGGACTACAACTCTCACGGTGATAGTATCGATGAGATGACCAAAAATGCAGGTATCAAAAATGATGTTCACCAATCGGTTGAACACATGGTTAGCGATAACCAGCAAGCTCATAAGGATAGGCAAGATAGCATACATAAGCAGGAGGATGATGTTCAGAATGAACACACTCGTCTGGAAAACCACCATAATTTGGAAGGAAATAAATTTGAGAAAGAATACAATGACAAAAAGGCTGAACAGAGAGCACTTCCTGGAGCGGATACAAGAGACGAACTCCTAGCTAAGGCCCAGGAATTTGAGCGGAAGCATAAGCCCTAACTAAGGGGGGAGGAAAGTAAAATATGAAAATGATTGCTTTGCTACTTATTCAGGGTATATCGTGCCTATTAGCAGGATGGCGAGTATCAGAAACTATTTTTATAGTATTAGCATCCGCGATATGGTTGTTGGTGTTCAAATATGTTTTCATTAAAGTTGGTGCGAAAACAAAACGCCGAGTAGCTGATGTTAGTAATCTTTATCTTGTTCTGGCCGGAGTCTGTTGTATTGTTAATCCCATAGCCTGTTTGATAAGTATTGTCCTATACCCAATTTGGGTTATGAATAAAGCAATAAAGTTTGCAACTGTGAAATTTAGTAATGATAATGAAAGTGCATTCGAAAATGGGACCGGCAGGAATTATGTCGGGAGAACACAATCATTGACGACCTTACCATACAAGGAAGTGTTCTCCGAGCGAGAGTTTATGAGTTATCAGCTTGAGCATTGTTCTGACGGTTCAGTCAACCTCGACCAACCTAATAGTACATGTAGCAGTGCTATGGGGCTATATGGAAATGAGATATCTATAAGTACCCATGATATTAATCCTGCGAGTGGGCTTCCTATGATTGAAAATGTAGACGTTGCAGGAAACGTGTATGGTATAGATCGGAATCATTAACAAATGATTAAGCTAATTTGACCACTAAAACTCAGCAGGGAGAGTGGCTGGTTTTAAAAAATCCCCCCTCAAATTTGGCCTATCAATTATGGTGGTTAGTTGGTAGGCTAAAAATACACATGCGAAATTATTAGTGCATTAATTTTAATAAATTTCCACTCAAATAAAAAGTTGGATATAGTAACTGCGCATTCTGGATGCAGAAATGGAATGTGTATGTCTCATAATGATTATGGCACAAGGAATATGTATGCAATTAAATAAATTGATGACTGTTATGGTCGTCAGCTCTGCGCTGGTGTTATCTGGATGTAGTGCAATGGGAACCGCCATTAAAAAGAGAAATCTGGAAGTAAAAACCCAGATGAGCGAAACAATCTGGCTGGAACCTTCAAATAATAAGACGGTTTATCTGCAAATCAAAAATACCTCCGATAAGGATATGAGTGGCCTGCAGGCAAAAATCGCCAGCGCCGTCACTTCAAAGGGATATCAGGTCGTCAGTAACCCGGATACGGCGGGCTACTGGATCCAGGCGAACGTGCTTAAGGCCGATAAAATGGACCTTCGTGAGTCTCAGGGCTGGTTAAGCCGGGGTTATGAGGGCGCAGTGACTGGCGCCGCGCTTGGGGCAGGGATTACCGCTTACAACTCCAGTTCTGCAGGGGCGACTCTGGGAGTAGGACTTGCAGCCGGTCTGGTTGGTATGGCTGCTGACGCGATGGTGGAAGATGTGAACTACACCATGATCACCGATGTTCAGATCGCGGAAAGAACCAAAACTCAGGTTCAGACTGATAACGTGGCCGTATTACGTCAGGGAACATCCGGCGCAAAAGTGCAGACAAGTACTGAAACGGGTAATCAGCACAAATACCAAACTCGCGTCGTCTCTAACGCTAATAAAGTTAACCTCAAGTTCCCTGAAGCCCAGCCTGTTCTTGAAGACCAGCTGGCAAAATCGATCGCTAATATTCTGTAAGCTTTCTATTCCACGGCCCGGTCCCCGGGCCATACTGGCATCCCCTTTCTGGTGTGTCAGAATTAATTCGTCAAATAATCTATGAATTCCAGATCTGAACGGTGAACAGTTGCGCAATTTATTTGTGCATCTGTGAGGCGTTGCCGCCTTCGGCGGAGTCTTTTCGTCTTTATTTGATCAGAGGTTATTTATGGCAATATCTGAACCTGTCAGGTCTCTTGAAACACATAAACTGATGCCTGGCGATATTTATCCACATCCTGCTGTCGGGGAGGCTTATTCCCTGCAACCCCGTTAGGTTTGTTTTCGCTGATTGATTTGTCCTTTCGACCCTAATAATTTACTGACGGATTAGTGCCATGAGTTTCAATGCCAAAGATATGACGCAGGGCGGTCAGATCGCCAATATGCGCTTTCGCATGTTTGGTCAGATTGCCAATATTATTTTCTACGTGCTGTTTATTTTATTCTGGGTGCTGTGCGGACTGATGCTGATGTACCGGCTCAGCTGGCAGACCTTTGTGAACGGCTGCGTATACTGGTGGTGTACGACGCTGGGGCCGATGCGCGATATTATTCGTTCCCAGCCGGTATACACCATTCAGTATTACGGCCAGTCGCTGGAATATACCTCAGAACAAATCCTGGCCGATAAATATACTATCTGGTGCGGAGAGCAGCTGTGGACTGGTTTCGTCTTTGCTGCCGTGGTTTCTCTTGTTATCTGTATCGTGACGTTCTTCATCGCCAGCTGGGTGCTGGGCCGCCAGGGGAAACAGCAGAGTGAGGACGAGAACACCGGCGGGCGCCAGCTTTCCGATAAGCCCAAAGAAGTGGCCCGCCAGATGAAGCGTGATGGAGTGGCCTCCGATATTAAAATTGGCGACCTGCCTATTCTTAAAAACTCCGAAATCCAGAACTTCTGCCTCCACGGTACCGTGGGTTCCGGTAAATCCGAAGTTATACGCCGGCTACTGAACTACGTGCGTGCCCGGGGCGATATGGCCATCATTTACGATCGCTCCTGTGAGTTCGTCAAAAGCTATTACGACCCGTCACTGGATAAAATCCTCAACCCGCTGGATTCGCGCTGCGCGGCCTGGGATTTGTGGAAAGAGTGCCTGACGCTGCCGGACTTCGACAACATCTCCAACACCCTTATCCCGATGGGTACCAAAGAAGATCCGTTCTGGCAGGGCTCCGGTCGCACTATCTTTGCCGAAGGCGCATATCTGATGCGCGAAGACGACGATCGGAGCTACGAGAAGCTGGTCGATACCATGCTGTCCATTAAGATCGACAAGCTGCGCGCCTATCTGCAGAACACGCCGGCAGCGAACCTGGTTGAAGAGAAAATTGAGAAAACCGCCATCTCCATTCGAGCTGTGCTGACCAACTACGTCAAGGCTATTCGCTACCTGCAGGGCATTGAGAAGAACGGCGAGCCGTTCACTATCCGGGACTGGATGCGCGGCGTCCGTGAGGACCGACCCAATGGCTGGCTGTTTATCTCCTCCAATGCTGACACCCATGCCTCCCTGAAGCCGGTTATCTCGATGTGGCTGTCGATTGCCATCCGCGGCCTCCTGGCGATGGGCGAGAACCGTAACCGGCGTGTGTGGATCTTCGCTGACGAACTTCCCACGCTGCACAAGCTGCCGGACCTGGTCGAAATCCTCCCGGAGGCGCGTAAATTTGGTGGTTGTTATGTGTTCGGTATTCAGTCTTATGCCCAGCTGGAAGACATCTATGGCGTTAAGCCTGCCGCCACGCTCTTTGACGTGATGAACACCCGGGCCTTCTTCCGCTCCCCGAGTAAAGAGATTGCGGAGTTTGCTGCCGGTGAAATTGGTGAAAAGGAAATTCTCAAAGCCAGCGAGCAGTACTCTTACGGTGCTGACCCGGTGCGTGATGGGGTGTCAACCGGGAAAGAAAAAGAGCGGGAAACGCTGGTCAGTTACTCCGATATTCAGACGCTGCCGGACCTGTCCTGCTATGTCACGCTGCCCGGGCCGTATCCGGCAGTGAAGCTGGCCCTGAAGTACAAACCGCGTCCGAAAATTGCCGAGGGATTTATTCCGCGCACTCTCGATGCGCGGGTGGATGCACGGCTCAGTGCGCTGCTTGAAGCGCGGGAAGCTGAAGGCAGTCTTGCCAGGGCGCTTTTCACCCCGGATGCCCCGGCATCCGGGCCAGATGATGCCGACAGTCACGCCGGTGAGCAACCAGAGCTGGCCAGTCAGCCTGCGCCAGCAGAAGTGACAGTATCTCCGGCACCGGTAAAAGCGCCGGCGACAACGACGATGCCGGCAGCGGAACCCTCACCCAGGACAGCTGAGCCTCCCGTCCTGCGGGTCACGACCGTACCGTTGATCAAACCAAAAGCAGCCGCAGCGGCCTCAACAGCATCCTCTGCCGGTAACCCTGCTGCAGCTGCAGGCGGGACAGAACAGGAACTGGCGCAGCAGTCCGCAGAACAGGGGCAGGACATGCTGCCGGCCGGTATGAACGAGGACGGTGTGATTGAAGATATGCAGGCGTATGACGCCTGGGCTGATGAGCAAACGCAGCGGGATATGCAGCGGCGTGAAGAGGTCAATATCAACCACAGCCACCGCCACGATGAGCAGGATGATGTCGAGATTGGGGGGAACTTCTGATGATGTCGATTGGCTCCGTTAAATCGGCCGACAAAGCCGCAGATTACTATACCAACAAAGATAATTACTACGTCATCGGGAGCATGGACGAACGCTGGCAGGGTAAGGGGGCTGAGGCGCTGGGGATCGACGGGAAAGCCGTGGATAAGGCGCTGTTTACGGAACTGCTGAAAGGGAGGCTGCCGGATGGCAGCGACCTGACCCGGATACAGGACGGCGCCAACAAGCACCGGCCCGGTTATGACCTGACCTTCTCGGCCCCCAAAAGCGTGTCGGTCATGGCGATGCTGGGCGGCGATAAACGCCTTATCGATGCCCACAACCAGGCGGTAACCGAAGCGGTGCGGCAACTGGAGACGCTGGCCGCGACCCGGGTCATGACGGACGGTAAAAGCGAAACGGTGCTGACCGGAAATCTGATTGTGGCGAAATTCAACCACGACACGAACCGCAACCAGGAGCCGCAGTTACACACCCATGCCGTCGTCATTAACGCCACGCAGAACGGGGAGAAATGGCAGTCTCTCGGCACAGATAAGATTGGAAAAACAGGCTTTATCGAGAACGTGTACGCGAACCAGATAGCGTTCGGGAAACTTTACCGGGAGGCGTTCAAACCCCTGGTTGAGAAGCTTGGCTATGAGACGGAAGTCGTGGGAAAACACGGGATGTGGGAGATGAAAGGGGTCCCTGTGGAACCCTTTTCCACCCGGACTCAGGAGGTCAGGGAGGCCGCCGGACCCGATGCCTCCCTGAAGTCACGGGATGTGGCCGCGCTCGATACCCGAAAGTCGAAAGAAGCCATCGATCCGGCAGAGAAGATGGTGGAGTGGATGAACACGCTGAAGGAGACCGGGTTTGACATCCGGGGGTATCGTGAGGCCGCCGATGCGCGAGCCGCAGAGCTGGCCCGTGCACCTGCCGCGCCGGTGAACACTGACGGTCCGGATATCACGGATGTGGTGACGAAAGCGATTGCCGGTCTCAGCGACCGCAAGGTGCAGTTCACGTATGCCGACCTGCTGGCACGCACGGTCGGCCAGCTGGAGGCGAAGGACGGTGTGTTTGAGCTGGCGAGAAAGGGCATCGATGCCGCCATTGAACGGGAGCAGCTTATCCCTCTCGATCGCGAGAAAGGCCTGTTCACCTCAAACATCCACGTTCTCGATGAACTCGCCGTCAAAGCCCTGAGTCAGGAGGTGCAGCGCCAGAATCATGTCTCCGTCACGCCCGATGCGTCTGTGGTGCGCCAGGTCCCTTTCAGCGATGCCGTCAGCGTGCTGGCGCAGGATCGCCCGGTCATGGGTATCGTTTCCGGTCAGGGCGGTGCAGCCGGCCAGCGGGAGCGGGTGGCCGAGTTAACCCTGATGGCCCGGGAGCAGGGGCGCGACGTCCATATCCTGGCGGCCGATAACCGCTCACGTGATTTTCTCGCCGGGGATGTGCGTCTGGCCGGGGAAACGGTGACCGGTAAATCCGCCCTGCAGGACGGGACGGCGTTTATTCCGGGCGGAACACTCATCGTGGATCAGGCGGAGAAGCTGAGCCTGAAGGAAACGATTTCCCTGCTCGATGGCGCGATGCGCCATAACGTGCAGGTCCTGCTCTCCGACAGCGGGAAGCGCAGCGGGACCGGCAGCGCGCTGACCGTACTGAAGGACAGCGGCGTGAATACGTATCGCTGGCAGGGTGGCCATCAGACCACAGCCGACATCATCAGTGAACCGGATAAAGGCGCACGCTACAGCCGGCTGGCACAGGAGTTTGCCGTCAGCGTGCGTGAAGGGCTGGAAAGCGTGGCGCAAATCAGCGGGACGCGTGAACAGAGCGTACTCAACGGCCTTATCCGTGACTCCCTCAGAAATGAGGGAGTGCTGGGTGAGAAAGACACGACCATTACAGCCCTGACGCCGGTATGGCTGGACAGCAAAAGCCGGGGCGTGCGGGATTATTACCGGGAGGGGATGGTGATGGAACGCTGGGATCCGGAGACCCGGACGCACGATCGCTTTGTCATTGACCGGGTGACCGCGAGCAGCAATATGCTGACCCTGAAAGACCGGGAAGGGGGCCGTCTGGATCTGAAGGTTTCCGCGGTCGACAGCCAGTGGACGCTGTTCCGGGCAGATACACTGCCGGTGGCCGAGGGGGAACGTCTGGCGGTGCTCGGGAAGATACCGGACACACGCCTGAAGGGCGGGGAAAGCATCACGGTGATGAAAGTGGAGGACGGGCAACTGACGGTACAGCGTCCGGGGCAGAAAACCACGCAGACCCTGGCCGTGGGCGCGGGCGTGTTTGACGGTATTAAAATCGGCCACGGCTGGGTGGAAAGTCCCGGCAGGTCGGTTAGCGAGACGGCAACGGTCTTTGCGTCGGTGACGCAGCGTGAGCTGGATAACGCCACCCTCAACCAGCTGGCGCAGAGCGGAAGTCATCTCCGTCTGTACTCAGCGCAGGATGCGGCTCGCACGACGGAGAAGCTGTCGCGGCATACCGCCTTCAGCGTGGTCTCAGAGCAGCTGAAGACCCGATCCGGCGAGACGGACCTGGATGCGGCCATTGCGCAGCAGAAGGCCGGACTGCGTACCCCGGCAGAACAGGCCATTCACCTGGCCATCCCGCTGCTTGAAAGTGAGAAACTGACCTTCTCCCGGCCCCAGCTGCTGGCGACGGCGCTGGAAACCGGGGGCGGGAAGGTTCCTATGGCGGACATCGACACGACCATTCAGGCACAAATCAGGTCGGGGCAGTTGCTGAATGTACCGGTGGCGCACGGCTACGGCAATGACCTGCTGATTTCCCGTCAGACCTGGGACGCAGAAAAAAGCATCCTGACCCGGGTGCTGGAAGGTAAAGACGCGGTGGCCCCCCTGATGGACCGTGTGCCGGCCAGTCTGATGACGGACCTGACCGCCGGACAGCGGGCGGCGACCCGGATGATTCTGGAAAGCACGGATCGGTTCACGGTGGTTCAGGGGTATGCCGGGGTGGGGAAAACCACCCAGTTCCGGGCAGTCATGAGTGCCATCAGTCTGCTGCCGGAAGAGACCCGTCCGCGCGTCATCGGTCTGGCGCCGACGCATCGCGCGGTCGGGGAAATGCAGAGTGCCGGCGTGGATGCGCGCACGACGGCGTCGTTCCTCCACGACACGCAGCTGCTGCAGCGCAATGGCCAGACACCCGATTTCAGCAACACCCTGTTCCTGCTCGACGAGAGCTCGATGGTGGGGCTGGCCGATATGGCAAAAGCCCACTCGCTCATCGTCGCCGGCGGTGGACGGGCGGTGTCCAGCGGGGATAACGACCAGCTGCAGCCCATCGCGCCGGGCCAGCCGTTCAGGCTGATGCAGCAGCGCAGCGCCGCCGACGTTGCCATCATGAAAGAGATTGTGCGCCAGGTGCCTGAGCTGCGACCGGCGGTCTACAGCCTGATTGAGCGGGATGTGCACCGCGCCCTGACCACCATTGAGCAGGTCACGCCGGAGCAGGTGCCGAGAAAAGAAGGCGCCTGGGCGCCGGGCAGTTCTGTGGTGGAATTCACGCCGGCGCAGGAAAAGGCGATACAAAAGGCGCTGAGCGAGGGGAAAACCCTGCCGGCAGGTCAGCCCGCGACGCTCTACGAGGCGCTGGTGAAGGACTATACCGGACGGACCCCGGAGGCACAGTCGCAGACGCTGGTGATCACCCACCTGAACAAGGACAGGCGGGCGCTGAACAGTCTGATCCATGACGCACGGCGGGAGAACGGGGAAACCGGCAAAGAGGAAATCACCCTGCCGGTGCTGGTCACGAGTAACATCCGTGACGGTGAACTGCGCAAATTGTCGACCTGGACGGCTCACAAGGAGGCGGTGGCGCTGGTTGATAACGTATACCACCGTATCAGCAAGGTGGATAAGGATAATCAGCTGATCACCCTGACAGACAGTGAAGGAAAGGAGCGATATATCTCACCCCGGGAGGCATCGGCAGAAGGCGTCACGCTCTATCGTCAGGAAAAGATCACCGTGTCTCAGGGGGACCGCATGCGCTTCAGCAAAAGTGACCTGGAGCGCGGCTATGTGGCCAACAGCATCTGGGAGGTGCAGTCTGTTTCGGGTGACAGTGTCACGCTGTCTGATGGCAAAACCACCCGCACGCTGACCCCGAAGGCGGATCAGGCGCAGCAGCATATCGACCTCGCCTACGCCATCACGGCTCACGGCGCCCAGGGGGCCAGCGAACCGTATGCCATCGCACTGGAAGGGGTGGCCGGTGGTCGGGAACAGATGGCCAGCTTTGAGTCTGCCTATGTGGCTTTATCCCGCATGAAACAGCATGTTCAGGTCTACACCGACAGCCGTGAGGGCTGGATAAAGGCCATCAAGCATTCTCCTGAGAAAGCGACGGCGCACGATATTCTTGAACCCCGTAACGACCGGGCGGTGAAAAGCGCCGATCTGCTGTTCGGGCGGGCAAGACCACTGGATGAAACCGCCGCTGGCCGGGCAGCCCTGCAGCAGTCCGGTCTGGCACAGGGAAATTCACTGGGAAAATTCATTTCTCCGGGGAAAAAGTACCCTCAGCCGCATGTGGCGCTGCCGGCATTCGATAAGAACGGGAAAGCCGCCGGTATCTGGCTCAGCCCGCTGACCGATCGGGACGGACGGCTGGAGGCCATCGGCGGAGAGGGACGAATTATGGGCAATGAAGACGCCCGGTTCGTGGCGCTGCAGAACAGCCGCAATGGTGAAAGCCTGCTGGCCGGGAATATGGGGGAGGGCGTCAGAATGGCCCGCGACAATCCCGATACCGGGGTGGTGGTGCGGCTGGCCGGTGATGACCGCCCCTGGAACCCCGGGGCCATGACCGGCGGGCGGGTATGGGCTGAACCGGCGCCGGTGGCTCCGGTACCGCAGGCCGGGGCTGACATTATCCTCCCGCCAGAGGTTCTGGCGCAGCGGGCGGCAGAAGAACAGCAGCGCCGCGAAATGGAAAAACAGGCGGAACAGACTGCCCGGGAAGTGGCCGGGGAGGCGCGTAAAGCCGGCGAGCCGGTGGACCGGGTGAAAGAGGTTATCGGGGACGTCATCCGTGGACTCGAGCGTGACCGGCCGGGCCCGGAGAAAACGACGCTACCGGATGATCCTCAGTTCCGGCGCCAGGAGGCGGCGATTCAGCAGGTGGCCTCAGAAAGTCTGCAGCGTGAGCGTCTGCAGGCTGTGGAGCGGGACATGGTTCGTGACCTGAACCGCGAGAAAACCCTCGGGGGCGACTGACGCGCCTGCGGCTTGTCTGCCCCGGCAGGGCCTCCGGTTAACACCGGCCCCCCTGCCGGGGCGCGGTAAAAAGAGAGAAGGATACAGAGATGACAGCACACACAATGGGTTTCAGAGCCGCTGACCGCTGGCTGCAGGCATTACTGACCTGGACACCGGGTCAGACGGATATGATTAAAACGGTGGCCCTGGTCCTGATGGTCACCGACCATGCCGGGTTACTGCTGGCACACAATAACGAGATAATGCGGCTTCTGGGACGGGGCTGTTTTCCGCTGTTTGGTCTGGCATGGGGAATGAATCTGGCCCGGCACGCGGAAATACGCCAGTCGCAGCTGAACAGCCTGTGGGGCTGGGCGCTGGTTGCCCAGGTGTCGTTTATGCTCATCGGGTACCCGTGGTATACCGGGAATATTCTGTTTGCCTTTGCCGTCACGGGCCAGGTCCTGCGGTGGGTCAGCCAGCCGTCCTGGTATTACACCCTCCCGGCGGTCGGACTGCTGGTCGCCTGGATACCCCTGTCAACCGGCAGCTACGGCATGGCCGGAGTGGGTATGCTCACCGCCAGCTGGCTGCTTTGCCGCGCACAGCATGCACCGGAACGGCTGGGATACGGGGTGCTGTGGGCCCTCATGGTGTTGCTGATGAATATGCATAACGTGAGTGAATCGGCGGCCGGGCTGGCGATTGCGCTGCTGACGCTGATCGTGTGTTCATCTGCCGGAGAACGTGTGAAACGCTTCTGGCCGCGGCATTTCTTTGTGATGTTCTATGCAGTGCACCTGGCGGTACTGGGTATTGTCATCTCGATGTAAAAAAAAACCGGACACAGGTCCGGGGGAGGGCACATTGCCCGTAAACGTGACAAGGGGATATCATCGTTGTGTCCACTGCATTGTGAGGTGAAACGATGATACCGTTAGCGTATCGTATACCTCAGACCTGTAGCTTTTATTGATATGGCCCCTTATGAGTGAAGAAAAACGCCCTGTACTGAGCCTGAAACGAAAACCGGCGGAAGACAGTACGGCCCCCGCGGAGGCGACGCCAGTTCCTGGTGTGGTGCGCCGTAAGAAAGTCGTGGTGGTTTCGTCCCCGCCGGCCTGGAAGGTAAAGAAAGCGAAACTTGAGAAGGTTAAGCAGGCGGCCGAAGCCGCCGCGCGTAACGCGGCGCCGGAGCCGGTTAAAGCAGTAAAGACGCCACCTCCGGTGCGTTATCTCCGCCTGCTGCCGCCGGAACAGGCCATCATGACCCTGAAGGCATTCTGGCCACAGCTGTTCGACGGAAACGCGCCACGTCTGCTGGCGACGGGCATGCGCGAACAGCTGTTTGCGGATATCGTGAACCGTGACCTGCCGCTGTCGCATAAACAGGTGATTAAATGCCTGAAGAGTCTGACCCGGTCTGCGGGCTATCTGTCCCGGATGAAGGTGGGGGCCTCCCGCTATGATCTGCAGGGGAATGCCGTCGCGACCGTCACAGCAGAGGAAGCGCAGTACGCCAGTGAGCGCATGATGAAAGAACTCCTGCGAACTGAGCGTATGCGGAGCCAGTCAGCTGACTGAATACAATCGGGGGAGAGGAAATGGATTTTGAAGCGCGGAAACAAAAGGCGCTGGCGATCATGGCCAGCCGTAAGATGTGGAAAAGCAATTATGCACCGCTTCTGATACGACTGTTGTGGCGGCTGGGGATAAACATTCCCCCGCTGCCGTTTGCTCCGTTCTGGCAGGTTTTTGTCGTAATGACAGGCTATTTCTCCCTTGGATATGGGCTGTGGATGTACTGGACGGTGTGGCGGGCCCAGGGGATGCCTCTCCTGTTCGCCTGCGAAATCAGTCTTATCGCGGGCGTGTTATTTGGCCTGACGATGGCACTTTTTCATCTGTGGCGGCGAAAGGTGAATAAATTACCTGACTGGAAAGATCTGTAATGAAATAAATATATGCTGTCAGGTTGTGAATATTCCTGGCCTGACAGACGCCTCGTTTTCTAAAAACATTTACCCTGTATGGTGTGGTTATTATACGTGACTACGTCCGTTCTGGTATTACTCCTGTCCGGAAGGGGCTGTTGTGTTTCTTATTGTCGTATATAGTCAGAACAAATATATTCAAACGAAATAGAGGTAAATGGTGAAAGGCATTGTGGCTGAGGCATGTGTGTTGTCCGGGTATGGGCAGACGCGAAGAATGACAAGCCATTCGGTGCCGTGAATGGCTTCTTCGGGACTGCCACGTCCCGGGGCGATGTGACGCTTATAAGTGCTCAATTTTCAATTTAAGTCATCCACTGTCAGTATTTAACTGATTTCAATATTTTTATTACATCACGACGTGCGATATATGAAATGCACAGGCTTTCATATCGTGCGTAAATCATCAAATAAAAAGGAATAATACTATGTTTAAATATTTTATTCTGCGCAAACAGCAGCAGCTGTTCTGTTATTTCTGCGGTATCGTGCTAGCGATGGTTCTTATGCTCCTGTTCCCTTCCGTTCTTCGGGGGAGTGGGTTTTATCTGCTTTTATCGTCTGTTGCGCTGTTCTGGGCAGGCCTTGCCCTATATACGCGTCACATCGACCGGATGAGAAAGCCAGAGGTCTCACCGCTGGTCAGTATTCGCGACGGTAATCAGGTGGTGGCCGAGGTGCCGCGCCATGAAAAGGCCCGGCTGGAATGGGAAATCTTCCGGGACGATGAGGTGTTTCGCCAGCAAAGGTGGGAGCTTACAGGCCTGACCGGACGGGTTATCAGCCGGGGGCTGTTGTATACGCCGGCGGTGATGCTGGTCGGTATCGGTATTCTCGCCTGGGGTTCCCCACAGGATGCCATCCAGCTGATTAATGCTCTTCGTAATATGCCTGCTGCGGAACTGGTGCAT
>NZ_PION01000015.1:0-102172 GCF_002810615.1 Klebsiella sp. G-Nf4 | reverse complement strand
GCAGAGTCAAGCGCTTATTTTGCTTTTCTCTGTCGGTTTTCAGCATTGAACTTCATCGCCGAAACCCTGCTGACCCGGCGGCTTGCTTGCCGTTGTTCCGTGTCAGTGGAGGCGCATTATAGGGAGTTCTGAGACGTTGACAAGCCCTGTTTTCAAAAAATTATTCAACCGTCTCTTTTTTGTGCAAAACGCCCTTAAAGCGGTAATTTTTCCAGCGTCGAGAAGCCATAGCGATGCAGAACGGGTAAAAGTTGTTCTGTTTCTGCCGTCAGCGCCATGCAGAATGCCTTATTCTCGTCACTGGACTTCGCATCCGGTGCTTCATGCTCCAACAGCCAGGCGGTGCGGCGGGCAATCGCCGCGCCAGAATCGATCAGTCGCGTGCCCTCCGGCAGAACGCGCTGCAGCTCCTCCTGTAAAAGAGGAAAGTGGGTACAGCCCAGCACCACCGTATCCGGCGGCTCCTGCATCCGCAGCCACGGGCGCAGGATACGGCGCAGCTCTTCTAACGGCACAGGCTCGCCGTGCAGTTTCGCTTCCGCCAGTTCCACCAGCTCCGCCGACCCCAGCATTTCAATCCGACATTCATTGGCAAAGCGGTCGATCAGCTCACGGGTGTAAGGACGCTTAACGGTACCGCGGGTCGCCAGCAGGCCAACAATGCCGTTCGCCGTTAAGCGGGCGGCGGGCTTAATCGCCGGCACCACGCCAACGACGGGGAAGGCGAACTTTTCACGCAGGGCGGGTAGCGAGACGGTACTGGCGGTGTTGCAGGCGATCACCGCCAGCGCCAGTGGATAGCGTTGCTGAACGGCAGTCACGATTTCCACAACGCGCTCAACGATAAACTCCTCGCTCTTCTCACCGTACGGGAAAGCGACGTTATCAAAAGCATAGATGTAATGCAGATTCGGCAGCAGCTGCCGAATCTCATTATAAACCGACAACCCACCGACGCCGGAATCAAACACCAGCACGGTGGGACGTGGATCAGAAGGTGTAGCTGCCAGACAAGGTGTATTCCCGTCCTGCAGATTGGTAGCCATAAACTGTCTCGTAATCTTTATCGAACAGGTTGGCTATTTTACCACGAACTGTCAGGTGTGAGGTGACGGGATACGATAAACCGACATCCCAGAGACTCAACCCACCCATATTGACGGTACGCGAGTTGTCGTAGTCATAATCGTAACGCTTGCCGATGTAGTGATACGTCACATCCCACCCCAGATCGTAGACCTGACCGTTCAGCTCGTATTTCACCTGCTGCTTCGCCCGGCGATAGAGGATCTTGTTGGTTTCGTCATCGCGAGGGTCAACATACTGCAGCGTCAGATGATGCTCCACCGGCCCGGTGGTGACATTCCCCGTCCACTCCAGCCCCTTGATCGTCGCAGACTTGACGTTGTAATAGGCGTTGTTGTCGTAATCGATGAGGTTCTGAATCTCATAGCGATACGCGGAGAGGCGCCAGTCGAGCGGCCCCGTTAACCCTTCGAGGCCCGCTTCCCATTGCTTCGACTCCTCGGGTTTCAGGTTCGGGTTAGAGGCGATGCCAAAGCGTTCTGCACCGTACTGCTGCCCGAGGGAGGGGGCGAGGAATCCTGTGCCGTACGAAAGCGTTGTCCGATAACCGTCGATAAACTCCCAGCCTGCCGCCGTCTGCCAGGTTCCGTGCCAGCCAAACTGCTCGTCATGATCCTCACGGCCGGAAGCTTCCAGCGTCACGCTATCAATCTGCTGCTGGCCCGTCAGATAGAGACCGGTGGTATCACGCTTATATACGTCGGTACTGGTCGTTCCGCTGGATTTCAGCTTCTCTTGTTTCCAGTCAACGCCGCCGCTCACCGCACCATGACCCACCACAACATTATTTCCCCACTGGATATAGCGCTGTTCCATATCATCCAGGGTAGTGCCCGCGGCATAGCGGCCAGCGTCGCTGCTGTAGTTGTAATCTTTGATACGCTGATAGTTAGCAATCAGCTGAGAGGAGTAAATCCCGGAGTGGTAGTGCAGACCGGTATCCCAGGACTGGGTATAAGACTGGTCTTCATCGTTTCCGCCTGCATAGCCCCAGTTGCCCTGGTCATAATCAGCGTTGGCGGAATAACCATAGCCGCGGAAAAAACCTGAGAAGTTGTCATCGAACTGATGTTGTACCCCGCCCCACAGCATTTTATTGCGGTAGCCGTCGCGATCGCTGTCGCCACTATAAGAGGAGTTTGGCTGAACGTTAAACCCTTTGGTGGTCTGATAGGCGCCGGCAGCGGTAACCAGCGTATCGCCAAACCGCTTGTTAAAGGCGCCATCGTAGGACTGATAGCCGTTCGTCCCTGCGCCGGCGTTAATTTGCGAACGCTCAGCGTCGGTCATGGTGATAATGTTCACCACCCCACCGATCGCTCCGGAGCCGTAGACTGCGGAGCGCGGCCCACGGATGTATTCCACCCGCTGGACCAGTGAGATAGGGATCTGACTGATATCCACGCCATTGGAGATCCCCGGACGCGCCATCGGCACACCGTCGATCAGCACCAGCACGTGGCGAGCCTCCGTCCCCCGAACATACAGCGAAGCGCTCTGCCCCATGCCGCCGTTGCGGGCAATATCGACCCCGGGAAGACGACGCATGACATCGTTTAAATCTTTGGATTGCCAGCGGTCGATGTCATCGCGCGTCACTATATCAGTCGGCGCCAGCACGGTATTGACCGGCTGTTGAAAACGGTTTGCTGTCACCACCAACGTATCTGAATTGCTATCCTGCGCCCAGCCGGAAAATGCCGTGACGGATAAGGCCGTCATCAGCGAAGCTTTTTTAATCATTGTAAAAGCATCCGAAACAGAAAAAGGATGCCGCAGGTTTTATCAGTTGCTCGCGACGATAAAACCCAGTGCGACGTATTCCGGCAGGTCTTCGGGCTTGGAGGCTGTTTCAAGAAATAATGACTTCCCACGGCTAACCGCAGTGTCTGCACCGAGTGCGCTCATTTCTCACCTTCCTTACCGCTGCGCGTCAGCCCCAGATTTCCACTGGGTTCCCTTTTAACTCACAGGACCGGTAGGCGAATGCTACAATTAGAATCATATAGATGTCCAGACTGCTAATTATATTTCCCGCCACATTCGAGGCTGGACATCCCCGGCGCTTTCCCTACAATCCCCGCGTACTTATTTTATTCAGGATACATCATGACCCCCGAACACCTTCCTACCGAACAATACGAAGCGCAGCTGGCAGAAAAAGTCGTCCGTTTGCAAACCATGATGGCGCCTTTTGCCGCGCCGGTTCCGGAAGTGTTTCGTTCGCCGGTCAGCCACTACCGGATGCGTGCCGAGTTCCGTCTGTGGCACGATGGCGACGATCTGTACCATATTATTTTCGATCAGCAGACCCGGTCGCGGATTCGCGTTGACAGCTTTCCGGCAGCCAGCGCGCTTATCAATCAGCTGATGACCGCCATGCTGGAGGGCGTACGCAACAATCCCGTGCTGCGCCATAAATTGTTCCAGATTGACTATCTGACCACCCTCAGCAACCAGGCGGTCGTCTCGCTGCTGTATCATAAAAAGCTGGATGATGCCTGGCGTGAGCAAGCGGAGGCGCTGCGTGACGCCCTGCGAGCCCAGGGACTCAATGTGCATCTAATTGGACGGGCGACCAAAACCAAAATCGAGCTCGATCAGGACTATATAGATGAACGCCTGCCGGTTGGCGGTCGAGAAATGATCTACCGTCAGGTGGAAAACAGTTTTACCCAGCCGAACGCGGCCATGAACATTCAGATGCTGGAGTGGGCGCTGGATGTCACCAAAGAGGCGACCGGTGACCTGCTGGAATTGTACTGCGGCAACGGTAACTTCTCGCTGGCGCTGGCACGTAATTTTGATCGCGTGCTGGCCACCGAAATCGCCAAACCGTCGGTGGCTGCGGCGCAGTACAACATCGCCGCTAACCATATCGACAACGTGCAGATTATCCGCATGGCGGCGGAAGAGTTTACTCAGGCGATGAATGGCGTGCGGGAGTTCAACCGTCTGCAGGGTATCGATCTGCAGAGCTATCAGTGCGAGACCATTTTCGTCGATCCGCCGCGCAGTGGACTGGACAGCGAAACGGAAAAAATGGTGCAGGCCTATCCGCGCATTCTGTACATTTCGTGCAACCCGGAAACGCTGTGCCGCAATCTGGAGACGTTAAGCCAGACGCACAACGTCACCCGACTGGCGCTGTTCGATCAGTTCCCGTACACCCATCATATGGAATGCGGCGTTCTGCTGACCCGGAAATAGGCCCAAAAAAACCGGCAACGTCATATTGCCGGTTTTTTACCGTTGGCGGCTTACTCGGCTGCCGTATCTTTGCGGTTACGCATCTTGTAACCGATCCAGAAGACCATCGCGACGGACAGAACGGCCGGGAAGAAGTTAGAGCCGATATCCGGGTACTCCGCACGCACGACGGTGCTGTACAACAGCACCCCGAGAATAAAAAAGGCGGCGGCCAGGCCCGGAAGCCCAACGGGCATACTGCGATTCTGATAGCGCTGATGCAGACAGTAGACCGTCAGCAGCAGAGATAAAATCGGGAAGACGGAAAACGGAACTATCGAACTGAACAGCGCCGCAAAGGCGCCATTAATGGATAACCCGGCAATCAGCGCCAGCAGCAGCGTACCTTTATCTTGAACTGAGTGTTTCATTGCTCGTCCTTCACGTTATTCGGAATGATGTGACATTTTTTCTTGTTCACGGCGATACCAGTAATACGCGCCTTTCGAGATCATTCTGAGCTGCAGCACCAACCGTTCTTCCAGCTGCCGGCGCTGTTCAGGGCCGACATCCAGCGCTTCCGCGCCAGCACTAAAGACGATGGTGACCATAGCTTCAGCCTGCGCTTCGGTGAAGGCGCGCGGCATATGGTTTTCGAGTTCTAAATAGTCGGCGAGTTCCGCGATAAAGTGCTGGATCTCGCGCGCGACGGCGGCGCGAAACGCCGAAGAGGTTCCCGAGCGCTCTCGCAACAGCAAGCGGAAGGCGTTCGGATTGTTACCGATAAACTCCATAAAGGTGGAGACCGAGGTACGGATCACGCTGCCGCCTTTAGCAATTCTCTGGCGCGCCTGGCGCATCAGCTGGCGCAGCATTAGTCCGCTCTCATCGACCATCGTCAGGCCTAACTCATCGACATCGCGAAAATGACGATAAAAGGACGTCGGCGCGATCCCAGCTTCCCGCGCCACTTCGCGCAAGCTCAGGCTGGCGAAACTCCGCTCCGCGCTAAGTTGGCTGAATGCTGCTTCCACCAGCGAACGGCGGGTTTTTTCTTTTTGTTGTGCTCTTACGCCCATCACGATGTATGAATCCTTCCAATAGCCCTGCTGGCACTATACCAGAGATTAAAACTAATCGGTTTGCACTGGATTGTGAATGATTGTTTACGAGCCGTTTCTGCTTTTATGCCGCAAAAAAGCACAACGATAATTGGGTTAAAGCGCAGCGAATGTTATCATCGTGTTTATTTTATGTATAAAACAGGTGAGTAATGCCATGTCACACTCTTGGGATTATGATGCAATAGTGATTGGTTCCGGTCCTGGCGGCGAAGGCGCCGCCATGGGGCTGGTGAAACAGGGAGTACGCGTTGCCGTCATTGAGCGCTACCATAATGTCGGCGGCGGTTGCACCCACTGGGGCACCATCCCGTCGAAAGCCCTCCGCCATGCCGTCAGCCGTATTATCGAGTTTAACCAAAACCCCCTCTACAGCGACCACTCCCGCCTTCTTCGCTCTTCTTTCGCCGACATCCTCAACCATGCCGACAGCGTCATCAACCAGCAGACTCATATGCGCCAGGGATTCTATGAGCGCAACCACTGTGAAATTCTGCAGGGCAACGCGCACTTCGTTGATGAACATACTCTGGCGCTGGAATGCCATGACGGCACGGTCGAGACGGTGACCGCGGAGAAATTCGTTATCGCCTGCGGGTCACGTCCCTATCATCCGGCCGATGTCGATTTCCACCACCCGCGCATCTATGACAGCGATTCGATTCTCAGCCTGCAGCATGAGCCGCGCCACGTGATCATTTACGGCGCCGGGGTGATCGGTTGCGAATATGCCTCGATCTTCCGCGGCATGGAGGTGAAGGTCGATCTGATCAACACCCGCGATCGTCTGCTGGCCTTCCTCGATCAGGAGATGTCAGACTCGCTCTCTTATCACTTCTGGAACAGCGGCGTGGTCATTCGCCACAACGAGGAGTATGAGAAAATTGAGGGGGTGGATGACGGTGTGATCATGCACCTGAAGTCCGGCAAAAAGCTGAAGGCCGATTGCCTGCTGTACGCCAACGGGCGCACCGGCAATACCGACACCCTGGCGCTGGAAAACATCGGTCTGCAGACTGACAGCCGCGGCCAGCTGAAGGTCAACAGCATGTACCAGACCGCCCTCCCGCACGTCTATGCGGTTGGCGATGTCATCGGCTATCCAAGCCTGGCTTCTGCCGCCTACGATCAAGGGCGCATTGCCGCCCAGGCGCTGGTGAAAGGCGAAGCCTCAGCGCATCTGATTGAAGATATCCCAACCGGGATCTACACCATTCCGGAAATCAGCTCCGTCGGGAAAACCGAGCAGCAGCTGACGGCAATGAAAGTGCCGTATGAGGTGGGTCGCGCCCAGTTTAAACACCTGGCGCGGGCGCAAATCGTTGGCATGAGCGTGGGAACCCTGAAGATCCTGTTCCATCGAGAGACCAAGGAGATCCTCGGCATTCACTGCTTTGGCGAACGCGCAGCCGAAATCATTCATATCGGCCAGGCGATCATGGAGCAGAAAGGTGGTGGTAACACCATTGAGTACTTCGTCAACACCACCTTTAACTACCCGACCATGGCGGAAGCGTATCGGGTCGCCGCGCTGAACGGCTTAAACCGCCTGTTTTAACGCCTTGTCGAAATGGCCATCCATCGTACCGCGGATGGCCTCCGCCAGATGTTCATAGCGGCTGCGCAGCGGGGAGCCGGGACGGTAAACCAGGCCGATGGTTCGTCTTGGCTCTGGCTTAATGCACGGCAGATAGACCACGCCATCGCGTTTTCTTTCCTGCGGTACCGCCAGCGCAGGCAGCAAGGTAATGCCGCTGCCTGCCGCCACCATATTGCGTAGCGTTTCCAGACTGGTCGCCCGGAAGTGGGTATCTTCATCCGCTCCCGCTTCAAAGCAAAAGCCCATCGCCTGATCGCGCAAGCAGTGGCCATCCTCCAGCATCAGCAGCTTTTCACCAGCCAGATCCGACATCGGCACGCGGTCGCGGTTCGCCCACGGGTGATCCTCATAGATAGCCAGCATCATCGGCTCATCAAACAGCGGCACCTCGATAAAGGCCTCGCTCTCTTTGACCAGCGCCAGAATGGCGCAGTCGAGCTTACCGCTGTCGAGCTGAGCCAGTAGCTGATGGGTCTGCGCTTCGTGCAGGTACATTTCCAGTTTCGGAAAGGTTTGGTGCAGCATCGGAATGATTTGCGGCAGCAGGTACGGGCCAATTGTCGGGATCAAGCCGATGTGCAACGGCCCGGACATGGTTTCCCCTTGTTGGCTTGCCATCTCCTTGAGCACTTTTACTTCGCGTAACACGGTACGCGCCTGATCCACCAGCAACAGCCCCGCCTGGGTAAACAGAACCTTACGGCTGGTGCGCTCCAGCAGCATGACGCCAAGTTCATCCTCGAGCTTGCGGATCTGTCCGCTGAGCGTCGGTTGGCTCACGTGGCATGAGTCAGCCGCCCGCCGGAAGTGGCGGTGTTCGGCGAGCGCTACCAGGTATTCAAGATCGCGAATATTCATTATTCATCCTCCATCGCCACGATAGTCCATGGCGATAGATAGCATAGCAACGAACGATTATCCCTATCAAGCTTTCTGTTCAATAATACGCCCATAGAGACGGTAAACCTGTGAAAATCATTGGCCCGTCACACTGTTTCTCTACCCGAACAACTAAAGCCAACGTGAACTTTTGCGGACCTTGTGTCCGCTTTTTTTTTGCATAAAAAACCCGGCGTCGTCAGGCTCGGCCGGGTTCAGAAAGGCGGATGCCAGAGAATTAGCTCAGGCGCGCTTTCGCGTCGCTGATAGCCTGCGCCACCTGCTGCGGCGAGACGCCGCCTTTCGCTGCGCGTTTATCGAGGCAGGACTGCAGAGACAGAATCGGATAAACATCGTCTGCGATGACCGGACTGAATTTCTGCAGATCGGCCAGGGGCAGCGCTTCCAGCGGTTTCCCTTGCGCAATGGCTTCGACTACCGCCTCACCAACAATATGGTGCGCTTCACGGAACGGAACGCCTTTCGCCACCAGATAATCTGCCAGCTCTGTCGCGTTGGCATAGCCCTGCTGCGCCGCTTCCGCACAGCGCGGACGTTTCACCTGGATGCCATCCAGCACCAGGGTCGCCATATGCAGGCAGTCGAGCCAGGTATCCAGGGCATCGAAAAGCCCCTCTTTATCTTCCTGCATGTCTTTGTTGTAGGCCAGTGGCAGCCCTTTCAGCGTCATCATCATGCCGGTCAACGCACCCTGCACGCGGCCGCATTTACCACGAATCAATTCCAGCGCGTCCGGGTTTTTCTTCTGCGGCATCAGGGAGGAGCCGGAGGTCACGCGATCAGAAAGCTCGACGAAGTTCGCCTCGCCGGAGTTAAAGAAAATCAGATCTTCAGCAAAGCGCGACAGATGCACCATGCCAATAGATGCATCAGAAAGCAGCTCCAGAACATGGTCGCGATCGGAAACGCTGTCGAGGCTGTTGCGGGTGGCAGAGGCAAAGCCCAGCCAGCCGGCCAGCTGCTCGCGGTCGATTTCATACGCCGTCCCCGCCAGCGCACCGCAGCCCAACGGGCTGACGTCAAGGCGCTTCAGCGCGTCCTGCAGGCGGCTTTCGTCACGCGCCAGCATTTCAACGTAGGCCAGACACCAGTGTGCGAACGTCACTGGCTGCGCGCGCTGCAGGTGAGTGTACCCCGGCATCACCGCGTCCTGGTTATGCTGGGCGGTCTCCACCAGCGCGCTCTGCAGCTGGCGATTCGCCGACAGCAGTTCGACAACGGTATCTTTGCACCACAGTTTAAGATCGGTGGCGACCTGGTCGTTACGGCTGCGCCCGGTGTGCAGTTTCTTGCCCAGCTGGCCCACTTTATCGATCAGCTTGCCTTCCACCCAGCTGTGAATATCTTCGGCATCGCTGGCGAGGATTTGCTGCGGATTGGCGCGCACCTCTTCCAGTAGCACGTTCAGCGCTTCTTCCAGCTGCTGCTGTTCCGCGGCACTCAGAACGCCGACCGTTACCAGCGCTTTCGACCAGGCGACAGAGCCAACGATATCCTGCTCCGCCAGACGATAGTCGAAGCGCAACGAGTCGTTGAACTGTTTGAACCGTTGATCTGCTGCCTGTGTAAAACGCCCGCCCCAAAGTGCCATAACATGCTTCCTTTATTCGTTAGTTCTGCCGGCGGCATTGTGCCG
Source organism: Klebsiella sp. G-Nf4 (assembly GCF_002810615.1). Lineage (NCBI taxonomy): Bacteria > Pseudomonadati > Pseudomonadota > Gammaproteobacteria > Enterobacterales > Enterobacteriaceae > Klebsiella > Klebsiella sp. G-Nf4. Next base: position 92,640 of record NZ_PION01000015.1, on the reverse strand, counting down.
CCCGGCCTACAGTCTGTAAGCCCGGCAGACGACGCGCCGCCGGGCATGAAATCTTAAGCCAGAATACGTGTGCCGATCGGCGTGCCGTTAAATAACGCTGGCAGCTGCTCGGCGTGACGCCAGGAGGCGATATCCACCGGACGGCCCAGGGCACGTGCGGCGTCAAGGGCCGCATTCACTTTAACAATCATGCCGTCAGTGATAATGCCCTGCTCGATCAGTTGCTCCGCTTTCTCGGCGGTCATCTCGGCAATGCGCTGTCCTTTACCGTCGAGGATACCGCTGACATCAGACAGCAGGATCAGATCCGCCCCCAGGGTGGCCGCCAGCGCTGTCGCCGCCTGGTCAGCATTGACGTTCATCAGCTGGCCTTCATCGGTCACCCCGATAGAGCTCACCACCGGCAGGTAACCGCCCGCCAACAGGGTGTTGATCAGCGCCGGGGAGCCCGGCTGCGCCAGCCCGACATGGCCCAGCTCGGCATCCAGCTGCGTGACCTTCACGCTATCGCCATCGCCGAGGAACAGGCCGACAGAGGCCAGACCGTGCTTTTTCGCCCATGCCAGCAGCGTCTTGTTGGCCGTTCCCGCCAGCGCGCCGGTAATAATGTCAATCTGATCGGCTGGCGTAACCCGCAGGCCATTTTTCTTCTGCACCGGCAGATTGAGCTGTTTCATCAGCTCATCCACCACGCAGCCGCCGCCGTGGACAATAATCAGCGGACGCTGGTGCGCTTCACGGTAATTAACCAGCGCGGTAAACAGGCGCTCCAGCGCTTCTTCGCTATCGAGTAATACGCCGCCGAGTTTGATAATTAATGGGTTCATCATCACACCTTAAATAAGAGACTGCGTCTCAGCGAAGCCGAAACGAATATTCGCGCACTGCACTGCCTGCGCTGCGGCGCCTTTCAGCAGGTTATCTTCTGCTGCGACGACGATGAGATGGTCGTCCTGCACGGCAAAACCGATATCACAGAATGGCAGACCCTCGACGCTTTTCAATGCGGGTACGCCTTTATCATATAAACGTACCAGCGGTTTATCGGCGTAAGCCTGCTGGTAAACCGCTGCGATCTGCGCGTGGCCGACGCCCGGCTTCAGGCGGCAGGTAATGGTTTCAAGGATGCCGCGCTTAAAATTACCCAGGTGCGGGGTAAAAATCACCTTTGCCCCGAGGTGGCTGGCAATCTCCGGCTGATGGCGATGGTTAAAGATGCCGTATGGCTGCAGGCTCACTTCACAGAAGCTATTGCCGATCGCGGCTTTACGACCCGCGCCGCTCACCCCGCTGGTGGCGTTGATCACCGGCCACTGGTTCAGATCCAGCAGATTGGCCTCAATCAGCGGCTTCAGCGACAGCTGCGCCGCCGTCGGATAGCAGCCAGGCACCGCGATTAACTGCGCTTCTTTAAGCGCATCCGCGCTCCACTCCGCCAGACCATACACCGCCTGTTTGAGCAGGTCGGGATGTTGATGAGTGAAACCGTAATATTTTTCGTAGAACGCCCCATCGTTAACGCGGAAGGCACCGGAAAGATCGAACACCACGCAGCCAGCGGCAAGGAACTGCGGCGCCAGGTCGTGACTCACTTCGTGCGCGGTGGCGAGAAACACCACGTCCACGCCAGCGCTGAATTCGCTGATATCGGACATCGGCTGCAGCGGCATATCGACAATGCCTTTGAGCTGCGGATGCAGGTCGGAAATTAATTTTCCCGCATCATTGCTTTGCGCGGAGACCGTCAAAGCGGTTATGTTCATATGCGGATGACGATTGATATAGGTCACCAGCTCTGCGCCGGCATAACCACTGGCACCCACAATCAGCGTATTTAACATTGGAAGCGCATCTCCTTACATTCGATGGGTTTTCTTACGCTCAACGATATTGTATTTTTATTCACAATAAATGCATGAATATTGATACTATCACGACCCAAGGTGTGTCAACAATGAAAAACAATTTACCGCCCTTTATCGAGATTTACCGCGCGTTGATCGCCACACCGTCCATCAGCGCGACCGAAGAGGCTCTCGATCAAAGCAATGAGTCTTTAATCAATTTGCTGGCAGGCTGGTTCCGCGATCTCGGCTTCAATGTTGAGGTACAGCCGGTGCCGGATACGCGCCATAAATTCAACCTGCTGGCCAGCACCGGACACGGCGCCGGCGGCCTGCTGCTCGCCGGGCATACCGATACCGTGCCATTCGATGATGGCCGCTGGACGCGGGATCCGTTCACCCTCACCGAACACGATAACAAGCTCTACGGCCTCGGCACAGCTGACATGAAAGGCTTCTTCGCCTTTATTCTCGACGCACTGCGCGATGTCGACGTCACCACGCTGAAAAAACCGCTGTATATTCTGGCCACCGCCGACGAAGAGACCAGCATGGCCGGCGCGCGCTATTTTGCCGAAACCACCCAGCTGCGCCCGGACTGCGCCATTATCGGCGAGCCCACCTCCCTGCAGCCGATCCGCGCCCACAAAGGACATATGTCCAACGCGATCCGAATTCAGGGCCAGTCCGGCCACTCCAGCGATCCGGCGCGCGGAGTCAACGCGATTGAGCTGATGCACGACGCCATCGGCCGCATTATGCAGCTGCGTGATCTGCTAAAAGAGCGCTACCACTTCGAGGCGTTCACGGTCCCTTACCCAACCCTCAACCTGGGCGCTATCCATGGCGGCGATGCCTCAAACCGTATCTGCGCCTGCTGCGAACTGCATATGGATATCCGCCCGCTGCCGGGGATGACCCTCAACGATCTTAATGGTCTGTTGGGCGAGGCGCTGGCGCCCGTCAGTGAGCGCTGGCCGGGCCGCCTGACGGTCTCAGAGCTGCACCCGCCGATCCCCGGCTACGAATGCCCGCCGGACCATAAGCTGGTGCAGGTGGTTGAGAAACTGCTCGGCGCGCAGACTGACGTGGTGAACTATTGCACCGAAGCGCCGTTTATCCAGACGCTGTGCCCGACGCTGGTTCTTGGCCCAGGCTCCATCAACCAGGCCCATCAGCCTGACGAGTATCTGGAGACGCGCTTTATCAAGCCGACCCGGGAGCTGATTAGCCAGGTGGTTCATCACTTCTGCTGGCACTAAAATCGCCCTCTTTTTCCGCCCCGTTCTCCCGGGGCGGAACGGTGACGATCGTCACATTTCCATAAGCGATGCTTATCCAGCGACCCCTGAATTAAATTTCGCAAATTACGGCGATTTACTCGTTTGCTGAAGCGATTTCGCAGTAATTGACGTGGGGGTATTTACGTGGCTTTATAAAAGACGGGTTGCTTATCCGTTGCTCACGTTCCAGCGCAGCGGATATAACAAAATAAAATGAGATGGGGTGTCTGGGGTAACATGAACGAACAATATTCCGCATTGCGTAGTAATGTCAGTATGCTCGGCAAGGTGCTGGGCGATACCATCAAGGATGCATTGGGAGAAAATATTCTTGATCGTGTCGAAACTATCCGTAAGTTGTCCAAATCTTCACGCGCCGGCAACGAAGCTAACCGCCAGGAGCTGCTGACCACGCTGCAGAATTTGTCTAACGACGAACTGCTGCCGGTTGCCCGTGCCTTCAGCCAGTTTCTGAATCTGGCGAACACCGCTGAGCAGTACCACAGCATTTCGCCGAATGGCGAAGCGGCCAGCAATCCGGAAGTCATTGCGCGTACCCTGAGAAAGCTCAAAGACCAACCCAATCTCAACGAAGACACCATCAAAAAAGCGGTGGAATCTCTGTCTCTGGAGCTGGTATTAACCGCCCACCCGACCGAGATCACCCGCCGGACGCTGATCCATAAAATGGTGGAAGTGAACAGCTGCCTCAAGCAACTGGACAATAAAGACATCGCCGACTACGAACACCATCAGCTGATGCGCCGTCTGCGCCAGCTGATCGCCCAGTCCTGGCATACTGACGAGATCCGTAAATACCGCCCGTCTCCGGTCGACGAAGCCAAATGGGGCTTCGCGGTGGTGGAAAACAGCCTGTGGGAAGGGGTGCCTAACTATCTGCGCGAGCTGAACGAACAGCTGGAAGCCAACCTTGGCTATCAGTTGCCGGTGGACTTCGTCCCGGTGCGCTTCACCTCGTGGATGGGCGGCGACCGCGACGGCAACCCAAACGTGACCGCCGACATCACCCGCCACGTGCTGCTGCTCAGCCGCTGGAAAGCGACCGACCTGTTCCTCAAAGACGTGCAGGTGCTGATCTCCGAGCTGTCGATGGTGGAGTGTACCGACGAGCTGCGCGCCCTGGCTGGCGCCGAGGGCGCTCAGGAACCGTACCGTTATCTGATGAAGAAACTGCGCACTCAGCTGATGGAGACCCAGACCTGGCTGGAAGCGCGCCTGAAAGGTCAGAAGCTGCCGAAACCGGCGGGACTGATCACTCAGAACGAGCAGCTGTGGGAGCCGCTGTACGCCTGCTATAAGTCGCTGCAGGCCTGCGGCATGGGCATTATCGCCAACGGCGAGCTGCTCGATACCCTGCGCCGCGTGAAGTCTTTCGGCGTACCGCTGGTGCGTATTGATATCCGTCAGGAAAGCACTCGCCATACCGAAGCGCTGGGGGAAATGACCCGTTACCTCGGGATCGGCGATTACGAAAGCTGGTCAGAAGCTGACAAACAGGCTTTCCTGATCCGCGAACTGAATTCCAAACGTCCGCTGCTGCCACGCCAGTGGGAGCCAAGCGAAGAGACCCGTGAAGTCCTCGACACCTGCAAAGTGATCGCCGAGGCGCCGCGCGGATCGATCGCCGCCTACGTGATCTCGATGGCGAAAACGCCGTCCGACGTGCTGGCGGTTCATCTGCTGCTGAAAGAGGCCGGGATTGGTTTTGCTCTGCCGGTGGCCCCGCTGTTCGAAACGCTGGACGACCTGAACAACGCCAACGATGTCATGACTCAGCTGCTGAATATCGACTGGTACCGCGGCTTTATCCAGGGCAAGCAGATGGTCATGATTGGCTATTCTGACTCCGCCAAAGATGCTGGCGTGATGGCCGCCTCCTGGGCGCAGTACCAGGCGCAGGACGCGCTGATCAAAACCTGTGAGAAAGCCGGTATCGAACTGACGCTGTTCCACGGACGCGGCGGTTCCATCGGCCGCGGCGGTGCGCCAGCCCACGCTGCGCTCCTCTCACAGCCGCCGGGAAGCCTGAAAGGCGGTCTGCGCGTGACCGAGCAGGGCGAGATGATCCGCTTTAAGTACGGCCTGCCGGAAGTGACCATCAGCAGTCTGTCGCTGTATACCAGCGCCATTCTGGAAGCCAACCTGCTGCCGCCGCCGGAACCGAAAGCCGAATGGCGCGAGATCATGGCTGAGCTTTCCGACGTCTCCTGCAAGATGTACCGCGGCTACGTGCGTGAAAACAAAGATTTCGTCCCTTATTTCCGCTCCGCGACCCCGGAGCAGGAGCTGGGCAAACTGCCGCTGGGTTCGCGCCCGGCAAAACGTCGCCCAACCGGCGGCGTCGAGTCACTGCGCGCTATTCCGTGGATCTTCGCCTGGACGCAGAACCGTCTGATGCTACCAGCCTGGCTGGGTGCTGGCGCCGCGCTGCAGAAGGTGGTCGAAGGTGGAAAACAGAGTGAACTGGAAGCAATGTGTCGCGACTGGCCGTTCTTCTCTACCCGCCTCGGCATGCTGGAGATGGTTTACTCGAAGGCTGACCTGTGGCTGGCAGAGTACTACGATCAGCGCCTGGTGAAGCCGGAGCTGTGGGCGCTGGGTACCGAGCTGCGTAAGCTGCTGGCTGCCGACATCAACGTCGTGTTGGCCATCGCCAACGACTCCCATCTGATGGCCGACCTGCCGTGGATCGCCGAGTCTATCCAGCTGCGTAATATCTATACCGACCCGCTGAACGTCCTGCAGGCGGAACTGCTGCACCGTTCACGCCAGGCCGAAGAAGCAGGCAAGGACCCGGACCCGCGCGTTGAACAAGCGCTGATGGTCACCATCGCCGGCGTTGCCGCCGGTATGCGTAACACCGGCTAATCGAAGTCTCTCTCCCCCGGCCGCCCGGTCGGGGGATTTTCACCTGTTCTAGTGGTGCAGCATCTCATCAACGATCTGTTCTTTATGCAGCGCATATGGATAATAGGTCGGCCAGTTATCCATCTCTTTCAGCAACGCCTCCTGTGATTCATTGCCCATGAAAATATGGAAATGCTGCGATTTACGCGGGCCAATGATATGGTCGCTGAACTGCACAAATTTCGGCGCGTTGGCATCGCCCTGCTGGCACTCAAACAGGTAACGTACGCCCTTCTTGCCGGAGGCGTAATGCAGAATTTTGTAGCCTGAATAGCGGTATTTGCAGCTGTTGACAACATCGCCAACGTGGAACTCAATCACATCATTTTCAATGCCAATCTGCTCCACATCGGTGGTGTAGCCCTTCTTATAATAGGCGCGATACTCCTCGACGCTCTTGCCGCCGGGCTTTTTCGCCTTCTGCTCCAACACCGGGTCAAGGTCGCCGTTGAGCAGATACGGGTTTACCGACTGCCAGACGCCCTCCCAATCGCTCAGCGCGCGATCCTGCACATCTGTATCGGCAAAAATGCCTTCGCTGGCCTGACGCTCGACGTCGGTTAACGCCGGGCCATGGTTATGATTGCCGTGGGCAAACACCTGGGCGCTGACTAGCACCATGCCGAATCCAAAGGCCAGCAGGGGGATCTTTCTGGTCATTACTCTCTCCTGAGTTTGATATCAATGGCGACAAATTGTTACGATATAACATATCTTATCTGGGAAGCAAGCGTGACTGGCAAGCGCTTTTACCGCTGGAAAAATGTCCGGTATGATGAAAGAGGTGATGCGCTGAACGGAAGAACGATGGACAACGATATCAATCAACTTATTGATTCATTCCTAAAAAAGCAGAATGGTATCGGCCGGGTCTATTTTGCTGGCGAGATGCGCTCGCCTGCTGAGCCGGTAGTGCAGGTTGATTTTCCCCGTCTGAACATCATCATCGATGGGCAGTTGCCCGACCGGGTACTCGGCGAAAACGCCAGCCCTCTTGAGGCGAACGACGCGCTTTATATCCCTGGCGATAGCTGGAACTGCCCGCAGTGGCAGGCGCCCTGCCTGCTGTTAAGTATCCTGTTCGATAAGCAGCGGCTGGAGTGCTCGCTGCAGCACTGGAATGGCAAGGCGATAACCGTTGTCGAAAAGCGGCAGGCGCTGCGCCGCGGACCGCGCGTCGGTTCATTTCTGCTGCAGGCGCTCAATGAGCTCCGGATGCAGCCGCAGGAGCAGCAAACCGCCCGCAGCATTGTCGTCAGCCTGCTCAGCCACTGCCATGACCTTCTCGGCAGCCAGGCGCAAACCTCCTCGCGCAGCCAGGCGCTGTTTGAGGCGATCCGCCAGTACATGGACGCCCATTATGCAGAGCCGCTGAGCCGGGAATCGGTGGCCCAGGCGTTCTATCTCTCCCCCAACTATCTTTCTCACCTGTTCCAGAAATGCGGGCCAATGGGCTTCAATGAATATCTGAACCATATTCGTCTTGAACAGGCCCGTATGCTGCTGAAGGGCCACGATATGAAAGTGAAAGATATCGCCCACGCCTGCGGCTTCGCCGACAGCAATTATTTCTGCCGCCTGTTTCGCAAAACCACCGAGCGCTCGCCGTCTGAATACCGCCGTCAGTATCATAGCCAGTTAACGGAAATATCTTCTCCGGCCAAAAACTAGATTTTTGTGTGTTAAACCTGACTTTTGTGCGTGCTTTTATTGCTGCACAACCCCACCATCGCCGATAATGTGATCTAAATCATCCTTAATCGTGATGCGTACATTTATCCAGTTTTTGGCAAATTTGTCATCTGGCGGCCCTTCGAACGAAAGCCGTATGCTTACCTCAACGACAATATCGAATTAAGCATTGAGGAAAACACGATGGAACTCTATCTGGATACCGCCAACGTCGCCGAAGTGGAACGCCTGGCCCGCATCTACCCGCTGGCCGGGGTAACCACCAACCCGAGCATTATCGCCGCCGGTAAAACCCCGGTATGGGACGTGCTCCCACGCCTGCAGAAAGCCATCGGTCCGGAGGGCACCCTCTTCGCGCAGACTATGAGCCGCGATGCGCAGGGCATGGTGGAAGAAGCTAAACGCCTGAGCAACGCCGTGCCGGGCATCGTGGTTAAAATCCCGGTGACCGCCGAAGGCCTCGCCGCTATCAAAATGCTGAAGAAGGAAGGCATCCCGACCCTTGGCACCGCCGTCTACAGCGCTTCGCAAGGCCTGCTGGCCGCACTGGCCGGCACAAAGTACGTCGCGCCTTACGTTAACCGCGTTGACGCCCAGGGCGGGGACGGCATCCGCATGGTACAGGAGCTGCAATCTCTGCTGGAAATGCATGCGCCCGAGAGCAAAGTGCTGGCGGCGAGCTTCAAAACGCCCCGTCAGGCGCTGGATTGCCTGCTGGCCGGCTGCGAAGCCATCACTCTTCCATTAGATGTAGCGCAACAAATGCTCGGCACCCCTGCGGTAGAGTCAGCCATAGAGAAGTTTGAACAGGACTGGAATAACGCCTTTGGCACGCTAAACCTGTAACCGGACCTGCGAGCCGCCTGCGGGCGGCAGCACGGTCATCGAGGAGGAATCGAAATGGATCGCATTATTCAATCACCAGGCAAATACATTCAGGGCGCAGGCGCCATCAAGCGCCTCGGCGACTATCTGAAGCCGCTGGCCGAACGCTGGCTGGTAGTCGGCGATAAGTTCGTACTGGGGTTTGCGGAAGAGATGCTGCGTAAAAGCCTGGCCGATGCTGGCCTGGCGGCCGAAATCGCGCCGTTTGGCGGTGAGTGTTCGCATAATGAAATCAATCGCCTGCGCGATATCGCCGGCAGCGCGAAATGCACCGCCGTGCTGGGGATCGGCGGTGGTAAAACGCTGGATACCGCAAAAGCATTGGCTCACTTTATGAATGTGCCAGTGGCGATCGCCCCCACCATCGCCTCCACCGATGCGCCGTGCAGCGCGCTCTCGGTGATTTACACCGACGAAGGGGAGTTCGACAGCTACCTGATGCTGCCGCACAACCCCAACATGGTCATTGTCGATACGCAGATTGTTGCCGGCGCACCGGCCCGCCTGCTGGCCGCCGGGATTGGCGATGCGCTGGCCACCTGGTTCGAAGCCCGCGCCTGCTCCCGTAGCGGCGCCACCACCATGGCGGGCGGGAAATGCACTCAGGCGGCGCTGGCGCTGGCCGAGCTGTGCTACAACACCTTACTCGAAGAGGGTGAAAAAGCGATGTTGGCCGCCGAACAGCACGTGGTCACCCCGGCGCTGGAGCGAGTGGTGGAAGCCAACACCTACCTGAGCGGCGTGGGTTTCGAAAGCGGCGGTCTGGCGGCGGCGCACGCGATTCATAACGGCATGACGGCCATCCCTGACGCCCACCACTATTATCACGGGGAAAAAGTGGCGTTCGGTACCCTGACGCAGCTGGTGCTGGAAAATGCGCCGGTGGACGAAATAGAGACCGTCGCCGCGCTGTGCCACAGCGTTGGGCTGCCGATCACCCTGGCGCAGCTGGATATCAAAGGTGACATCCCGACCAAAATGCGCCTGGTGGCGGAAGCCGCCTGCGCTGAAGGCGAAACCATTCACAATATGCCGGGCGGCGTCGATTCCGACCAGGTCTACGCCGCGCTGTTGGTGGCCGACCAATACGGCCAGCGCTTCCTGCAGGAATGGGAATAAACCAGAGCAAAACACCCGGCATCAGCCGGGTGTTTTTTTATGTTTATCTGCCGGACGCGTCGCCCACAGGCTGCGCGAAACGGCAAGCACTCAGGCCGGACGCACGCCCAGCGTATGGCAGATGGCGTAGCTCATCTCGGCGCGGTTCAGGGTGTAGAAGTGGAAGTCTTTTACCCCTTCCCGGCTTAAAATCTTCACCATGTCCATGGCGATATTCGCCCCCACCAGCTGACGGGTTTCGGCGTCGTTATCCAGCCCTTCGAACATTTTCGACATCCACACCGGGATACGGACGTTGGTCATATCCGCAAACTTTTTCGCCTGTTTAAAGTTGGAGACCGGCAGGATACCCGGAATGATTTCCACGTCGATGCCCGCCGAAACGCAGCGATCGCGAAAACGCAGGTAGCTTTCCACATCGAAGAAGAACTGGGTGATCGCGCGGTTGGCGCCCGCCTCGACTTTACGCTTCAGGTTCAGCAAATCCGCCTGTGCGCTTTTCGCTTCCGGATGCACTTCCGGATACGCGGCGACAGAGATATCGAAATCGCCCACCTCTTTCAGCAGCGTCACCAGATCGGCGGCATACATATCCGGTTTACCGCTGCCCGGCGGCAGGTCGCCGCGCAGGGCGACGATATGGCGAATACCGTTGTTCCAGTAATCCTGAGCGATAGTACGCAGCTCATCACGAGAGGCATCGATACAGGTCAGGTGCGGCGCTGCTTCCAGACCGGTTCGCTCTTTAATGCCTTTGATGATGCTGTGGGTGCGATCGCGCTCGCCAGAGTTCGCGCCATAGGTTACCGAAACAAATTTCGGTTTCAGACTGCTCAGGCGATCGATGGATTTCCACAGGGTTTGCTCCATTTCACTGGTGCGCGGCGGAAAGAATTCAAAAGACACATTAATCTGGCCCTGGACTTCCGCCAGGCTCTGATTCAGGGCTTCCCGCTGATTGGCGTGAAAAAAGCTCATACCTTACCTCATCAATCGCATGTAATGGCTGTTATATTGCGAACTTCTATACGTTTAGACGTCCAGATGTAAAAATGACGGAAAAGCGCGCGGGCGTCAATAGAAAAATCTGCGTAAAGAGTGAGGAATAGGCCTCCAAAATGAAAAAAATTCATCTTTCGACCAGAACTGATGCCGTGCAGGAAGAATTCGACCCGATGAAATTTGAAGCAGTTCAAAAAACCAACATCTCCCCATGATTGCCAGAGCGATTGTCATTGCAGCCGTTTATAGCTTGGTTCACATTAAGTAGAACGTTCTACTAGAACGTTCTACTTACGCAATAATGCTTATAAAATCTATTCGGGGATATCACCATGAGTCTGTGGTCAGGGTTCATAAAATCATTATCAAAACTGTCGATGATCGGCCGCGCCTTGATGCTGCCGATTTCGCTTCTCCCGGCCGCCGGCTTACTGTTGGCCTTCGGGGATAAATTCCATATGCCGCTGATGATGAACGCCGGCGGCATCATTTTTGATAACCTGCCAATGCTGTTCGCGATTGGTTCAGCCGTGGGGCTGGCATCAGAATCGGGCATCGCTGCGCTGTCGGCAGCCGTTTCCGTCTTTATCACCAACATCACCATCAGCACTGTGCTCGGCATTACCCCGGAGATGGCCTCTCAGGGCGGAAAATACGCCATGGTCGTCGGCATCCCGACGCTGCAGATGGGGGTTTTCGGCGGGCTTATCTGCGGTATTCTCGCGTCGTGGTGCTATAACCGCTTCCATGCGATGCAGTTGCCTGAATTCCTCGGTTTCTTCTCCGGTAAGCGCTTCGTGGCCATCGCCACGGCGTTTCTCTCGTTTATTCTTGGCCTGCTGTTGCCTTATGTCTGGCAACATATCCAGGCCGGTATCGACTCACTGTCGATGGTGGTGAATGGCGACAACCAGGCCGCATCGACCTTTATTTTCGGCCTCGTTGAACGGGCGCTGATCCCGCTGGGGCTGCACCACATCTGGTATCCGTCCTTCTGGTACTCTTTCGGCGATTACACCACCCAGGCAGGCCAGGTGATCCACGGCGACCAGACCATCTGGTTTAAGATGCTGGAAGAAGGGGTGAAATCCTTTAGCTCCGACAGCTACCAAAACGCCGGTAAATTTATGCAGGGGGAATTCCCGCTGATGCTGTTCGCGCTGCCGGCCGCCTGTCTGGCGATGTATCACGAAGCGCATACTAAGAATAAAAAAATCGCGGCCGGTATCCTGTTCTCCGCCGCGCTGACCTGTTTCCTGACCGGCATTACCGAGCCCGTAGAATTTACCTTTATCTTCGTGGCGCCGATCCTGTACGTCTTCAACGCCATCATGGCGGGGCTCTCGTACATGACGATGTATCTCCTGCATGCGCATATCGCTAAATCTTTCTCCGCAGGGCTTATCGACTATATCTCCTTCGGTATTCTGCCGTCGCTCAACGGCTATCAAACCCACTTCCTCAATGCGGTGATTGTTGGCGTGCCGATGGGGCTGATTTATTATTTCACCTTCCGCTTCGTTATCCGCCGTTTCGATGTGAAAACGCCGGGCCGCACCGATATCACGGTCACTGCCGATGATAAAACCGATGCGGAGCTGGCGACCGAGATCGTCAATCTTCTCGGCGGTTCACAAAATATCGATTCCGTCGGAGCCTGCATCACCCGCCTGCGCCTGGAAGTGGCTGAGCGCGATGCGGTTGATAAAGATGGCCTCAACGGCATCGGCGCGCGCGGGGTGGTCTTCGTCGGCGATAACGGCATCCAGATTATTTTTGGCGCCAGAGCGCAATTTATCGCACAAACCATGTCGGGGATGATTGGCAAATAACAAGAAGGTGTTATGGTGTGGAAATAGGCTTGCCGTGGGTAAGCCTATGTCTGCGATCTGACGGTTATACACGCGTTGTCATGGAGCGATTTTGAAGAAAGTCAGCATTATAGATGTGGCGAAACTGGCCGGCGTCTCCGTTTCGACGGTCTCGCTGGTATTACGTCAGAAAGGGAAGATCTCCGACGCGACCATCGAAAAAGTCAACGCGGCCATCCAGGAACTTGGCTATGTGCATAACGTTGCCGCCGCTAATCTCCGCGCCAACACCACCAACCTGATCGGCCTGATCCTGCGCGACTTCAACGACAGTTTTTCCATCAAGGTGATGGCGAATATCGTCCAGGAGCTCGAAAAGCAGGGCTATATGGTCATTCTCGGCCAGCCGCGCGACGATCATGACTATCTGGCCCGCTGCCTGCTGTCGTTTAAACAGCAGGGCGTCGCCGGCGTGATATATCTTGATGCCGACACCACCAGCAATGCGTTGCCCGAGGCCTTACAGGCATGTCCGCTGCCGCTGGTCGCGGTCTCGCAAACGCTGCTCACCGGCCACCATGATCAGGTGGTCCGCGATAACCGCCAGGCCGCCAGCATCGCCACCCGTTATCTGATTGAGCGCGGCCATCGCTACATCGCCTACATCGGCGGACAGGATAACGACCTGATCCGTCAGCAGCGGCTGCTTGGCTTATTCAACACACTAGAGAAGAACGGCATGACGGTGAGGGAAGAATTTGCCCCCGCCTGCAGCGACAACACCCAGGCCGCCAGTATCGCCACCCGCCAGTTGCTGGAAAAAAATAATGCCATTACCGCCCTGCTGTGCCACTCGCCTGATGCAATGATTGGCTGCCTCAGCGGTATTCATCAGGTTGGACGCACGGTGGGAAAAGATGTCTTTCTCACTCAGCAGGTGGCGCTGGTGGGGTTCGAAGACATGATGCACGTGAATTTAACCTCGCCATCCTTCACTTACGTCTCTTCCGCCAGCGAAGAGACAGGACGTCAGGTTGCCTCGCTCATTATCCGCAAAATCAAAGAGCCTGCCCTGCCGACCCAGCGCATTACCCTTTCCGGACAGCTGGTGGCTCGAGAGTCAGCCTGAGGCTAGCGAGTCGCCAGATGGTCATCCAGCAGAGGAAGCCATTGCTGCACGGATTCTGCCTGGTGAGGCGCATAAACCACGCCAAGGCTTAACGGCATGCTGTCGCCTTCAGCGACAGGACAGAACACCACCCCCTGACGCTGGATCGCGGAAAAGGACGCCGGCAGCAGGATCATGCCTTCGCCACGCGCAATTCGCGCCAGCAGTACATCATGTTCGGCAGGCTCCTCCACGTAAGCGGGGGAATAGCCAGCCCGGTCGAAAATACGTCGCGTGTAGTCAAAGAAATCGGGATTACGCTCGCGTTTAAACCAGAACAGCGGTCGGTGATTGAGCGCGCGTAGCGCTAACGCTGGGCTGGCGGCTTCCGGCCAGGAGGCAGGCAATGCCGCGATGAGCGGCTCATGATACGGCAAAGGATGCAGGTGCAGCCCTTCGGTATTCAGCGGCAGCGCGACCAGCGCCGCATCGAGTTTTCCTTTGCGCACCTGCTGAGCCAGCGCCGGCGAGGCGTGGCGAGTGATATGCAACGTGCGGGTATGTTTACTCAGCGCAGATTCAACGGCGGCGAAAATGCCCTGTTCAAAGGCGGTGGTCAATCCCAGACGCAAGGGCTGCGGCGACTGAGCGGAGAGCTCACTCAATGCCGCCAGCGTGCGCGCCTGGAGCGCCAGCATCGGCCGAATAATCTCCAGCACTTCTCTTCCCGCGTCGGTAAGGATCAGGCCTTTGCTGTGGCGCTGAAACAGCGTCACCCCCAGTTGAGCTTCCAGTTGACGCATATGACGGCTCAGCGGCGGCTGCGAGATAAATAACCGCTGCGCCGCCCGGCTGATGTTATTTTCTTCCGCCACCACGGCAAAGGCGCGCAGCAGGCGAATATCCAGGGAATGTAATCGCGAAGTTGTCATACTGAAAAGGTATCACGAAAAGGGTATTACTCAAGTCCGGCAAACTTCCCTACCCTTCCTCTTAACGCATCATCACAGAGAGGAAAAAACGATGTCCAGCGAACGTTATATCACCGGTCAGGAAATGCTGCAGCGGGTGGATGGCAGCGGCGGGGAAGCCGTCGTCGACAGCCTGCAGGATATCGCCCCCGATTTCGCCCGCTATCTGATTGAGTTCCCCTTCGGCGATATTTACGCCAGGCCGGGGCTCGATTTACGCAGCCGGGAAATCGCTACTATTGCCGCGCTCACCGCGCTGGGTAACGCCGCGCCACAGCTGAAAGTACACATTGCCGCAGGATTAAATGTCGGCCTGACACAAGAGGAGATAACGGAAGTGATCATGCAGATGGCGGTCTACGCCGGATTCCCGGCGGCGCTCAACGGCCTGTTTGCCGCCAAAGCGGTTTTTGCGGCGCACTAACAAAAAAGACCAGGCAGCGCCTGGTCTTTTTCTCGGAACTACAGCAGCTGCGCCAGACGGTTAATATCCGACTGGATCGCTCCGGCGGTCACATCGCGCCCGGCGCCGGGTCCGCGGATCACCAGCGGGTTATCGCGATACCAGCGGCTTTCGATGGCGAACACGTTATCGCACGGCAGCAGCGCCGCCAGCGGGTGCTCTTCGCGTACCGCTTCCACGCCGACGCGTGCTTTGCCGTTAGCATCAAAGCGCGCCACGTAGCGGAGCACCAGCCCCATCTCGCGGGCCGCTTCCAGACGCTGCAGCATTTGCTCGTTCAGCTCTTCGCCATTTTCAAAGAAGTGATCGACCGACCCCTCTTCGCAGTGTGCAGGGACCAGTGATTCCACACGGACCTGATCCGGTTCGATGTCATAACCCGCTTCCCGCGCGAGGATCACCAGCTTACGCATCACATCCTTACCGGACAGATCGACGCGCGGATCCGGCTCGGTCAGCCCCTGCTGCCAGGCCTGATCCACCAGGTCGGTGAACGGCACGGTGCCATCAAACTGCAGGAACAGCCAGGAGAGCGTTCCCGAGAAGATACCGCTCAGACCGAGGATGGTATCGCCGCTGTCGATCAGATCGCGCACCGTATGGTTCACCGGCAAACCCGCGCCAACGGTAGCGTTATACAGCCAGTGGCGACCCGTCTTCTCAAACGCGTCGTGGATCTGGCGATATTTATCACTGCTGCTGGCGCCCGCCAGCTTGTTGGCGCTGATCACGTGGAAGCCATGGCTGGCGAAATCAAGGTACTGGTCGGCCAACTGTTCGCTGGCGGTGACGTCCAGCACCACTAAATCATCGTACGGATGCGCGCGCATCCACAGGAACAGCGACTCTTCATCCTGCTCCACCGCTTCATCGTTGAAGAAGGCCAGCGCCCGGCTGGCATCCAGCCCGTCGTAGTTCAGCAGGCTGCGTTTACTGTCGACTACGCCGGCGAGAACAAACTCGAAGCCAGTACGCGCCGACAAGGTGGTTTGTTCGCGGGCAAACAGCTCCAGCCAGCGGGAGCCAATGTTCCCTTTGCCGAACAGCATCAGGCCAATACGCTTCTCTGCACGAAACAAGGTCTGATGCAGACCCTGGATCAGGCTTTCCGTTGGCCCGGCGCGCAACACGGCCACCAGGCTGATCCCCTCTTCGGACTGCCAGGTGAACTCCACCGGTTGCCCTTTCAGTTGCTGCCAGAAACGATGGCAGTGCAGTGGGTTACGGGTGACTCCCGCGCCCACCATCGCCACCAGCGCCAGCTTCTGACGCAGACGCAGCTCGCCCGGCAGACCCGCTTCATCGAGCAGCTTCAGCGCGCTGTCGGCTACCTCGGAGGTATAACAGAACTGCAGCAGCTTGCGGTCGGCATGGATGCCAACGGCTAATGGACGCAGCTGGGCGCGTTTGAGCAAGGCGTCCAGCTCTTTATGCGCCAGTTTGAAATCGTGGCTGGCCGGCACCTGGAACTCCACCAGGCAGACGTCGTCATGACTGGTGACAATCCGCGCGCCGGTACCGGAGGCCAGCACGCGCTCAATGCGCGTAGAGCCCTGTTCCGGCGTATAGCTACAGCGTAACTGCAGATCGATATCGCTGGCGGACACCGGCTGCAGCGTGCGGGCATGGAGCACTGGAGCGGCCAGACGCGCCAGCTCGCTGGCTTCATCCAGACGCAGCAGCGGCAGCAGACAGGCATCTTTGACCTTACGCGGATCCGCGCTGTACACCCCGGCGACATCACTCCAGATGGTGACGCGAGAGGCGCCCGCCAGCGCACCGATCTGCGTGGCGGAGTAGTCAGACCCGTTACGGCCCAGCAGGACGGTTTCTCCGGCCTGGTTGCGGGAGATAAAGCCGGTCACCACCAGACGTTTATTCGGATGTTGCGCCATCAGCTGTTGCAGCAGTGGATAAGATAATCCTTCATCCACCTGCGGCTGCGCGGCGCGTTCCGCACGCAGGAAAGCGCGCGCGTCCAGCCAGGCCGCTTCCATACCCAGCTGGTTAAGGACCGCCGCCATCAGGCGCGCGGACCAGACTTCACCATGGCCGACCACTTCCGCATAAACCGCTTCGGTAACCCCGCCATCAAGCAATCCTGCCAGACGCTCAAGGTCATGGATGAAGGCGGCAATTAACGTATCCGCCGCCGCAGGCTCCACCAGACCTCCAATCAGCTCGGTCTGATAACGGCGAAGCGACTGCTGAACCTGATGCGCAGCAAGGCGATCGCTCTGGCTAAGTTTAAGCCAGCTGATCAGCTGGTTGGTGGTGCTGCCAGCGGCGGAGACGACCATCATGTCGCCCGCCTGCGAATATTCCTTCATGATCCCCGCGACGCGCAGGTAACATTTCGCATCCGCTAAACTACTCCCACCAAATTTGTGCAGCTGACGACCCTTCGCCCCTGCCTGCGCAATCACACTCATTTTTATTCCTCGTTTGCTGCCCGGAAGCCATTTTCCAGGTCGGCAATTAAATCTTCACCATCTTCAATACCGGTTGAAATACGCAGAAGCGTTTCTGAAATTCCGGCGGCGGCACGCGCTTCAGGCGCCATGCCGGCATGCGTCATGGTTGCCGCATGGGAAATCAGGCTTTCAACGCCCCCCAGCGATTCCGCCAGTGTAAACAGCGACAGCCCGCTCAGGAAACGGCGCAGCGTCTGCTCGTCACCGTCCAGCTCGAAGCTTAACATTGCGCCAAAACCTTTTTGCTGACGCGCCGCAATTTCATGCCCCTGGTTTTCCGGCAGCGACGGATGATACAGCTTTTTCACCAGTGGCTGGGTTTTCAGATACTCAACGATCGCCTGGGCATTGCGCTGCGCCACTTCCATACGCGGAGACAGCGTCCGCAGACCGCGCAGCAACAAATAGCTGTCGAAGGCACCGCCGGTGACGCCAATATTATTCGCCCACCATGCCAGTTCGGTGACAGTCGCCGGATCTTTGGCAATCACCACCCCGGCAACCACATCGGAGTGGCCATTCAGGTATTTAGTACAGGAATGCAACACCAGATCGGCACCCAGCGCCAGCGGGTTTTGCAGCGCCGGGCTCAGGAAGGTGTTGTCCACCACGCTCACCGCGCCTGCCTCACGCGCCAGACCACAGATTTTCGCAATATCCACCACCCGCAGCAATGGATTACTTGGGCTTTCGACCAGCACCAGCTTCGGTTTTTCCGCCAACGCCGCCCGCAGCGCCTGCTCATCATTTTGATCGACGAACTGGACGCGATAACAGCCGCGCTTCGCCAGGCTGTCGAACAGACGGTAGCTGCCGCCGTAGCAGTCGTGCGGCGCCACCAGCAGATCGCCCGGCTTAAGGAACACCGTCGTCACCAGCAGGATCGCCGACATACCGGTATTGGTCAGCACCGCGCCGGCGCCACCTTCCAGCTCCGCTAAGGCGCGCTGCACCACATCACGCGTCGGGTTGCCGCGGCGGGAGTAGTCGTGGGCGCGAGGTTCATTAAAGCCGGTGAAGTTATAAGTACTGGAAAGGTGAATCGGCGGGACAACGCAACCGTACTGCTCGTCGTCATTTAAACCGCTACGCACTGCGATGGTGGCCTGTTTACGCGTCATGTTGGGAAGTTCCTGGGCTGAATCGGTGAAAAGTCAGGCTCCAGAGTAAACATTGTCACAATAGACGTCAATACATCTGGACATCTAAACTTCTTTGCGTATAGATTGAGCAAAGTGCAAATAGCCGTTAAAATTATATGCATTAGCGCACGTCGGTAGCGGCTTATCTCATGTTAGAAAGCGCGCTCATACGGTAAACTACGCGCAATTATAGCCCGGGCGGAATATTCTGGCCCTTCACTAATAAACAGAGGATTAAGGTATCTCATGGCTGAATGGAGCGGCGAATATATCAGCCCATACGCTGAGCACGGTAAGAAGAGTGAGCAAGTAAAGAAAATTACGGTTTCCATTCCTCTGAAGGTGTTAAAAATCCTCACCGATGAACGCACGCGTCGTCAGGTGAACAACCTGCGTCACGCGACCAACAGCGAGCTGCTGTGCGAAGCGTTCCTGCATGCCTTTACCGGACAACCGTTGCCTAACGATGAAGACCTGCGTAAAGAGCGCAGCGATGAGATCCCGGAAGCGGCGAAAGAGATTATGCGTGAACTGGGGATCGACCCGGATACGTGGGAATACTGAGTTGATAAAAAGGGCGGAAGCAATCTTCCGCCCTTTTT
Organism: Klebsiella sp. G-Nf4; assembly: GCF_002810615.1. Lineage (NCBI taxonomy): Bacteria > Pseudomonadati > Pseudomonadota > Gammaproteobacteria > Enterobacterales > Enterobacteriaceae > Klebsiella > Klebsiella sp. G-Nf4. The sequence continues at coordinate 73,316 of NZ_PION01000015.1, read as the reverse complement.
TGTGTCCCGCGCAGGCTGGCGAGAGGCACAAAAAAGCCGCCCTGAGGCGGCTTCTTCTGGCAACTTACTTGCTGCCCGGGATGCTGAAGCGCTTGTTGAAGCGGTCAACACGGCCACCGGTAGCAACATCACGCTGTTTGCCGGTGAAGAACGGGTGGCATTTACCGCACACGTCGAGGTTCAGGTCGTGACCAACGGTGGAACGGATTTTCATGACATTACCGCAAGAACAGGTAGCAGTAATTTCTTCGTATTTTGGGTGAATACCTTTTTTCATGGGAGAACCTCAGTTAAGGCCGCGTCGCTCTTCCAGCCCTAACGCCAGACACCACGCGATATTAATAATTTCCCGTCGTCTTCCACGCTGCTGACAGCGCGAAGCGTACGGTAATGGTCAATCTCCAATGCGGTATAAAGTGCATTGAAGGCGGCGAATCATACAGAATTTGACCAGCATATGCAAACTGATCCGCGCCGCCTTATCGTAATGTGTATACTATCCCGCCAGATTTCAAGTCAGGAAGATGACATGCCCGTCGCCCACGTTGCCCTACCCGTTCCGCTACCGCGCACCTTTGACTATCTGCTGCCTGATGGCATGGCGGTCAAAGCGGGCTGTCGGGTGCGGGTGCCGTTCGGCAAACAGGAGCGGATCGGCATTGTCGCGGCGGTGAGCGAGCGCAGCGAGCTGCCGCTGGATGAACTCAAACCGGTCGCCGAAGCGCTGGACGACGAGCCGGTCTTCTCCGGCACCGTCTGGCGACTGCTGATGTGGGCGGCTGAGTATTACCATCATCCGATTGGCGATGTGCTGTTCCATGCGCTGCCCATTCTGCTGCGCCAGGGCAAACCCGCCAGCGCGACGCCGCTGTGGTACTGGTTCGCCACCGAGCAGGGGCAGGCTGTCGACCTCAACGCTCTGAAACGCTCCCCAAAGCAGCAGCAGGCGCTGGCGGCGCTGCGCCAGGGAAAGATCTGGCGTCATCAGGTTAGCGAACTGGAATTTAATGAAGCGGCGCTGCAGGCGCTGCGTGGCAAAGGGCTGGCGGAGCTGGCCTGTGAAGCGCCCGTCCTCACCGACTGGCGCAGCACGTATTCGGTTGCCGGCGAGCGCCTGCGTCTGAATACCGAACAGGCCACCGCCGTCGGGGCGATCCACAGCGCTGCCGATCGCTTCTCCGCCTGGCTACTGGCAGGCATCACGGGCTCAGGGAAAACGGAAGTCTACTTGAGCGTGCTGGAGAATGTACTGGCGCAGGGGCGCCAGGCGCTGGTGATGGTGCCGGAGATCGGCCTGACGCCGCAAACTATCGCCCGTTTTCGCCAGCGCTTTAATGCGCCGGTGGAAGTGCTGCACTCCGGACTCAATGACAGCGAACGTCTCTCGGCCTGGCTGAAGGCGAAAAACGGCGAAGCGGCCATTGTGATAGGCACTCGCTCCTCGCTGTTTACCCCGTTTAAAGATCTCGGCGTCATCGTCATCGACGAAGAGCATGACAGCTCCTACAAACAGCAGGAGGGCTGGCGCTACCACGCCCGCGACCTGGCGGTATGGCGCGCTCACAGCGAACAGATCCCGATTATTCTCGGCTCGGCGACGCCGGCGCTGGAGACCCTGCACAACGTCCGCCAGGGCAAATATCGGCAGTTAACCTTAAGCAAACGCGCGGGCAACGCGCGTCCAGCCCAGCAGCACGTGCTCGACCTGAAAGGACAGGTGCTGCAGGCGGGTCTGTCACCCGCGCTGATCAACCGCATGCGCCAGCATCTGCAGGCGGATAACCAGGTGATCCTGTTTCTTAACCGCCGCGGCTTTGCGCCAGCGCTGCTGTGCCACGACTGCGGCTGGATCGCGGAGTGCCCGCGCTGCGACAGCTACTATACGTTGCACCAGGCGCAGCACCATCTGCGCTGCCACCATTGCGACAGTCAGCGCCCTATCCCGCGCCAGTGCCCTTCCTGCGGTTCCACACATCTGGTGCCGGTGGGTATCGGCACCGAGCAACTGGAGCAGTCCCTGACACCGCTGTTCCCTGGCGTGCCTATCTCGCGTATCGACCGCGATACCACCAGCCGTAAAGGGGCGCTTGAGGAACATCTCGCCGCGGTCCATCGCGGCGGCGCGCGTATTTTGATCGGCACCCAAATGCTGGCCAAAGGCCATCACTTCCCGGACGTGACCCTCGTCTCCCTGCTGGACGTCGACGGGGCACTGTTTTCCGCTGATTTCCGTTCCGCAGAGCGTTTCGCTCAGCTCTATACCCAGGTCTCCGGACGAGCGGGCAGGGCAGGAAAACAGGGCGAAGTGATCCTGCAAACCCACCATCCGGAGCACCCTCTGCTGCAGACCCTGCTGTATAAAGGCTACGACGCTTTTGCCGAGCAGGCGCTGGCAGAGCGGCAGACGATGCAGCTACCGCCGTGGACCAGCCACGTGTTGATTCGTGCTGAAGACCATAACAACCAGCAGGCGCCGCTGTTTTTACAGCAATTGCGCAATCTACTGCAGGCCAGCCCGCTGGCCGACGATAAACTGTGGGTGCTCGGTCCGGTTCCGGCGCTGGCGCCGAAGCGCGGCGGCCGCTGGCGCTGGCAAATATTACTGCAGCATCCTTCGCGGGTGCGCCTGCAGCACATCGTCAGCGGTACGCTGGCGTTAATCAATACGCTACCGGAGGCGAGAAAAGTGAAATGGGTGCTGGATGTCGATCCTATTGAAGGGTAAGGCTTCTCTTGCGAGCCGGATCGAAAAATTCAACAAGCATCACGTTTTTCATGAAAATTCTGTAACTCACTGCCGCGACTATCTGATAAAAATGATGCAGCAGTTAGCGCGCAAGGGAAATGTCAGCGCCATTCAGCGAGGAGAAACCAGGTGAAGCCCAAAAAACAAGTGGTTGCCGCCACCATGAAAGACGTCGCTCTCAAAGCAAACGTTTCCACGGCAACCGTGTCCCGAGCGTTGATGAACCCTGATAAGGTGTCGCAAGCCACCCGCAGCCGGGTCGAACAGGCGGCGCTGGAAGTCGGCTATTTACCGCAGTCGCTCGGGCGAAATATGAAGCGCAACGAATCGCGGACGATCCTCGTGATCGTGCCGGATATCTGCGATCCCTTTTTTAGTGAAGTCATCCGCGGAATTGAAGTCACTGCCGCCGAGCACGGTTATCTGGTGTTAATCGGCGATTGCGCTCACCAGAACCAGAAAGAAAAAACCTTTATCGACCTTATCATCACCAAGCAGATCGACGGCATGGTGCTGCTCAGCTCGCGCCTGCCGTTCGACGCCAGCGTGGAAGAGCAGCGCAATTTGCCGCCGATGGTTATGTCGAACGAATTTGCGCCGGAGCTGGAACTGCCCACCGTCCATATCGATAACCTGACGGCGGCCTTTAACGCGGTGAACTATCTTCATGAGCTGGGACACCAGCGTATCGGCTGTATCGCCGGCCCGGAAGATATGCCGCTGTGCCATTATCGCCTGCAGGGTTATGTGCAGGCGCTGCGCCGCAGCGGTATCACCGTCGATCCGCACTATATCGCTCGCGGCAACTTTACCTTCGAAGCCGGCGCCAATGCGCTGGAGCAGTTGCTGTCACAGCCGATACCGCCCACCGCGGTCTTCTGCCATAGTGATGTGATGGCGCTGGGCGCCTTGTCTCTGGCGAAACGCCGCGGCCTGAAGGTGCCGGACGACCTGTCGATTGTCGGCTTCGATAACATCGCGTTGTCTGAATTTTGCGATCCGCCGTTGACCACCGTTTCACAGCCGCGTTTTGATATCGGCCGTGAAGGAATGCTGCTATTACTTGAGCAAATGCAGGGTCATAACGTGAACAGCGGCTCGCGTCTGCTCGACTGCGAACTGATTGTTCGCGGCAGTACGCAAAAAATCAGACGATAACCATCAGGCTTTCGGGCCTGCACTTCTGGTCAAAGGCCCGCCGCTTAAGTAACATGGCGGGCTGACGAACGAATATAAGACAGCGAAACGATAGTGGCACAACGAGATTATGTACGCCGCAGCCAACCGGCTTCTTCGCGGCGCAAAAAGAGCACGACCCGAAGCTCAAGGAATAAGCAAAGCAGCCTTCCGGCGATTTCACCGGCTATGGTGGCGATCGCGGCGGCTGTGCTGGTGGCCTTTATCGGTGGACTTTATTTCATTACGCACCATAAGAAAGAAGAAGCGGAAGCGATGCAAAATCGCCAGGCCGCCGGTAACGGCTTGCCGCCAAAACCGGAAGAGCGCTGGCGCTATATCAAAGAGCTGGAAAGTCGCCAGCCTGGCGTTCGCGCGCCGACCGAACCGACTGCCGGTGGCGAGGTGATGAAACCGGAACAGCTGACCGACGAGCAGCGCCAGCTGCTCGCCCAGATGCAGGCCGATATGCGTCAGCAGCCAACCCAGCTGACCGAAGTGCCGTGGAACGAACAAACCCCGGCGCAGCGCCAGCAGACGCTGCAGCGTCAGCGTTTAGCACAGCAACAGCAGCAGGCACAGCAGCAGCAGTGGGCGCAAACTCAGCCGCAGACCGTGCAGCAGCAGCCGCGCGTCCAGCAGCCGAAGCCAGTGCAGCAGCAACAGCCAAAGCAGACCGCGTCGAACCAGCAGCCGTACCAGGATCTATTGCAGACGCCGGCGCATACCAATACCACGCAGCCACGTACGCAGGCCGCCGCGCCGGTGACCCGCGTGGAGGAAGCGCCGAAAGCCGCTGCCGCCGAGAAGAAAGACGATCGTAGCTGGATGATCCAGTGCGGCTCCTTTAAAGGCGCCGAGCAGGCCGAAACCGTCCGCGCTCAGCTGGCTTTCGAAGGATTCGCTTCGCACATCACCACTAATAACGGCTGGAACCGCGTAGTCATTGGTCCGCTGAAAGGCAAAGAAAGCGCCAACGAGATGATCACCCGCCTGAAGATGGCCGGACACGCGAACTGCATTCGTCTCGCCGCCAGGGGTTGAAACCCTCAAAATCCCCCCCATCTATAATTGCATTCGGCCCCGCGGACAGCGCGGGGCCCCTGTTCCGCTTTTGCAACCAAGGGGTCTGCTCGTGACTACAATTGTAAGTGTTCGCCGTAACGGCCATGTTGTTATTGCCGGTGATGGCCAGGCCACGCTGGGCAACACCGTGATGAAGGGCAACGTGAAGAAAGTGCGTCGTCTGTACAACGACAAAGTGATTGCCGGTTTCGCTGGCGGCACTGCTGACGCCTTCACGCTGTTCGAACTGTTTGAACGTAAACTGGAAATGCACCAGGGCCATCTGGTGAAGGCCGCCGTTGAGCTGGCCAAAGACTGGCGAACCGATCGGATGTTGCGCAAGCTGGAAGCGCTGCTGGCCGTCGCGGACGAAAACGCGTCGCTTATCATCACCGGTAACGGCGACGTGGTACAGCCAGAAAACGATTTGATTGCTATCGGCTCCGGCGGTCCTTACGCCCAGGCCGCGGCCCGCGCGCTGCTGGAAAACACCGATATGGGCGCGCGCGACATCGCCGAGAAAGCGTTGGATATTGCAGGTGATATCTGCATCTATACCAACCATTTCCACACCATCGAAGAATTACCTTCTAAAGCGTAAGGATCTCCCATGTCTGAAATGACCCCACGCGAAATTGTCAGCGAACTGGACAAACACATTATCGGCCAGGACGCCGCCAAGCGTTCTGTTGCTATTGCCCTGCGTAACCGCTGGCGCCGGATGCAGCTTAATGAAGAGCTGCGTCATGAAGTCACGCCGAAAAACATTCTGATGATCGGCCCAACCGGCGTCGGTAAAACCGAGATTGCCCGTCGTCTGGCGAAACTGGCCAACGCGCCGTTTATTAAAGTTGAAGCGACCAAGTTCACCGAAGTGGGCTATGTTGGTAAAGAAGTGGACTCGATCATCCGCGATCTGACCGATGCGGCGATCAAAATGGTTCGCATGCAGTCCATCGATAAGAACCGTTACCGCGCGGAAGAGCTGGCGGAAGAGCGCGTACTTGACGTGCTGATCCCACCGGCGAAAAACAACTGGGGCCAGGCTGAACAGCCGCAGGAACCCTCTGCTGCGCGCCAGGCGTTCCGCAAGAAACTGCGTGAAGGCCAGCTGGACGATAAAGAGATTGAAATCGATCTCGCTGCGGCGCCGATGGGCGTTGAAATCATGTCCCCTCCGGGCATGGAAGAGATGACCAGCCAACTGCAGTCCATGTTCCAGAACCTCGGTGGCCAGAAGCAGAAACCGCGTAAGCTGAAAATCAAAGACGCGATGAAGCTGCTGATTGAAGAAGAAGCGGCCAAGCTGGTCAACCCGGAAGAGCTGAAGCAGGAAGCCATCGACGCTGTAGAACAGCACGGTATCGTCTTTATCGACGAAATCGACAAAATCTGTAAGCGCGGCGGCAACTCCTCCGGCCCGGACGTGTCTCGTGAAGGCGTACAGCGCGACCTGCTGCCGCTGGTTGAAGGCTGCACCGTCTCCACCAAGCACGGGATGGTTAAGACCGACCACATCCTGTTTATCGCCTCCGGCGCGTTCCAGGTGGCCAGTCCGTCCGATCTGATCCCTGAGCTGCAGGGGCGTCTGCCGATCCGCGTTGAGCTGAAGGCGCTGACCACCCATGACTTCGAGCGCATCCTGACCGAGCCGAACGCCTCCATCACCGTGCAGTACAAAGCGCTGATGGCGACCGAAGGGGTGAGCATCGATTTCACTGAAGACGGTATCAAGCGTATCGCCCAGGCCGCATGGCAGGTAAACGAAACCACCGAGAATATCGGTGCGCGTCGCCTGCACACCGTGCTGGAGCGTCTGGTGGAAGATATTTCCTATGATGCCAGCGAGATGAACGGCCAGACCGTCATTATCGATGCCGAATATGTGAGTAAACACCTGGATGTTCTGGTGGCAGATGAAGATCTGAGCCGTTTTATCCTATAATCCGGTGCAATGCATTTTCATCACTGTTGATGGGGGCTATAGCCCCCATTTTTATTGGCTAAAATAACTATGACTGATATCAGCCGTTCTCAGGCGTGGCTGGAAAGCCTGCGTCCTAAAACGTTACCACTGGCGTTTGCCGCGATTATTGTTGGCACCACCCTTGCCTGGCAGCAGGGCCATTTTGATCCCTGGGTTGCTCTGCTGGCGCTGATCACCGCCGGCTTGCTGCAAATTCTTTCTAATCTGGCCAATGACTACGGCGACGCGGTCAAGGGGAGTGATAAACCGGATCGCATCGGGCCGCTGCGCGGCATGCAGAAAGGGGTGATTACCCCCCAGCAGATGAAGCGCGCCCTCATCGTCACCGTCGCGCTGATCTGTCTGTTTGGTCTGGCGCTGTTGTGCGCTGCATGGCAGAGCGTCGGCGATTTTATCGGCTTCCTTGTGCTGGGTGGCCTGTCCATCGTGGCCGCCATCACCTACACGGTGGGCACCCGCCCGTATGGTTATATTGGCCTGGGTGATATCTCGGTACTCATTTTCTTCGGCTGGTTGAGCGTCCTCGGCAGCTGGTATCTGCAAGCGCACAATGTGGAAGCCGCCATTTTTCTGCCGGCGACGGCCTGCGGTCTGCTGGCGACCGCCGTGCTGAACATCAATAATCTGCGCGATATCGACAGCGACCGGCAGAACGGGAAGAACACCCTCGCCGTGCGCCTGGGGCCGGTCAATGCCCGTCGCTATCATGCTTGCCTGCTGTTCGGCTCCCTGCTGTGCCTGGCGCTGTTTAATCTGCTGGCGCTGCATTCTGTGTGGGGCTGGCTGTTTATTCTCGCCACGCCGCTGCTGGTCAAACAGGCGCGCTACGTCCTGCGCGAACCTGATCCGGTAGCGATGCGGCCGATGCTCGAAAAGACGGTTAAAGGGGCCTTACTGACCAACCTGCTGTTTGTCATCGGAATTATTGCCAGTAAGCTGATGGCTTAACTGACAAATATCAATTAACAATTGATGATTTTGCCAACAATGGGATTCGCGGGATATACTAAAAACTCTCGCAGCAACTGAACGTTAAGCCTATGAAATACGATACTTCCGAGCTTTGTGACATCTACCAGGAAGATGTCAACGTCGTGGAACCGCTGTTCTCTAACTTTGGAGGACGGTCGTCGTTTGGTGGACAAATCATTACGGTAAAATGTTTCGAGGATAACGGGTTGCTCTATGATCTGCTCGAGCAGAATGGCCGTGGTCATATTCTCCTGATCGACGGCGGCGGCTCAGTACGACGCGCGTTAATTGACGCCGACCTGGCGCGTCTCGCCGTACAGAATGAATGGGAAGGGTTAGTGGTCTATGGCGCGGTGCGCCAGGTGGACGACCTTGAGGAACTGGACATCGGCATCCAGGCGCTGGCGGCAATTCCGGTCGGCGCAGCTGGCGAAGGCATCGGCGAAAGCGACGTGCGCGTCAATTTCGGCGGGGTGACCTTCTTCTCCGGCGACCATCTGTATGCCGATAACACCGGGATGATCCTGTCGGAAGACCCGCTGGATATCGAATAAACCCTCTGCCATAAAAAAGGCCTTCTCCATGAGAAGGCCTTTTGTTTATCCGACGCGCAACTTAGTACAGTTTCTTCGCGCAATCCAGCCAGTCGTTCTTGAACGGACGCTTCATGTTCTCGATGGCATCGATAATGTCGTGGTGCACCAGCTTCTCATTCTGAATGCCGACGCAACGACCACCTTGTCCCTGCAGCAGCAGTTCAATCGCATAAGCGCCCATACGGGAAGCCAGGATACGGTCGTAAGGAACCGGGGAACCGCCACGCTGAATGTGGCCAAGAACGGTAGCGCGAGTTTCACGGCCGGTTTCTTTCTCGATGTAGCTTGCCAGCTCGTCAACGTCGCACATGTGCTCGGTAATCGCCACGATAGCGTGTTTTTTCCCTTTCGCGATACCGGCTTTGATTTCAGCGACCAGATCGTCACGGGTGTATTCCACTTCCGGCACCATGATGAACTCACAGCCGCCAGCAATGGCCGCCGCCAGGGTCAGGTCGCCGCAGTAACGGCCCATCACTTCCACCACGGAGATACGCTGGTGTGAAGAAGAGGTGTCGCGCAGACGGTCAATCGCTTCCACCACGGTGCTCAGGGCGGTAAAAAAGCCGATGGTGTAGTCAGTGCCTTTGATATCGTTGTCGATGGTGCCAGGCAGGCCGATGCACGGGAAGCCCATCTCGGTCAGGCGCATTGCGCCCATATAGGACCCGTCACCACCGATAACCACCAGCGCGTCCAGGCCGCGCTTCTTCATGTTTTCGATAGCCACAGCGCGAATGTGTTCTTCACGGAATTCCGGGAAGCGAGCGGAGCCCAGGAAGGTGCCGCCGCGGTTGATCATGTCGGAAACGCTGTAACGGTCGAGCTGAACCATACGGTCTTCATACAATCCGAGGTAACCGTCATAGATTCCAAAAACTTCCAGACCTTCCGTTAATGCCGCGCGCACAACGCCACGAATTGCTGCGTTCATGCCCGGCGCATCACCGCCACTTGTCAACACACCGATTTTCTTAATCATGACTACCTCTGAACTTAGGAAGCAAAAAATAATTCTGTTGCCTGAAGCGCTCCCTCACCAGGAGTGCACGACGCTAATGACAATAGTATATCAAACGCCTCAAGCTGAATTGATTCAGGTCAGACCAAACGGCGGTAATTTATACAAAAAATGCCGATCTGCCCCACATTTTTACATCGAGTTTACAGACTATAACCTAACGCTCAAAAAAGCCCTGCTGCGCCGCTGGCACCACAGAACTGGGATCCTGATGGATAATGACATCGGAACCCGGGAAACGGCGCAGAATCGCCTGCTCCACCTGGTCTGCAATCACGTGGGCTTGCACCAGCGGGAGGTTATCTTCCATTTCCAAATGAATCTGAATAAAGCGGGTCGGCCCTGACTGCCGCGTTCGTAGATCGTGCGCCCCGCGGATGCCGGGCCATGCGGTCACGATGGTGATAATGTCCTGACGCTCCTCGTCAGGCAAGGCGCGGTCGAGTAGTGACTGAACCGCCTCATAGCCCATCCGCAGCGCGCTATATAAAATATAGATGCCAATTCCTAATGCAAACAACGCATCGGCGCGATGCCAGCCATACCAGGAAAGGCCCAGCGCCACCAGAATGGCGCCGTTCATCATAACATCAGACTGATAATGAAGCATATCTGCCCGCACCGCCTGGCTCTGGGTTTTTCGCACCACCCAGCGCTGGAAGGTCACCAGCGCCAGCGTGCTGAACAAGGCGATCAACGTGACGACGACCCCAACGCCGGCGGCCTGCAGCGGCTCCGGACGCACCAGGTGCTGAATGCCGGTGAGAAACAGAAACAGCGCCGAGCCGGAGATAAACATGCTTTGCGCCAGCGCCGCCAGCGATTCCGCTTTGCCGTGGCCAAAGGTATGCTCTTCATCAGCAGGTTGCAGCGAATAGCGAACCACCAGCAGGTTGGTCAGCGAGGCGGCAATATCCACCAGTGAATCCACCAGCGCAGCCAGAATACTGACTGAACCGGTATACCACCACGCAAAAATTTTGATCAAAAGTAACGCGGAAGCCATGGCCGTCGCGGCGATAGCGGCGCGGCTGACCAACCGGCCATAAGATTGATTCATATAGGCTCCTTCTCCTGCAATGCGCTTAGTATAACCTGAACTTGTGACGCTCACGGGATACGCGAAGAAGTTGATTTGCCGAAAAAAGGGCAAAAAAAACCCCCACATCATGTGGGGGAAGACAGGGATGGTGTCTATGGCAAGGAAAACAGGGTTTGTTACTGGGGTTGCAGGGTGTTGCTACTACTCGAAAGCATCATTGCTGAGCCTTTCTGCATCCTTGCAACCTCACGCAACTGATCCATACGTTGCTGGTGCTTAGCATTTAAAACCGCTTGCTGCTCTGGCGTAAGCAGGTGGTACATCTGGTTGCGGACCTTAGCCATTTCGACCTGGCGAGCAACCTGTTCCTGCGCCATTTTTTCTGCCTGAGCGCGCACAGCGTTTTCATCAAAATTTTCTGCGGTGACAAGGCGATGCATTGTCTCCATTTCGCTAACATTAACGGGGAGCCTATCATGGCGTGCCCGTTGCATAAGATCCCGTAACTGCTGACGTTGCTGCTCGGTTAAACTTATGCCGTCAAACATATGGCTCTGGCTACCGCGCTGTCCCCCTTCGTCTCCGGGGAGCCAGTTAACGCTGGTAACGACTTCAGCGGCCTGGCTATATGCACTTAGCGCCAGCGTTGAGGCCATGACGGCAGCGATAACATTGCGCATCACATACTCCCAAAACGTTTGTGTCGCGATTCAACGAGAGACAGTCTACGATTCAGGCTGCAAACATGCGTCAGGGGGTGTAAAACAACGTAAAGTCATGGATTAGCGGGCCTTGATGACGTAATTTCTGCCTCGGAGGTATTTAAAAGATGAATAAAATCCTGTTAGTTGATGATGACCGGGAGCTCACCTCCCTGTTAAAAGAGCTGCTCGATATGGAAGGTTTTAACGTGCTGGTGGCCCATGATGGGGAACAGGCGCTGGCCCTTCTGGACGACAGCGTTGATTTATTGCTGCTCGACGTGATGATGCCGAAGAAAAACGGTATCGATACGCTGAAAGAGCTGCGTCAGACACACCAGACCCCGGTTATCATGCTAACAGCGCGCGGGAGCGAGCTGGATCGCGTTCTCGGCCTTGAGCTGGGCGCGGATGACTATTTGCCTAAGCCGTTCAACGATCGTGAACTGGTGGCCCGTATACGCGCGATTCTGCGCCGTTCCCACTGGAGCGAGCAGCAGCAGACGACCGAAGCCGGATCGCCAACGCTGGAAGTGGATGCCTTAAGCCTGAATCCGGGCCGCCAGGAAGCCAATTTCGATGGTCAGACACTGGAGCTCACCGGTACCGAGTTCACCCTGCTCTATCTGTTAGCGCAGCATCTCGGCCAGGTAGTGTCGCGTGAACATTTAAGCCAGGAAGTGTTAGGCAAGCGCCTGACGCCGTTCGACCGCGCCATCGATATGCATATTTCCAACCTGCGGCGTAAGCTGCCGGAGCGAAAAGATGGTCATCCATGGTTTAAAACGCTGCGTGGTCGCGGGTATCTGATGGTTTCCGCTTCATGATAGGAAGTTTGACTGCACGCATCTTCGCCATCTTCTGGCTCACGCTGGCGCTGGTGTTGATGCTGGTGCTGATGTTGCCCAAACTGGACTCCCGGCAGATGACCGAGCTGCTGGAAAGCGAGCAGCGTCAGGGCATTATGATCGAACAGCACGTCGAGGCCGAGCTGGCGACCGACCCGCCAAACGACCTGATGTGGTGGCGTCGTCTGTTTCGCGCCATCGATAAATGGGCGCCTCCGGGACAACGCCTGCTGCTGGTGACCAGCGAAGGCCGCGTGATCGGCGCAGAACGCAACGAGATGCAGATCATTCGTAACTTTATCGGCCAGGCCGATAATGCCGATCATCCGCAGAAAAAACGCTATGGCCGCCTGGAAATGGTGGGGCCGTTTTCCGTCAGGGACGGGGAGGATAACTATCAGCTCTATCTCATTCGTCCCGCCAGCACCTCACAATCTGACTTTATCAACCTGCTGTTTGACCGCCCCCTGCTGCTACTGATCGTCACGATGCTGGTCAGCGCTCCGCTGCTGCTGTGGCTGGCGTGGAGCCTGGCGAAACCGGCGCGTAAGCTGAAAAACGCCGCCGACGAAGTCGCCCAGGGCAACCTGCGTCAGCATCCGGAACTGGAAGCCGGGCCGCAGGAGTTCTTAGCCGCTGGCGCCAGCTTTAACCAGATGGTCACCGCGCTGGAGCGGATGATGACCAGCCAACAGCGGTTGCTGTCTGATATCTCGCACGAGCTGCGCACGCCGCTCACGCGCCTGCAGCTGGGTACCGCCCTGCTGCGTCGTCGCAGTGGTGAGAGCAAGGAGCTGGAGCGTATCGAAACCGAGGCGCACCGGCTGGACAGCATGATCAACGACCTGCTGGTGATGTCGCGCAACCAGGCAAAAAATGCCCTGGTCAGCGAGACGGTGAAAGCCAATCAGCTGTGGGGCGAAGTGCTGGACAACGCGGCGTTTGAAGCCGAGCAGATGGGTAAATCTTTCACCGTTGAGTATCCGCCGGGCCCGTGGCCGCTGTACGGTAACCCCAATGCGCTGGAAAGCGCGCTGGAGAATATCGTCCGCAACGCTCTGCGCTACTCGCACACGAAGATTTCCGTCAGCTTCTCGGTGGATAAAGACGGGATTACGGTTAACGTCGACGACGACGGCCCGGGAGTCAGCCCGGAAGATCGCGAACAGATTTTCCGGCCATTCTACCGGACCGATGAGGCGCGCGACCGCGAGTCCGGCGGCACCGGCCTGGGTCTGGCGATTGTCGAAACCGCTATTCAGCAGCACCGCGGCTGGGTGAAGGCCGACGACAGCCCGCTGGGTGGTTTGCGCTTAACCCTTTGGTTACCGCTGTATAAGCGCACCTGATGCTATCCCGGCTTGCGCTGCGCTAAGCCGGGAGCATCCCGGAAATACTCAATAGGGGGAATTATTTCCCCCATAATCTCCGCGAATTATCCTCGATCTTGCCGCTTAAACGCCGCTTCTGCATCGTTCGGCTCCAGCTCACCGACAGGCCCGCAGCCGACAATAAGCGGTGGTACTGATCATCATCAAACGGCATCTGCCAGGCAATCGCCCCGGCCTCATGAACACTAACATCGCTCAGCCGGGAAACCAGCTCGAGCGGCGCATCGCTGGAGACTTGCCCCCCGGCAATCACCCGATACAACCAGCCGGTCTTCCCGCTGTTTTGCACCAGCTGCGCCATATCGCCGATCGCAAAATGAAAATTGAGCTTGAAGCACGGCGATCGCGGCTGGGTGACCTGGATCAGCGCCTCGCCCCAGCGAAAGATATCGCCGATATAAACATTTTGCTCGGTGAGCCCGGTGGTGGAGAGGTTTTCGCCGAACGCCGGCGCGCAGAAGCGCTCGGCCTGCTGGGGGAATTCACGGATCCAGTCGGCATAGTGTTCGCGCGGATAGTGGCACAGCGCGCGGTCCGGCCCGCCGTGAATTTTCTTCTCCGCCTGCTCGTCCCCATCGAGGCCGAGATCGCCGAGCTGCAATTCGCCATCAACCTGGATTTTGCCGATCGCGCTGGGGCGACTGCCCGCGTAGTCCCTGATTTTGCCGACAAAGACATTCACCGGATAATGCATGGCTGCTCTCCTTGCTACAGATATAAAAAAAGCGAGTCATCAGACTCGCTTCTCTCTTAGCGCAATGCAACCTTATTTTTTAGCGGCAAAACGCGCTGCAGCTTCGTCCCAGTTCACTACGTCCCAGAAGGCTTTGATGTAGTCCGGGCGACGGTTCTGGAATTTCAGGTAGTAAGCGTGTTCCCACACATCCAGACCCAGGATCGGGAAGCCGGAAGCGCCGGAAATGGCTTCGCCCATCAGCGGGGAATCCTGGTTGGCGGTGGAGACAACGGCCAGTTTGTCACCTTTCAGTACCAGCCACGCCCAGCCGGAGCCGAAACGGGTCGCAGCGGCTTTTTCGAATTCCGCTTTGAAATTGTCTACAGAGCCGAAATCGCGCTCGATAGCCGCTTTCAGGTCGCCCTGCAGGGTGGTGCCGGTTTTCAGGCCTTTCCAGAACAGGCTGTGGTTAGCGTGGCCGCCCGCGTTGTTACGCAGTACGGTTTTTTTGTCAGCCGGCAGTTGATCCAGCTTGGTGATCAGCTCTTCAGCGGACAGGTTAGCGAACTCCGGCAGGCTTTCCAGCGCGGCGTTAGCATTGTTCACGTAGGTCTGATGGTGTTTAGTGTGATGGATCTCCATCGTCTGCTTGTCGAAGTGCGGTTCCAGAGCATCGTAAGCGTACGGCAGGGATGGCAGGGTATAGCTCATAATCATCTCCATTATTGTCGAGCGGCTCAAGTGTTAACGCCGCGTAAGCAGTTTGTCCATTATAGTTAATTAAATGGTATTGAAAATGCTTATCAATGCCGTATTTTTCATATGGATATAACCAGAAGAAATACCCGCCATTTTGTGATGTAGAACAACTAATTAAGCCCATGGTTGCCAGGGTTCGCCATCCTGTGGCAACGGCTTGAAGGCGGCCAAAGCGGCTAATTTTTACACTCATCACATCGGAAGCCGCCGTCTCCGATAAAAAAGATGAGGATAAAATCAATGAACCACGCGATTACGATGGGTATTTTTTGGCATTTGATAGGGGCCGCCAGTGCCGCCTGTTTCTATGCCCCGTTCAAAAAAGTAAAACACTGGTCGTGGGAAACCATGTGGTCGGTTGGGGGGATCGTCTCCTGGCTGATCCTGCCCTGGGCCATCAGCGCCACGCTGTTACCCGATTTCTGGGCCTACTACCGCTCTTTTAGCGCCTCCACGCTGCTGCCGGTCTTCCTGTTCGGCGCCATGTGGGGTATCGGTAATATCAACTATGGCCTGACCATGCGCTATCTCGGCATGTCGATGGGAATAGGCATCGCCATTGGCATCACGCTGATTGTCGGCACGCTGATGACGCCGATTATTAATGGTCAGTTTTCGGTGCTGATGCACACCCAGGGCGGTCAAATGACGCTGCTTGGCGTGCTGGTGGCGGTGGTTGGCGTCGGCATCGTCACCCGCGCGGGCCAGCTGAAAGAGCGCAAAATGGGCATCAAAGCCGAAGAGTTCAATCTGAAGAAAGGGCTTCTGCTGGCGGTGATGTGCGGCATCTTCTCCGCAGGGATGTCGTTCGCGATGAACGCCGCCAAACCGATGCATGACGCTGCCGCGGCGCTCGGCGTCGACCCGCTGTACGCAGCGCTGCCAAGCTACGTAGTCATTATGGGCGGCGGGGCGCTGGTCAATCTCGGCTTCTGCTTTATTCGTCTGGCGAAAGTGAAGAGTCTGTCCGTCAAAGCCGATTTTTCGCTGGCTAAACCGCTCATCATCAGCAACCTGTTGCTCTCCGCCCTCGGCGGCCTGATGTGGTATCTCCAGTTCTTCTTCTATGCCTGGGGCCATGCCAGCATTCCGGCGCAGTATGACTATATGAGCTGGATGCTGCACATGAGTTTCTACGTGCTGTGTGGCGGTCTGGTGGGTCTGGTGCTGAAGGAGTGGAACAACGCCGGCCGTCGTCCGGTGAGCGTCCTGAGCCTCGGCTGCGTGGTGATCATCATCGCCGCCAATATCGTCGGTCTGGGGATGGCCAGTTAACCACCGGCTCATCAGCCAGACAACGACGGTTTTCAGGCGGCGGCGCGACTGCGCTGCCGCCATTGCCCCGGTGACATACCGATTTCCCGGCTAAAAACCACCGAAAAGTAGTTACTGTCCTCAAAGCCGCACTGCATGGCGATATCGCCGATTAAGCGCTCGGTATGCTGCAGCAGGTACTGCGCATGGCAGATCCGCAGCTGGCGTAAATAGTGATTGATGGTCATCCCGGTTTGCTGGCGAAACTGCTGGCGTAGCGCCCGCTCGCTGCCGCCCTCCTGCTCGCAGAAACGCTCCAGAACAAAGGGGCGGCTGAGGCTGGCCGCCAGCGCGGCCAGCAGTTTGTCCAGCAGCGCTTCGCGCTGCGTCGCCGCGGGATCATCCGTCGCGTAGCGATGGCGCTGCAACGTCAGCGCCAGCTGGGCAAACAGCAGTTCGGCCATCGCATTTCCCTGCGCGTCGCGCCGGGCGCACTCATGCTCAAGCTGGCTAATCACCTGGCGCGCCTGCGCCATACCTGTGCTGCCCATGCGCCAGTGGGGCTTCCACGGCGTGCCAAAGAGGCCAGGGATCGCTCCCGCCCAGTCAAAATTAAGTTGCAGCCGCTCCGGGCAATAGATGATGTTCTGCAGGACTAAATCATTGACCGAAGCATAGGAGTGTTTATCTTCGGCGCGAATATAGAACAGATCGCCGCGGGTAATGCGCCAGGGGCGATCGTTAAGGACGTGCAGTCCGTTGCCGCGCCACACCAGCACCAGCTCGCAGAACTCGTGGGTATGCTCGGCAAAAACGTTTTGCGGGTAGCGGTCGGCCACCGCCACTGCCTGCGTGGCGGAAGGGAAAAACTCCTCTTTACGTAGAATCAGACCGGCCACGGCTCACACTCCAAACGCGGATAACGGCGCATTATTCGCGTTTTTAGCCCGCAATACGTTGACTCTTCTCGCGTTACTGAAGAATGGCGTCGCGGCCCTGGCGGATATCGCGCGGCGACCAGTCAAATTCGCGGCGAAAAAGCGTCGAAAAGTGGTTACTGTCGCCGAAGCCGCAGCGAAAAGCGATATCAGTCACGCTTTCATCGCTGTGGCGCAGCAGGTGCCGGGCCTTCATCAGGCGCACCCGATTAAGATAGCGCTGCGGCGTCAGGCCAGTCTGCTGCTTCAGCTGGCGGTGCAGGGTACGCAGCGACAGCGAAAACTGCGCCGCCACCTCCTCCCAGCAGATCTCCTGGGCAAAATGATCTTCCAGCCAGGCCAGCAGCTGATTCAGCCGCGCATCATTGTTGGTGGCCTCTTCCGCAAGACTGCTTTTACGTAACAGCACCAGCAGCTGCATAAACAGGATCTCACGGCTGGCGACGGCATGGGTATCCGTTTCGCTCCCCATGGCCTCCATCTGCGCCACGATATGCCGAACCTGCTGCAGGACCGTCTGGTTCACCCGCCAGTGCGACGGGTAGTTCCCCTCCTGCTCCTGGGGCAGCAGCTGGTTGACCCCGGCGAGAAAACGAAACGCATCCGGCGCGCGATAGAGCACATTGGTCAGACACAGATTGTCCGTATGCTCGTAAAGATGCCGGTCATGATCGCGGATAAAGCAGACTGAGCCGCCACCGATGGTATAGGGCTGGCCATTGAAGACGTGAATACCCGTGCCCTGCTCCACGACGACAATTTCATGGAAATCATGGTGATGTTCCGGAAAGGCCGACTGAGGGAGGCGGGGTTCAATAGCCACCGTCGAGATCCCGGCCTTAAAGAAATCCGTACTGTGCAATATGGTCATGATGCCACCCTCGTAATGAGAAAAATTATCAGTCACCGGCTGATAGTAATGAAGGGTTGGCTATCCGGCCTTCAATTTTTGACCGCGAAATTCGTAAATCCTGCCGCTTTTTCAAGAATCAGCCGGAAAGATACGGAACTGCGGACGCCATCACATCCCCCTCGCCACCCCCTAAAACCGCAAATTGTGATTTCCCTCACGGTCACCTTTGCTTTCTTGCCAGCGGCCAGTTTTAGCTGTCCGTAGCGAGAAGGTGTCAGTAAGCGGCCTTTTTTAGACTGCGGACAATGATTTTAAGAAGGGTCTTTCCATGAGTATTCGTCATTGTGTCGCCGTCGATTTAGGCGCCTCCAGCGGGCGGGTGATGCTCGCCAGCTATCAGTCCGGGCCGCGCGCCCTGACGCTGCGCGAAATGCACCGCTTCACCAACAGCCTGCAGAAGGTGGATGGCTTCGACTGCTGGGATGTGGATAGCCTGGAGGGCGAGATCCGTCGCGGGCTGGAGAAAGTGTGTGAGCAGGACATCCTGATCGACAGTATCGGCATCGATACCTGGGGGGTGGATTATGTCCTGCTGGATAAGCAGGGCCAGCGCGTCGGACTGCCGATCTCCTATCGTGACGACCGCACCCAGGGCCTGCTACGTCACGCTGAAGAACAGCTGGGCCGGGCGGAGATCTATCGCCGCAGCGGCATTCAATTTCTGCCGTTTAACACCCTTTACCAGCTGCGCGCCCTGGTGGAGCAGCAGCCGGAGCTGGTCAGTCAGGCCGCGCATGCCCTGCTGATCCCCGACTATTTCAGCTTCCGCCTGACCGGCAATCTGAACTGGGAATATACCAACGCCACGACCACCCAGCTGGTTAACATCAATAGCGATAGTTGGGATGAGACGCTGCTGAACTGGACCGGCGCGCCGTTGGCGTGGTTCGGAAAGCCGACCCACCCCGGCAATGTGATTGGTCACTGGATCTGCCCGCAGGGCAACCGTATTCCGGTGGTCGCGGTCGCCAGCCACGACACCGCCAGCGCGGTGATCGCCTCCCCGCTGGCCGACCGCCATGCCGCCTATCTCTCCTCCGGCACCTGGTCGCTGATGGGGTTTGAAAGCCTGACCCCATACACCTGCGACGCGGCGCTGCAGGCCAATATCACCAACGAAGGCGGAGCCGAAGGCCGCTATCGGGTGCTGAAAAATATCATGGGCCTGTGGCTGCTGCAGCGGGTGCTGAAAGAACAAAACGTCAGCGACCTGCAGGGGCTGATCGCCCGCACCGCCGCGCTACCGGCGTGCCGCTTCATGATTGACTGCAACGATGATCGCTTTATCAATCCGGCCAGTATGAGCGCCGAGATCCAGGCAGCCTGTCGCGATGCCGGGCAGCCGGTTCCTGAAAGCGATGCCGAGCTGGCGCGCTGCATTTTCGACAGCCTGGCGCTGCTCTACGCCCGGGTGCTTAACGAGCTGGCGGCGCTGCGCGGCCAGCCCTTCAGCCAGTTGCATATCGTCGGCGGCGGCTGCCAGAACGCGCTGCTCAACCAGCTGTGCGCTGACGCCTGCGGGATCGCCGTCGTGGCCGGCCCGATAGAAGCCTCCACCCTCGGCAATATCGGCATCCAGTTAATGACCCTCGACGAGCTGGCCAATGTCGATGAGTTTCGTCAAGTGGTGCGCGACAACGCGGCGCTCACCGCTTTTACCCCCAATCCTGATAGTGAAATTGCCCGTTTCGTGGCGCAGTTTCAGCCACAACAGACCAAGGAGCTTTGCGCATGACCACTCAACTTGAACAAGCCTGGGAAATTGCTAAGCAGCGCTACGCCGCCGTCGGCGTGGATGTCGAGGAGGCCCTGCGCCAGCTGGACCGTCTGCCCGTCTCCATGCACTGCTGGCAGGGTGACGACGTCGCCGGTTTCGAAAACCCGGCGGGAAGCCTGACCGGCGGCATCCAGGCGACCGGCAACTACCCGGGCAAAGCGCGCAATGCGGAAGAGCTACGCGCCGACCTTGAGCAGGCGCTGAGCCTGATCCCGGGACCAAAGCGTCTCAACCTGCATGCTATTTACCTGGAATCCGACGCGCCGGTAGCGCGCAATGAGATTAAGCCGGAGCACTTTAAAAACTGGGTTACGTGGGCGAAAGCCAACAAACTGGGTCTGGATTTCAACCCCTCCTGCTTCTCGCATCCGCTGAGCGCCGACGGCTTTACCCTGTCGCATGCCAACGATGAGATCCGCCAGTTCTGGATCGACCACTGCAAAGCCAGCCGTCGCGTATCCGCTTATTTTGGCGAACAGCTGGGTACCCCCTCGGTAATGAATATCTGGGTGCCGGACGGCATGAAAGATATTACCGTTGACCGCTTCGCACCGCGCCAGCGGTTGCTGAATGCCCTTGATGAGGTGATCAGCGAGAAATTCGATCCGGCGCATCACATCGACGCCGTGGAGAGCAAGCTGTTCGGCATCGGCGCCGAAAGCTACACCGTCGGCTCCAACGAGTTCTATATGGGCTACGCCACCAGTCGCCAGACCGCGCTGTGCCTGGATGCCGGCCACTTCCACCCGACGGAAGTGATCTCCGACAAAATCTCTGCCGCCATGCTCTACATCCCGCGCCTGCTGCTGCACGTCAGCCGCCCGGTGCGCTGGGACAGCGACCACGTGGTGCTGCTGGATGATGAGACCCAGGCCATCGCCAGCGAAATCATTCGCCATAACCTGTTTGACCGCGTGCACATCGGGCTCGACTTCTTCGATGCCTCCATCAACCGCATCGCGGCCTGGGTGATTGGTACCCGCAATATGAAAAAAGCGCTGCTGCGTGCCCTGCTGGAACCGACCGCTCAGCTTCGTCAGCTGGAGAACGACGGCGATTACACCGCCCGCCTGGCGCTGCTCGAAGAGCAAAAATCGCTGCCATGGCAGGCCATCTGGGAGATGTACTGTCAGCGTCATGACACGCCGGCGGGCAGTCAGTGGCTGGACAACGTGCGGGCTTATGAGAATGCGGTTCTGAGCCAGCGCGGGTAATGCACGGGCTTCCCCGTGTCGCGGCTGACGCCTTACCCGGGCTACGAACCGGTAGCCCGGATAAGCCGCTTACGGCGCAATCCGGGGGCACGCACATATTTAGGGTGAGGGGGTCAACCCCGCACCGAATCAACAGGAAAGACAAGACTATGCAGACCATTATCGACGCCTGGTTCGTCCAGGGCATGATCAAAGCCACCTCCGACGCCTGGCTGAAAGGCTGGGACGAACGCAACGGCGGCAACCTGACGCTGCGTCTGGATGAAGCGGATATCGAACCTTACGCGGCGGATTTCCACGCCAAACCGCGTTATATCGCCCTCAGCCAGCCGATGCCAACCCTGGCCAACCAGCCATTTATCGTCACCGGCTCCGGCAAATTCTTCCGTAACGTCCAGCTCGCCCCGGCCGCTAACCTCGGCGTGGTAAAGGTCGACAGCGATGGCGCGGGATACCATATCCTGTGGGGCCTCACCGAGGATGCCGTACCGACCTCCGAGCTGCCGGCACACTTCCTGTCGCACAGCGAGCGCATCAAACTGACCGGCGGCAAAGACCGGGTGATCATGCACTGCCATGCCACCAACCTGATCGCCCTGACCTATGTTCTGGAGAACCACAGCGATCTGTTCACCCGCAAGCTGTGGGAAGGTAGCACCGAATGTCTGGTGGTCTTCCCGGACGGCGTCGGCATTCTGCCGTGGATGGTGCCGGGCACCGATGAAATCGGCCAGGCGACCGCCGAAACCATGCAAAAGCACTCGCTGGTGCTGTGGCCGTTCCACGGCGTCTTCGGCAGCGGCCCCACGCTGGATGAGACCTTCGGCCTGATCGACACCGCCGAGAAGTCCGCCGAAGTGCTGGTGAAAGTCTTGTCCATGGGCGGGATGAAGCAGACCATCACCCGCGAAGAGCTTATCGCCCTTGGCAAACGCTTCAATGTGCAGCCGCTGCAGTCCGCTTTAGATCTTTATCCATAACAACATCGCGCCCCGCTCACCGAGACGGGGCGAAACATCACCTGCAAACCCTACAAAACTAACTCATGTGGAGTAAAAGCAATGAAAACAAAGACAAGCTTGATCCTCACCGTTGCCGCCCTGGCGTTGTCCGGTTCCGCCTTAGCAGAAGTTAAAATCGCCCTTGTGGCGAAATCGCTGGGAAATGGCTTCTTCGAAGCCGCCAACGTTGGCGCCCAACAGGCAGCCAAAGAGTTAGGTGATGTCAAAGTGATCTACACCGGCCCGACCACTACCACCGCCGAAGCGCAGATCGACGTGCTGAACGGGTTGATCGCCCAGGGGGTGGATGCGATCGCCATTTCTGCCAACGATCCGGACGCGGTGGTGCCGGTGCTGAAAAAAGCGATGCAGCGCGGCATCAAGGTGGTCTCGTGGGACTCCGGCGTGGCGCCGGCAGGCCGCCAGATCCATCTTAACCCCTCGAATAACGCCTTAATTGGCGAAACCAACGTCAAGCTCGCCGCCGATGCGCTGAAGGCGCTGAACGTTGAGAAAGGCGAAGTGGCCGTGTTAAGCGCCACCCCAACCTCCACTAACCAGAACATCTGGATTGAGGAGATGAAAAAGGTGCTGCCGCAGTATCCGTCCGTGCAGCTGGTCACTGTCGCCTACGGTGACGATCTGTCGGATAAAAGCTACCGCGAAGCGGTGGGCCTGCTGAAATCATATCCGGACCTGAAAGTCATTGTTTCGCCGTCATCGGTGGGCATTGTTGCCGCCGCACAGGCGGTGAAGGATCAGGGCAAAATCGGCAAAGTCTATGTCACCGGGCTGGGGCTGCCGTCGGAAATGGCCGGCGCCATCAAGTCCGGCGCCAGCAAAAGCTTCGCCATCTGGAACCCGATTGACCTGGGCTACGCCGCCACCTATCTGGCCGACGATTTAGTCAAAGGCACGGCGACCAAAACCGAAGCCAGTATGGGCAAGCTGGGCAAAGTGAAGCTGGATGCTGAGGGGAATGGCGCGATGGCAGAGCCGTTTGTCTACGATGCGAGCAACATCGATAAGTTCTCGAAAATTTTCTAACCCTTATTCCCTCACCCCGGCCCTCTCCCGGAGGGAGAGGGGGAAAGGCTGGTCCTCTGCACGAGGCCGCCAGCGGACACCGGACCGTTCCCTCGCCCCTCTGGGGAGAGGGTTAGGGTGAGGGGAATTTTACGGA
The DNA here is from genome assembly GCF_002810615.1 of Klebsiella sp. G-Nf4. NCBI lineage: Bacteria > Pseudomonadati > Pseudomonadota > Gammaproteobacteria > Enterobacterales > Enterobacteriaceae > Klebsiella > Klebsiella sp. G-Nf4. The sequence continues at coordinate 50,056 of NZ_PION01000015.1, read as the reverse complement.
GAACTATCATGTCAGCATCAACGCCACTGCTGTCGCTGAAGGGGATCACCAAGATTTTTCCCGGTGTGCGCGCCCTTGAGAACGTGCAGCTTGATCTCTGGCCCGGCAAAGTGACCGCCTTAATCGGCGAAAACGGCGCGGGGAAATCCACACTGGTCAAAGTGATGACCGGTATTTATCAGCCCGAAGAGGGCGAGATCCTCTATAAAGCGATCCCTATTCATCTGCCAACGCCGGAGTCGGCGCATAAGGTAGGGATCACCGCCATTCACCAGGAAACCGTGCTGTTTGACGAACTCTCGGTCAGTGAAAATATTTTCGTCGGCCAGTATCTGTATAAGGGACTGTTAAAAACACTCGACTGGCCAGCGATGCACCGCAGAGCCAGCGAGATCCTCGCCCGGCTGGAAGTCCAGATCGACCCGCGGGCCACGCTGAAAACCCTCAGCATCGCCCAGCGGCACATGGTGGCGATTGCCCGGGCGCTGGCTTTCGACGCCCAGGTGGTGATCCTCGATGAGCCGACCGCCGCCCTCTCCCAGCATGAAATCCTGGAGTTTTATCACATCGTCGAGCGTCTGAAGCAGGACGGCAAAGCGATCCTGTTTATCTCGCATAAGTTCGATGAAATTTTCGAGCTGGCCGATTATTACACCATCCTGCGTGATGGGGTGTACGTCAGCTCCGGGGCGATAAGCGACATCACCGAAGAGCGGATGGTGTCGATGATGGTGGGCCGGGCGATCACCCAAACCTACCCGAAAGTCGACTGCACGCCCGGAGCAACGGTGCTGGAGGTGACTGATCTCTGTCATCCTACCGAGTTTGCTCATATCAGCTTCCGCCTGCGCAAGGGAGAGATTCTCGGCTTTTACGGCCTGGTGGGCGCCGGACGCACCGAGCTGATGCAGGCGCTCTCCGGTGTCTCGCGTCCCTCCTCCGGCGAGATCCGCCTGAACGGCAGCCCCATGCGCTTTCGCCAGCCCGCCGACGCCATCCGCGCAGGCATCGTCTGCGTGCCGGAAGAGCGGCAGAAACAGGGGGCGATCATCGCCCTGCCCATCGCCCAGAACATCAGTCTGCCGCAGCTCAGCAAGCTCAATCCTAACGGCGTCCTGAACGACGCCCGGGAATGGCGGCTGGCGGACGAGTATGCCTCGCGCCTGCAGGTTAAAGCCTTCAGCTGGCGGCAGCCGGTGGAGACCCTCTCCGGCGGCAACCAGCAGAAAGTGGTGATCGGCAAATGGCTGGCGACCCAGCCCGAGGTGATCATCCTCGATGAGCCGACCAAAGGCATCGATATCGGCTCAAAAGCCGCCGTGCATCAGTTTATGTCCGAGCTGGTCAGCCAGGGACTGGCGGTGATTATGGTGTCGTCAGAGCTGCCGGAAGTGATGGGCATGGCCGACCGGATTATCGTGATGCACGAAGGGCTGATGGTCGCCGAATACCAGGCCGGTGAAGCGACAGCGGAAACTATCGTTAGCGCCGCCAGCGGCATCGGCCAGGAGGCGGCATGATGGGACACGCATGGCTTAAACATCGCGAAGCGCTGCTGGCGGTGGTCATCATTTTGATGATCGGCGCCATCGGCAGCCGGGCGCCGTCGTTCATTTCACCGGGCAATCTGGTGGAGATGTTTAACGATACCGCCATCCTTATCATCCTCGCCCTCGGCCAGATGATGGTGTTGCTCACCAAAGGCATCGATCTGTCGATGGCCGCCAACCTGGCGCTGACCGGGATGATCGTCGCCCTGCTTAACGCCCACTATCCGGGTATTCCGGTGGTCGCGCTGCTGGCGCTGGCAACTCTGCTGGGCCTGCTGATGGGGATGATTAACGGCCTGCTGGTCTGGCGCCTCGGCATTCCCGCCATCGTGGTGACCCTGGGCACCATGAGCATTTATCGCGGCATTATCTTCCTGCTGACTGACGGCGGCTGGGTTAACTCACATCAGATGAGCGCTGATTTTCTCAGTCTGCCGCGCAGCACGCTCCTGGGGCTGCCGCTGCTGAGCTGGTGCGCCATCGCCGCGCTGCTGCTGGTGGGTTATTTCCTGCGCTACAGCCGCACTGGCCGGGCCTTGTACACCGCAGGCGGCAACGCGACGGCGGCGTACTACACCGGCATTAACGCCGGAAAAATGCAGTTCGTCAGCTTCTGCCTCTCCGGCGCGCTGGCCGGCTTCTGCGGCTATCTCTGGATCTCGCGCTTCGCTGTCGCCTATGTCGACGTGGCGAACGGCTTTGAGCTACAGGTGGTAGCGGCCTGCGTGATCGGCGGTATCAGCACCATGGGCGGAAGCGGACGGGTGCTGGGCTGCCTGTGCGGCGCGCTGTTCCTCGGGGTCATCAATAACGCCCTGCCGGTGATCGGCATCTCGCCCTTCTGGCAAATGGCGATTTCCGGGGCGGTGATCGTCATGGCGGTGCTGCTCAACGAGCGCGGCAATCGCAGTCACGGGCGGTTAATCCTGCGCAACGCGGCGTTAGCCCGGCAGAAACAGGCGGTGAAATCATGAGCAAGATGATGGTATCTGAAGAGATGAAAAACACTCCGGTCGCGCCGTCGCCGCTGCGCCGCCTGCTGTGCTGGGAAGGGTTTTTACTGGCGGTCACCCTGGCGGTATTTATCGGCAACGCGATGGCTTCCCCGTACTTCCTCAATATCTGGAACCTGTCGGACGCAACCTTTACCTTTACCGAGAAGGCGATCGTCGTCCTGCCGATGGCGATGCTGATTATCGCCCGGGAAATCGATCTGTCGGTGGCCTCGACGATGGCGCTCAGCTCAACGGTGATGGGCTTCTGCGCGGCGGCGGGGATGGATACGCCGCTGCTGGTGATCATCGGCCTGGGCGTAGGGCTGCTGTGCGGCCTGTTCAACGGCTTGCTGGTGACTCGCTTTAACCTGTCGTCCATTGTGATCACCATCGGCACTATGAGCCTGTATCGCGGCATCACCTATATCCTGCTGGGCGATCAGGCGCTCAACCACTACCCGGAGAGCTTTGCCTGGTTCGGCCAGGGGTACGTATGGGGGGCGCTCTCTTTTGAGTTTGCGCTGTTTATCCTCCTCGCCGCCGCCTTCACCTTCCTGCTGCATAAAACCAACTTTGGCCGCCGGACCTACGCCATCGGCAATAACCCGACTGGCGCCTGGTTCTCCGGGATCAATGTTAAGCGTCATAACCTGGTGCTGTTCGCGCTGGTCGGGCTGATGGCCGGGCTGGCGGCGGTCCTGCTGACCTCACGGCTCGGTAGTACCCGCCCTACCCTGGCGATGGGCTGGGAGCTGGCGGTTGTCACCATGGCGGTGCTCGGCGGCGTCAATATTCTCGGCGGCTCCGGCAGCATGCCCGGGGTGATCATTGCCGCCTTTCTGATGGGGCTGGTGACCTTCGGCCTGAGCCTGCTAAACGTCCCCGGTATCGTGATGTCGGTAATTATCGGCGCCATGCTGATCGTGGTGATCTCCCTGCCGATTATTACCCGGCGGATGATGCAGCGAAGACGATGTTAATTTCCCCCTCACCCTGGCCCTCTCCCCAAGGGAGAAGAGCGGGGTGAGGGGAAACGGATTTCCCAAAATCAACATTAAGGAGAATTATCATGAGTTTTATGTTGGCATTACCAAAAATCAGCCTCCACGGGGCAGGCGCTATCGGTGATATGGTCAAGCTGGTAGCCGGTAAACAGTGGGGCAAAGCGCTGATCGTCACCGACGGCCAGCTGGTGAAGCTGGGCCTGCTGGACAGCCTGTTTTCCGCGCTGGATGAACAGCAGATGGCTTACCAGCTGTTTGACGACGTGTTTCCCAACCCCACCGAAGCGCTGGTGCAGCAAGGCTACGCGGCGTACCAGGCGGCACACTGCGATTACCTGATCGCCTTCGGCGGCGGCAGCCCGATTGATACCGCCAAGGCGATAAAAATCCTCACCGCCAACCCTGGCCCCTCCACAGCCTACTCCGGCGTCGGCAAAGTGAAAAACGCTGGCGTGCCGCTGGTGGCCATCAACACCACCGCCGGCACGGCGGCGGAGATGACCAGCAACGCAGTGATTATCGATAGCGAGCGGCAGGTAAAAGAGGTGATTATCGACCCCAACCTGATCCCGGATATCGCCGTCGATGACGCCAGCGTGATGCTCGACATCCCGCCAGCCGTTACCGCCGCCACCGGCATGGACGCCCTGACCCACGCCATCGAGGCCTTTGTCTCCGTTGGCGCCCATCCGCTGACCGACGCCAACGCCCTCGAGGCCATTCGCCTGATCAACCTGTGGCTGCCAAAAGCGGTAGAGGATGGACACGATCTGCAGGCCCGCGAGCAGATGGCCTTTGGCCAGTATCTGGCGGGCATGGCGTTCAACAGCGCCGGCCTCGGGCTGGTACACGCCCTGGCCCATCAGCCTGGCGCTACCCACAACCTGCCACACGGAGTGTGCAACGCCATCCTGCTGCCGATTATCGAAAACTTTAACCGTCCGAACGCGGTGGCGCGCTTCGCCCGCGTGGCGCAGGCGATGGGCGTCGATACCCGCGGCATGAGCAATGAAGCTGCCAGCATGGAGGCCATCAATGCCATCCGCACGCTGAGCAAACGCGTAGGGATCCCCCAGGGTTTCAGCCAGCTTGGCGTCAGCAAAGCCGATATCGAAGGCTGGCTGGATAAAGCGCTGGCCGATCCGTGCGCGCCGTGTAACCCGCGCCCCGCCAGCCGCGATGAGGTTCGCGAGCTCTATCTGGAGGCATTATGATCCGTAAAGCCTTCGTCATGCAGGTGAACCCCGACGCGCACGAGGAGTACCAGCGCCGCCATAACCCCATCTGGCCGGAGCTGGAGGCAGTGCTGAAGGACCACGGCGCGCACCATTACGCCATTTATCTCGATAAAGAACGCCATCTACTGTTCGCGACGGTGGAGATTGAGTCGGAAGCCCGCTGGGAGGCGGTCGCCAGCACGGAAGTGTGCCAGCGCTGGTGGAAATACATGCGCGAGGTGATGCCCAGCAACCCGGATAACAGCCCGCTGAGCGCGGAGCTCAAAGAAGTGTTTTATCTGGCGTGAAACACCGCGATGCCGGGTAGTACCTTCCCCGGCCTCCACCCCATCCGGGCTGGAGGCCGGTTCAACGGCGGCGATGCAAAACAGATAACACGATCCCTCATGCCACCCTGTCTCTATCGCCCATCATCCGGGGAAAAGAGCGTATTTGTCTTTATCCGCATCGGTAATTTCTCTTAATACCCGGCAAGGTACGCCTGCGGCAACCACATTCGCCGGTATGGAACGATTCACCACACTGCCCGCGCCAATGACCGAATTCTCACCAATCGTTACCCCTGGATTAATAATCACCCCCGTGCCTAACCAGACCCCATCTTCAATCACCACCGGTAAAGAAAATTGTTGATGCGTATGGCGCAGCGCGGGGTGGATGGGATGCCCGGCGGTGGAGATGGTGACATTTGGTGCAAACATGACGTTATTGCCGATGATAATGTCCGCATCGTCGACCAACGTGAGGTTAAAATTGGCGTAAAAATTGTCACCAATCGTCGTATGGATCCCATAGGCAATATTGATCGGCGGTTCTATCCAGCATTGTTCGCCGACTTTAGCGAACATGCGCTGAATAATATCGTTGCGCAATTCCTGATTAAACGGATGCGAATGATTATATTCATAGGCCCGCGCTTTACCCATCAGTCGCTGCTCCGGCAAGCCATATCCTGCATCCAGGTAAAGCTCGCCGCTGTTCATACGTTTTTTCATATCCATCATGACATCTTCCTTCTCTGTCAGGCATCTCCCTGTGCCACGGAATGTTGATAATTAAACAGTCATCGCATTATCCCGAAGCGGCTCGGTTTTCGCCTTACCCGCTAACGTAAACGCGGAGATTAAGGTGACCGTCAGGGCAATACCGCCGAGGATCATATAGGTCTCCTGGAAGCCGATCCGATCATACATATTGCCGGCGAAGGCAGAGAGGAAGATCGCCGCCACCTGCTTGGCGAACTGGAATCCCACCAGATAAATCGTCGCCGACAGCCGGATATCAAACACGCCGGTAATGTATTTAAAGGCGCCCACCAGCAGGAACGGCACCTCCAGCGCATGGAGCATTTTCAACGCCACCACTTCCGCGGCGGTGGTGGCGAAGGAAGAGCCAATCATCCTTGCCGCCATCACCATCCCGGCGATCAGCAGGGTATTCTTCGCCCCGATACGGTTAATAATCCACGGCGAGCTGAACATAATGATGGCGTTACATATTTCTCCCGCGGTGGTGGCGAAACCAAAGGCGCGGGTGCCCGCTTCCGGGGTCGCGAAGAACGATTTAAAGAAGGTGGCGAACTGCTGATCGAAGACGTCATACACACAGGCCACGCCGATGACATACAGAATAAACATCCACATCTTACGCTGGCGGAACATGCGCACCGCCGTTTTTAAATCGATCGCCGGGCGATTGGCGCCGAGCGAATCCATCACCTGCGCGGACTGACTGGCCTGCGGTTTGGCGATGGCCACCAACACCACCAACAGCAGCGCGGCGGCCGACCCCATCCAGAACACCCATTCGGGATTAATGCTGAACAGCATTCCGGCGGTGGTCGCGCACAGCGCCCATCCCAGACAGCCAAAGGTGCGCGCCTTGCCGTATTCAAACCCGCTGTTGCGGCTTACCCGTTCGATATAGGCCTCCATCGCGCCGGCGCCTGCGGAGAATACAAAGCCGATATAGGCGCCGCCGCTCAGCGCCCCGAGCCAGATGTTGGTCTTCAGCAGCGGAGCGAAAACATAGAGGAAGAAGGGAGCAATCAGCACCAGCAGAACGGTCACGATCCACATCAGGTGTTTTTTCAGCCCCAGCTTGTCAGAGATCACCCCGAGGACCGGCTGGAAACAGATGGCGAACAGCGACAGGCTGGAGAAAACGAGGCCGGTTTCGGTTTTATTCAGGCCGATGACGTCCGACAGCCAGATCGGCAGAAACGGAAAGCAGGTGGCCATGATGAAGAAGTAGAGAAAGAAGAACAGCCCGAAAATCCAGAAGTTGGGGTTGTTTTTGTGGGTACAGACGGTCGGGTTCATTATATTTTCCTCAAGAAGGGCCGCGACGCGGCCCGATACCATCACACGCGTTGCAGGCCAATCAGAATGGCGCTTTCCGGGTCGAGGATGGGCAGCGCCAGCCCCGCCTGCTGTAGCCACTCACCGCTCACCGTCTGCGGAGTCGTCATCCATGCCGGCAGCTTCCGCATGGTGTGGCCACCCTCGCCGGTGATCTGAATGTTCGGATGATCGAGGAGCGTCACCTGATAGCGGGCGTTCGCCTCCAGCCCCGCCAGGCGCAGCGGCGCCATCAGGGTGTAGTCCGGCATCGCCAGCTGGCTGACGAGGAAAATCGCCTGCGCTTTATCCGGGCTGATGACGCCATGGGCAAGGGTGGTAGCGTCCGGCATATCCATCCGCCACTGCACGCCGTGATGGATCACGTCGCGCCACTGTTTATGTAAGGCCGCATATTTCCGGTATCCGGCGCGCTCTTCTTCATCAGCGCTCACCGGATCCAGCTCAAGTCCCATATGACCAAACAGCGCCGTCAGGCCGCGGAAGGCGATACTGTGCTGGCGGAAGGTGGCATGACAGTGGCGATTGCCAATATGCGCGCCCATCACCTCCGGCGGGAAGAAGTAGCTCATGCCGCGCTGGATAGTGTTGCGCTCAAGGGCGTCATTGTTGTCAGATGCCCAGAAGCGATGGCTGCGCTTGAGGACTTCATAATCGATCCGTCCGCCCCCGGAGGAGCAGGATTCAAATTCAATGTGCGGGAAACGGGCCACCAGCGTATCCAGCAGGCGGTAGAACTGGCGCGTTTGCGCGTCCGCGGCGGCGCGTCCCTGATGCCCAGGCTGCACCAGCTCGCGGTTCATATCCCACTTCACGTAGTCCACCGCATGCTCGCCCAGCAGCCAGCTCATTCGCTCCAGCAGATAATCAAACGCTTCCGGAATGTTGAGGTTCAGGACAAACTGATGGCGGCCGGTCAGCGGGGTATAGCCCGGCAGCGCCAGCACCCAGTCCGGGTGCGCCCGGTACAGATCGGAATCCGGGTTAATCATTTCCGGCTCCACCCAGATACCGAATTCCATCCCCAGCGATTTCACATGATCGATAACCGGCGTCAGGCCGTGGGGGTATTTTTTCTCATCGAGATACCAGTCCCCAAGCGCCGCCCAGTCGTCATGGCGACCTTTAAACCAGCCGTCATCGATAATAAAGCGCTCGACGCCCAGGGCCGCCGCTTCATCCGCCATACGCATGATGTAGTCCGGGTCGTGGTCGAAATAGATCCCTTCCCAGGTGTTGAGATGCACCGGGCGCGGCTTGTTGCCCGGGAAGCGAATAATCCGTTCGCGCAGATAACGATGGAACTGCTGGCTCATACCGTTCAGCCCGTTCGCCGAGTAGCTGGCATACAGGTACGGCGTCCACAAGGTTTCCCCTTCCGCCAGCGCCATTTCACCCGGCAGATAGAGCGCCTCGGCCTGCAGATAGCGGCGGCCATCGGTTTTCACCTCTGCCCGCAGGCGATGGTTACCGCTCCAGGCCAGATGTACGCCCCAGACTTCACCCTGCATCTCGCTAAAGGCGCGGCTGCCGGTGATCAGGGCCGGGAAATGTTCGTGAGAGGTGCGCCCGCGGCGGTTCTCCAGCACAAAGCTGTCGTGCTCCAGCGTCAGGCGGTGAGGCTGAAACTCGCGGATCCAGCGGCCATGGAAAGCCATCACCTCGCGAGCGCGTTCGGCGACCGGCAATGTGACCGCCAGGCGATCCACCTGCCATGGGCTGGCGCGCAGATTGGTCACGCCATGGCGCACGCTCAGCACGCCGCTGGCATCCAGCGCGATCTCGCTGTGCAGACGCAGGCCGGCCTGCGGATCTTCGCTGACCAGGGTCAGCGTCTGGCCCTCGTGCCGCACTTCGCTGGTGGTGAACAGCGGAGAGGCATCCAGCCCCAGACGATGGCCTTCAATGCCCGGCGCGCCAAACAGGCCATGGCCCAGCTCCGCCATTAAGGTCACTGGCGAATCGACATCCAGTCTGCCGTTGGCGACCGGGCGCGTCAGGCTGTCGGCATCCTGCGGCGAAAAGTGGCTTAAATGCGGCCCCCAGTAGACAATTTCGGCGAAAGGGCGAGTTTTAATGACAACATCGGCACCGGCGCTTTGCAGGTGTATCAGCGAATCAGACATCAGACATCTCCATAACAAGGAATGTCTTACTGTTGATCCGAAACGTTTCGGATGCCAACCAAAACGTTTCGGATCCGTGATCGGCTTCAGAATTACGGATGAAAAAGGGTCAGGTCAGGCAGTTTCACCCGGGAAAAATTCCGGCTGCCATAGTACCTGCAGCGTGGCGAGATCTTCCCCGGCGATTAAGCGGCGCACCATATCGGCAATCTGCCGCCCCACGCCCTGGCGCGTGGACTGGATCACCGCGGCGACATCGGTCTCTATGATGCTGTCCTGCGGCAGTCCGTCATACACCACCAGGGCGATGCGGTTGTCGCCGGTTAAACGGCCCAGATGGGCGAGCGCCATGGCGGCGCCATCGCCATGGGTGTTGCAGTCTGTGATAATCGCGGTAGGCGGCTCCGGCAGACGCAGCAGCTCCAGCGTGGCCTGATAGCCGCCGCGGCGCGTCGCCGGCACGCTACGCAGCCATCCATCGGATAACCCAGCCTCGCGCAGGGCATCAAGGTAGCCGTTACGCCGTTGCGAAATAAACGCCTGATTGTTGTTCTCACCCAGCAGAGCGATACGCTGGTGGCCCTGTTGAATCAGATGGCGGGTGGCGCGGCAGGTGCCGGCATAGTTATCGAAATCAAACCAGGCGTAGGGCTGTGCCAGGCGGCTACGACCGAGCGCCAGAAACGGAAAGCCAGAGGCCTGCAGCTGCGCCAACCGCGGATCGTCATCCAGGGTATGGGCCACGATTAAAGCGTCAACGCGACGGCCCTGCACCATGCGCATATAGCCATGTTTATCCGCCTGTTCATCATCGGCGATCAGCAACAAATCAATGTCATGGCGCGCCAGCTCATGGCTGATCTCCCCGACCATCTCGAGAAAAACGTTATTGTTGAGCGGCGCGGGGCGGACAGGAAAGACAAGACCAACGGCATCAATGGTGCCCATTTTCAGACGGCGGGCGAAAGTGTTGGGACGATAGCCCCGGCGCTGCGCTTCAGCCTCAACCCGGGCGCGGGTCTCCTGTGACACATCATCATAGCCGTTCAACGCGCGGCTGACGGTCGTGACCGAGATCCCAAGTTCTTTAGCAATGACTTTCAGCGACATAGGTATGCTTGTCTTCGTGGAAGAATGCGGCTAGTGTCCCGCAATACGGGCATGGCGTCCAGCAAGAGCGCGACGGCTAGCCGACGCGATGTCAGTTTTGCTCAGCGATCAGCAGGGCCTGCGTATCCGGCTCCAGCGCCTGAAAAACATGCTCCTGATCCGCCGGGTAGCAGATATAGTCACCCTCGCCCAGTTCTTCCGGCGCCGACGTCAGCCCTACCCGCGCCCGCCCCTGGGTAACGATAATATGTTCCACCGAGCCTGGCGGATGCGGATGCGAAATACGATCGGCGCCGGGCTGGGTTAACAGTAAATAGATGTCCCGACGCGCGCCGGGTGGACAAGCGGCCAGCAAAATGGCCTGATAGTTCGCCTGCTCCGCCACCACTTTTGTCCCCTCTCCGCGGCGGATCACCTGCGTTTTGTTCACCTGCGGCTCAAGCAGGCGGGCAAACGGGATATCCAGCGCCACACAGAGCGACCACAGCGTTTCCAGACTCGGATTGCCGTTGCCTGACTCCAGTTGCGATAGCGTGGATTTTGCAATACCCGCCCGACGCGCGACTTCCGCCAGCGAGAGACCGGTCCGCGCCCGCTCCCGCACCAGGCTTTTGGCAATAACGCTGATTGGCTGTGTCATACCCGCCCCTTTGTTTTTTATATCGAACGATTCGTTCGCCTTGAAAAGCGATCATTATGTGTTCATTATAATGGAAATTCGTTCGATATGGCTAAGTGATATGAAACAAACTCTCTCCAGTCTCAGCGGAGACACGATAAAAGCGATCGCTTTGGTCTGCCTTGCCGTCGGGGTGGTGGGCATGTCCTATGGGTCACTGGCGGTGGCTTACGGCTTCCCCTTATGGGTGCCGCTCTTGCTCTCGGTGTCCGTGCTGGCGGGCGCCTCTGAGTTTATGTTTATCGGCATTGTCGCCAGCGGCGGTAGCCCACTGGCCGCCGCCGCCGCCGGCCTGTTAGTCAACGCGCGCCATATCCCGTTCGGGGTGACCGTACGCGAACTGGTTGGTCGGCGCGCCTTAAGCTTTATCGGGTGCCACATTATGAACGACGAGAGCGTGGTCTTTGGCTTGTCACAGCCCACCCCCGCGCAGCGCAAAGCGGCCTACTGGCTGTGCGGCGCCGGCGTCGCGCTAATCTGGCCCCTCGGCACGCTAACCGGCGCGGCCGTCGGAAAACTGCTGCCGGCGCCGGAAACCATCGGGCTTGACGCGGTCTTCCCGGCGATCCTGCTGGCGCTGGTGATCCCGGCCTTTAAAAACCGCACTACGCTGATCCGCGCCGCCAGCGGCGCCGCACTGGCGCTTGCCGCCGTACCGTTTGTGCCCACCGGGCTGCCGGTGTTGCTTTCGCTGTTTGGTTTACTGTCGAGGAAAAAATAATGGGCAATATGACGCTGTTTATCGCCGGTATCGCCATCCTGTCGCTGGGAACCTATCTGATGCGTCTCGGCGGCGCGAAGCTCGGCAATCGGCTGGCGTTTTCCGAGCGCTCGCAGGCGCTGCTTTCCGATGCGGCGACGGTGCTGCTTTTTTCCGTCGCCCTGGCCACCACCTTCTATGAAGGCGCGCATTTCGCCGGCATGGCGCGCGTTCTGGGCGTTGCTTTCGCCGTGTTCCTCGCCTGGCGCAAGGTCCCGCTGATCGGCGTGATTATCGCCGCCGCCGTGGTGACGGCGCTGCTGCGTCTGGCGGGTATGTCCTAGGACGGGTAAGCGTAATCCGCCAAACCGGCGTGCTTTCCAGCGATCGCGCCTTCAAGCCAGTGAATAACCGGTTTTATCTCCAGCGGGTACCGCTGGTCTATCGTCAGTACGGGCCCTAACGCCATGGGCTGCGCACGCCCGGCCAGCTGGGCCAGCTCCGGCAGATACTCTTCTCCGGGGTGGCCCGGCGGCCGCATCGCCAGCCGCGAGGCATAGCGCTCGACGGCCATCTCCGGGGAGATATGGTTCCAGATCTCAAGCACCTGCTCCACGCCCGCCAGCTGTAACAGTTGCTGCAAAGTTTCACGGGGCTGAAAACCGAACCAGGCGTCGATCAACCAGACCATACTGGCAGGCGACGCGCCGACAATCGACCAGATCACCTCATACGCCGCACAGCCCAGCTCGCGATTCAGTGGCCGGTCGACGGGGGCCAGGCGCGCCATAAACGGCTCTTTGATGCCGTCGATCGTCAACACCGGCAGGCTAAAGGTCTCCGCCAGCAAACGGGTGATGGTGCTCTTCCCCGACGCCGGAATGCCGTTGATTAAAATGGCCGTTTTGCAGCCGGGGGTCAGATGTCTGTTCATAGTAATGCGACGACCTCCTCCCGGTTGCGGGCCGTCCGCAGTTTGGCCATGGTGTCATTGTTATCCAGCAGCGCGACGATGGAACGGATGCCCTCCTCGATATGCGCATTGCTGTCCCGGGCGCCAAACATAATGACAATATCCGCCTTTTCACTGTCCGCAAACGGGATGGGCTTTTCCAGCACCACCAGGCTAAAGCAGTTTCGCCTGACGCCGCACTCGGGGCGGGCATGGGGGATGGCAATCCCTTCATCAAAAACGTAATAAGCGCCATGATTCAAGGTATTGTCGATCACCGCCTGGCTATATTCCGCCGAAATAAACCCTTTCGCCTCCAGCGGGCGGGCAGCCAACTTTATTACCCGCTGCCAGTCGGACTCCACTACGCCAACCTGAATAGCATCGGCCTCAATAAGCAGTTCTTTTATGGTCATTCTCTGTTCCTAAATATTGCGGCGAATAATATTGCGTAAATTATCAATCTGCAGAAACAGCGCATCGATATCCTGCCGGTGGCTCTTACTTTTGGCATATACCGATAGTGCCCGGTTGTAAGTCAACATCAATGTTTTTTGCACGTCGCTATTATCGGGCTGGCGCTGTAATTCGCCTTCCAGTCTGGCGATCTCTTCCGCCAGCTGACGGGACTGTTGATCATAATCCTGCAGCGGGTTCTGCTCTTTTTTCCACAGCGTTTTCAATGATTCAAACATAGCAAGCTCCCTCCCTGGCGGAAGACAGGGCAACAAAAGATATGTGTCGGTAAAAACGCTATTTAAATAGCGCCATTTTTTCCATTAATACGGCAGTCACTGCCTGGTTGGCAGGAATTAAAAATTTCCGTACGCTGTCATTTACTTTTCCTTTCTCGAACGTTGATTTACAGCGGTCGACCCACTGCACGTTCATTTCCGTTCCGACGTTCACTTTATTAATTCCTTCAGTGACGGCCAGCCGCATATCGTCGTCACTAACGCCTGTGCCGCCATGCAGCACCAGCGGCACGCCCGTCGCTTCGCTTATCGCCTTCAGCCGCGCATGCTGTATCTGCGCTTTACCGGTGTACAGGCCATGCACAGTGCCCACGGAGACGGCCAACATATCGACCTGCGTCTCCTCCACAAAACGTTTCGCGTCGTCGACGGTAGTAAAACAGATATCTTCGGCAGCCACCGCTTTTCCATCCTCTGACCCGCCGATCGCCCCCAGCTCGCCTTCTACCGTAATATTGCGCGGGCGGGCCATCTCCACCACAATTCGCGTATTGCCGATATTTTCCTCGAGGCTTAAGTGAGAGCCGTCGTACATCACCGACGAAAAACCCGCATTCATTGCCGTCTCGATGGCTTTAATATCGGAGCAGTGATCGAGATGCAGGCAGGTCGGGATATTTTCACTGTCTGCTAATGAACACACGGCATCGACCAGTAACCGATACCCCAGATACTCTGCGGTACCGGTTGAAATTTGGATCATTAACGGACTGTGGCTGTTTTGCGCGGCTTTGAAAAAAGCCGGTAACATCTCTATACAGTGCAAGTTAAACGAACCAATCGCTTTAAAATTTCTTTCCTGAGCGATGTTTAAAATCTCATTAAAATTATACAGACTCATGAACATTTTCCCCTTTCGGCTTAGCGGATTTACCGTTTACAAACCATGCCAGTGCGGCGACAAACACAATAAACAAGGCGACAAAGAGCCAGTTATTCTGGAAGGCGTGGCCTAATACCAGACCGGAACTGATGACGTCAGAATCGCTGAAGGTGACGCCCGTAAAGCCGTAGCTCTCCAGCATGGGCACCAGAATGGCCGGCAGAAAAGTGATAAACAGACCGTGGATAACCCCGCCGATCATCGCCCCGCGACGTCCGCCCAGCGCATTGCCAAATACCCCTGCCGTGCCGCCGGCGAAAAAGTTGGTTAACAGCCCGGGGAGGATCATCGCCAGGCCGAACATCGGGAAAACCAGCATGCCGATAATCGAGCCGACAGTCGTCGCCAGAAATCCGACAATCACCGCATTCGGCGCATAGGGAAACAGCACCGGGCAATCGAGAGCAGGCTTCGCATCCGGGACAATACGCATCGCGATACCGCGAAAAGCCGGCACCAGCTCATTGAGTAATAAACGCACGCCGCTATAGAGGACAAAGACCCCGGCGACAAACTGAATGGACTGCATGAAGGCATACATCAGATAATTAATGCCGCCGGAGAACTGCGCGATGTACTGCGGCCCCGCCGCGATAGCCGGGATGAGATACATCGGCACCATCACCACCGCCATGGCCAGATAGGTATCCTGCAGAAACTTAAAGTTATCAGGCAGCTCGAGATCTTCCGTGGAACGAGAACCTTTACCGACGACCTTAGCGACCGCAGCCTGCACCAGATAACCGATGGTACAGAAGTGCCCCAGGGCCACGTCGTCAGACCCGGTAATGCGCCTGACCACCGGCTGCGCCAGGGCCGGCATCAAGACCGCCATCACCCCGCCGAAGATGCCCCCGGTTAAAATCAGCGGTACGCCGGTGAGCCCGGACTTATAGCCAATGACAGCCCCAATTGTCGCCATCCACAGCAGCGCCTGGCCGGTCAGGAAAATATATTTTAGCGGCGTCAGACGGGCGATAATAATATTGACGGCAAAGATCACCAGCAGCGTCAGCGCCACCTCCGAACCTAATTCACGGTTCGCTAACCCGGCGATGGCGGCCACATCGGTAATGTAGCCTTTCATGCCAAACCCCTGGGTGAAGATATCATTCAGGAAGGTCAGCGTAGCGACAATGATGTTTATCCCGGCCATCATAATTAAGAAACCGAGTAGCGTTTTAAATGTTCCTTCCGCGGTTTTGCCTGGCGATTTCTTTTGCAGGATCAGGCCAAGCATGGCAATAAAAGCAATAAGGATGGATGCCTGACCGAGTAAATCCTTAACGATAAACGCAACGAAGCTATTCATAATCAGCCACCTTCAGATGACGTTCTTTTAAGAATGCGACGATCTTGGTTTCAATCTCCTCTTTATCAGTAAGCTTATTCAACACCACGACACGTTTAATATCTTCTTCACTGGCATCGGCGGTTAAGATGTCGGCAAAAGTTTTTTGCGTCAGAATCATATCCGATTTAAAAGCTCCGGCTTCGGACACGGTGGTGTGTTCAATATGAGCGGGAATTTCCAGCTTCTTTAAAACTGCCTTCGCCGTCATTTCAATGGCAAAGCTTGAACCGAGGCCGCAGCCACATACGCATAAAATTTTCAGCATGGAGGGTCTCCTCAAATAATATTGAGTTGCTTGGCAAGTTTATAATGATGTCCTTCAGTATCGACCAGACGTTTTTTCATACTGACTAAATCAATCGGAATAGGTTTGTTACTGGAATTAATTATTATGGCTTTATTTTTCATACCTGACTGAATACAGCGAACCACTTCACTGGCCATAATGGTACCCTGATAAATCTCTTCACAGGTTGGATCACCGCTGCGTAAGCCATAGCCGACGATCGTTTTACGGATACGGACACCTATTTGTGGTTCCAGCTGTTTAATCATGGTATCAATCGCCCCCTGAAAGCCGGGAGAGTACTCTTTGGTATAGCCTTCTGAGCAGAGGATCACGACGCTATTTTGCGTGCTCAGCTTCCGGGTAATCCGTTCCGCGAGTATGGCCAGCGGCATCTGTGCCTCCGGGATCAGGGCAATATCAGCATTACATTTAATGGCGGACTGTAACGTTAGTTCTCCACAATAGCCTCCTAATATCTCAACCATAAAAACCCGACCCGGCAGCGCTCTTCCGGTATTTCTTAAACGGGAGACTTCTTTAATAATTTGCTCACAGGCCGTGGAAAAACCAATCGTATAATCACTGCCATACACATCATTATCGATCGTCATCCCGACACCAAAGCAATTAATCTCAAATTCACTAAGGGTATTCAGAAACTGCAGGCTGCCATCCCCCCCGGCCATAATGAGCACATCAATACGCAGCGATTTAAGTTTTTTAGCAATGCTTTCATATTCACTGCGCTGCAGTTTGCGACTGGTTCGCCCCGAGGTAATGATCGGCACCGCGGTAATGGAGAAATCAACCAGATCGCGCCACGCCATATCCTGATGACTTTTCTCCAGTAGCCCTGGAATACCGCCATTAAACAGCGTGATATCGGCATTAGCCTGCCTGGCTATCTGGAATATAAAATTATTCATTCCCGAAACATCCCCGCCGCTAATAACGATGCCAATTTTCATGACGCTTCCTCGCTCATTTGCCTGACAACATTTTTCCCTGAGTACAAGCCTTCTATTTGCAATGAAGATCACATAATGCGCATTAAATTACGTCATTGAATAGTTGACAGTAGCGTCGACATGCTTATTTTTGTGATAAACATCTCATTTAAAGAAGGTGATCTCCATCGCTTTCTTTTTTTAATATCTTTATATTTCATAGCGTTAAAATATAGAGATATTCAGGCGCGCAGACCGTTCCTTAGCCGTAAATATGGGGATTTAAGAAAAGAGCGGAAACGTGATTACTACCACATTTTTTTCGTAGCAGAGGGAAATATCGGTAATATCGCAGATGCGGGAAGCGAAAAAAAAGCGCCCTAAGGCGCTCTTTCGACAGTAACTTTATGCTTATTTGTTCAGTTCTGCAGTCATATGCACGCGGTTGCCGGTAAAGGCTTCGGTAATTTTGTAAGACGAAGCGCCAGCAGCCTGCGCCTGAGCAGCGATTTTCGCTTCCGCACCATCCATCGTTGCGGCGGTTGCGGTCACAGTTTCAGCAGCGAAGGAACCAAAAGAAGCGGCCAGTGCGATTACTGCGACAAAATTTTTGATGCTTTTCATGATATAAACCCTTTCATTTAGTTGTTTAGATAAGGCGCCGTGCCTTGATGTGTTAAATAGTAGTCCGCACATCGCTAAACAAAAAGCGGAAGGATTTGCTGTCATTATTCAAATTTATTGATCGATATTTAGCCCGCAATTAAACGCTGCGGATGGGTGTAAACTGTCGCCCTGCCCGGCTTGCAAAAGCCCACCAGCGTCAGATTGCAGCGCTCGGCCACTTCCACCGCTAAGGTGGTGGCCGCCGAGACCGCGAACAGGATCTCGACGCCGCACATCGCGGCCTTCTGCACCATTTCATAGCTGGCGCGGCTGGAGACCAGCGCGGCGCCATGCTGCCAGTCCTCGCCAATTTCCGCGCGCTGGCCCAGCAGTTTATCCAGGGCGACATGCCGGCCAACGTCTTCAAAACCGCCCGCCAGCTCGCCAGTCGTCCTGACCCAGGCAGCCGCATGGGTACAGCCGGTGAGCCGGCCGACCGGTTGAAAGTCGTTAAGATGCGCCAGGGAGTGGTCGAGGTTGGCTAGATCGAACGTCTGAGTGAACGGTAGCGGCTGAACTGGCTTACCAATATCATTGAGCTGCTCGACGCCGCATACCCCGCAGCCGGTGCGCCCGGCCAGCGCGCGACGCCGGGCTTTGAGCCCCATAAAACGTCGGCTGGAGAGCTCAATCTGTACCTCAAGGCCATTGCACACCGACACCACGTCCATGCCGAAAATCTCCCGCCGATGCTCGATAATCCCTTCGGATAAGGAAAAGCCGACGGCGAATTGCTCCAGGTCTTTCGGCGTGGCCATCATCACCACATGGGAGATACCGTTGTAGACCAGCGCGACGGGAATTTCTTCGGCTAACTCGTCTGGCTGAGGGTGTTGCAGATCCTCGCGTTTCCAGAGGGAGACCTGGCGATATCCTGTGACATTCGTCACATTTTTGATTTGTTCGAGAGGCTTCTTGTTCACTTTGCTTTAACCGTATTGGAACAGGCATACACACAATGTGGTATTCTGTTTTTATC
Organism: Klebsiella sp. G-Nf4; assembly: GCF_002810615.1. NCBI lineage: Bacteria > Pseudomonadati > Pseudomonadota > Gammaproteobacteria > Enterobacterales > Enterobacteriaceae > Klebsiella > Klebsiella sp. G-Nf4. The sequence continues at coordinate 31,469 of NZ_PION01000015.1, read as the reverse complement.
CCTTCAGGAATGAGGGAAATTAGCCCTAATTCTGAACCTTTGCGGCCTTCACCGCAAAGCAAATAACTACATGTGACAATGTCGAAACAAGGAGCGAACCATGCAGGTCAGCAGAAGGCAGTTCTTTAAGATCTGCGCTGGCGGTATGGCGGGAACCACGGCAGCAGCGCTGGGCTTTGCCCCGGCGACTGCGCTCGCGGAGACACGGCAGTACAAGTTGCTGCGCACGCGCGAAACCCGTAATACCTGTACATACTGTTCCGTTGGCTGTGGGCTGTTGATGTATAGCCTCGGCGACGGCGCAAAAAACGCCAAAGCATCCATTTTCCATATCGAAGGCGATCCGGATCATCCGGTTAACCGTGGTGCGCTCTGCCCGAAAGGGGCCGGTCTGGTGGACTTTATCCATTCTGAAAGCCGCCTGAAATTCCCGGAATATCGCGCGCCAGGTTCCGATAAATGGCAGCAAATCAGCTGGGACGAAGCGTTTGATCGCATCGCCAAGCTGATGAAAGAGGACCGCGACGCCAACTTTATCGCGCAAAACGACGCCGGCACCACCGTCAACCGCTGGTTGACCACCGGGATGCTGTGCGCCTCCGCCTCCAGTAACGAAACCGGTTATTTAACGCAAAAATTCACCCGCGCCCTCGGGATGCTGGCGGTGGATAACCAGGCGCGTGTCTGACACGGACCAACGGTAGCAAGTCTTGCTCCAACATTTGGTCGCGGTGCGATGACCAACCACTGGGTGGATATTAAGAACGCCAACCTGATCGTGGTGATGGGCGGTAACGCCGCAGAAGCGCATCCGGTGGGGTTCCGCTGGGCGATGGAAGCCAAAATTCATAACGGCGCCAAGCTCATCGTTATCGATCCGCGCTTTACGCGTACGGCGTCGGTGGCAGATTTCTATACCCCGATTCGTTCCGGTACCGACATTACTTTCCTGTCGGGCGTGATCCTGTACCTGCTGAATAACGAAAAATTCAACCGCGAATACACCGAAGCCTACACCAACGCCAGCCTGATCGTGCGTGAGGACTATAGCTTCGACGACGGTCTGTTCAGCGGCTATAACGCAGAAAAACGCCAGTACGACAAAACCAGCTGGAACTATGAGCTGGATGAGAACGGCTTCGCCAAACGCGATACCACGCTGCAACATCCGCGCTGCGTCTGGAACCTGCTGAAGCAGCACGTTTCTCGTTATACCCCGGATGTAGTCGAAAACATCTGTGGTACGCCGAAGGCCGACTTCCTCAAAGTCTGTGAATACATTGCCGAAACCAGCGCGCCGGATAAGACCGCGTCGTTCCTGTACGCTCTCGGCTGGACTCAGCACTCCATCGGCGCGCAGAACATCCGTACCATGGCGATGATTCAGCTGCTGCTCGGCAACATGGGGATGGCAGGCGGTGGCGTCAACGCCCTCCGCGGTCACTCCAATATCCAGGGTCTGACCGACCTCGGCCTGCTCTCCACCAGCCTGCCGGGCTACATGTCGCTGCCGAATGAAAAACAGGCCGACCTGCAGACCTACCTGACGGCTAACACGCCGAAGCCGCTGCTGAAAGATCAGGTTAACTACTGGGGCAACTATCCGAAGTTCTTCGTCTCCATGATGAAAGCCTTCTTCGGCGACAAAGCCACTGCAGAAAACAGCTGGGGCTTTGACTGGCTGCCGAAATGGGATAAGAGCTACGACGTTCTGCAGTATTTCGAGATGATGAATCAGGGCAAAGTGAATGGCTATATTTGCCAGGGCTTTAACCCGGTCGCCTCGTTCCCGAACAAAAACAAGGTGGTGGCTTCTCTGTCGAAGCTGAAATTCCTTGTGACCATCGACCCGTTGAACACCGAAACGTCCACCTTCTGGCAAAACCACGGTGAGTCGAACGATGTTGACCCGTCGAAAATCCAGACCGAAGTGTTCCGTCTGCCATCCACCTGCTTCGCCGAAGAAAACGGGTCGATCGTCAACTCCGGCCGCTGGCTGCAGTGGCACTGGAAAGGCGCGGATGCCCCAGGGATCGCGGCTACCGATGGTGAAATACTCGCCGGTATCTTCACCCGCCTGCGTAAGATGTATGCCGAAGAGGGCGGACCAGCGCCGGAGCCGGTGCTCAACATGACGTGGAACTACTCCACGCCGCATGAGCCGGCGTCGGAAGAAGTGGCGATGGAAAGCAACGGTAAAGCGCTGGCGGATATCACCGACCCGGCGACCGGCGCGGTGATCGTTAAGAAAGGGCAGCAGTTGAGCTCCTTTGCACAGCTGCGCGATGATGGCACCACCTCCAGCGGCTGCTGGATCTTCGCCGGTAGCTGGACGCCGGACGGCAACCAGATGGCGCGCCGCGATAACGCCGACCCGTCAGGCCTCGGCAACACGCTGGGCTGGGCCTGGGCATGGCCACTTAACCGCCGCATCCTGTATAACCGCGCCTCCGCGGACCCGCAGGGTAAACCGTGGGATGCGAAGCGTCAGTTGCTGAAGTGGGACGGCGCGAAATGGGGCGGCGTGGATATTCCGGACTACAGCGCCGCCGCCCCTGGCAGTGACGTCGGTCCGTTTATCATGCAGCCTGAAGGGATGGGCCGTCTGTTCGCTATTGATAAAATGGCGGAAGGACCGTTCCCGGAACACTACGAACCGTTTGAAACGCCGCTGGGGACTAACCCGCTGCATCCAAACGTGGTCTCTAACCCGGCCGCTCGCGTCTTCAAAGGTGATCTCGAGCAGATGGGTAAGGCCGATAAGTTCCCTTACGTCGGCACCACTTACCGCCTGACCGAGCACTTCCACTACTGGACCAAACACGCGCTGCTTAACGCCATCGCGCAGCCGGAGCAGTTTGTGGAGATTGGTGAAAAACTGGCGAATAAGCTTGGCATCGGCCACGGCGATACCGTCAAGGTCTCCTCCAACCGCGGCTATATCAAAGCCAAGGCGGTGGTGACTAAACGTATTCGCACGCTGAAAGTTGACGGTAAGGACATCGATACCATCGGCATTCCTATTCACTGGGGCTATGAGGGCGTGGCGAAAAAAGGCTTTATTGCCAATACCCTGACGCCGTTCGTCGGTGATGCGAATACGCAGACACCGGAGTTCAAAGCTTTCCTCGTGAACGTGGAAAAGGTGTAACGGAGACGACTTATGGCTTATCAATCGCAAGATATTATTCGTCGTTCCGCGACTAACGGTTTCACCCCCGCGCCTCAGGCGCGGGACCACCAGCAGGAGGTGGCGAAGCTTATCGACGTCACCACCTGTATCGGCTGCAAAGCCTGTCAGGTGGCCTGCTCCGAATGGAACGATATTCGTGATGAAGTCGGTCACAACGTCGGGGTGTATGACAACCCGGCGGATCTGACCGCCAAGTCATGGACGGTCATGCGCTTCTCGGAAGTGGAGCAAAACGACAAGCTGGAATGGCTCATCCGTAAGGATGGCTGTATGCACTGCGCGGACCCGGGCTGCCTGAAGGCCTGCCCGTCAGAAGGCGCGATCATTCAGTACGCCAACGGTATCGTCGACTTCCAGTCCGAGCAGTGTATCGGCTGCGGCTACTGTATTGCCGGCTGTCCGTTCGATGTACCTCGTCTGAACCCGGAAGACAACCGCGTCTACAAATGTACCCTGTGCGTAGACCGCGTGACCGTCGGCCAGGAGCCGGCCTGCGTGAAAACCTGCCCGACCGGCGCAATCCACTTTGGCTCCAAAGAGGATATGAAAACGCTGGCCGGCGAACGCGTGGCTGAACTGAAAACCCGCGGTTATGACAATGCGGGCCTGTACGATCCGGCCGGCGTCGGCGGCACCCACGTCATGTACGTGCTGCACCATGCCGACAAGCCGAATCTGTACCATGGCCTGCCGGAAAACCCGGAGATCAGCCAAACCGTGAAGTTCTGGAAAGGCATCTGGAAACCGCTGGCGGCCGTCGGCTTCGCCGCGACCTTCGCAGCCAGTATCTTCCACTACGTCGGCGTCGGTCCGAACCGCGCGGAAGAGGAAGAGGACAATCTGCATGAAGAGAAAGACGAGGTGCGCAAATGAAAAGACGTGACACCATCGTGCGCTACACGGCGCCGGAACGCATCAACCACTGGGTCACCGCCTTCTGCTTCATCCTGGCGGCGGTAAGCGGGTTAGGCTTTTTCTTCCCGTCCTTTAACTGGCTGATGCATATTCTCGGTACGCCGCAGCTGGCGCGTATTCTCCACCCGTTCGTCGGGGTGGTGATGTTCGCGTCGTTTATCATCATGTTTTTCCGTTACTGGCACCACAACCTAATCAATCGGGATGATATCTTTTGGGCGAAGAATATTCGTAAGATCGTCGTCAACGAGGAGGTAGGCGATACCGGGCGCTATAACTTCGGCCAGAAATGCGTGTTCTGGGCGGCGATTATTTTGCTGGTACTGCTGCTGGTGAGCGGTGTGATCATCTGGCGTCCGTATTTTGCGCCGGCTTTCTCAATCCCGGTGATCCGATTTGCGCTGATGCTGCATTCATTTGCCGCAGTGGCGTTAATTGTGGTTATCATGGTGCATATCTACGCCGCCCTCTGGGTGAAAGGCACCATTACCGCGATGGTGGAAGGCTGGGTTACCAAAACGTGGGCGAAGAAGCATCACCCGCGCTGGTACCGAGAGGTCCGCCAGAAACAGGAAAAGTCATCTGAATGAGTATTCGCATAATCCCGCAAGATGAGCTGGGTTCGAGCGAGAAACGCACGGCGGAAGCAATTCCGCCGCTACTGTTCCCCAGACTGAAGAATCTTTATAACCGCCGCGCGGAGCGCCTGCGCGAGCTGGCCGCTAACAACCCGCTGGGTGATTACCTGCGCTTTGCCGCACTGATCGCCCATGCCCAGGAAGTGGTGCTGTATGACCATCCGCTGCAGATGGATCTGACGGCCCGTATTAAAGCAGCCAGCGAACAGGGTAAACCGCCGCTGGATATCCACGTTCTGCCGCGCGACAAGCACTGGCACAAGCTGCTGCACTCGCTGATTGCCGAGCTGAAGCCGGAAATGAGCGGCCCGGCGCTGGCGGTCATTGAGAATCTGGAAAAAGCCTCTGAGCAGGAGCTGGAGCAAATGGCCAGCGCGCTGTTTGTTTCCGACTTCGCCTCCGTCAGCAGTGATAAAGCGCCGTTCATCTGGGCCGCGCTGTCGCTCTACTGGGCGCAGATGGCCAGCCTGATCCCGGGTAAAGCGCGCGCCGAATACGGTGAACAGCGTCAGTTCTGCCCGGTATGTGGCTCGATGCCGGTCTCCAGCATCGTGCAAATCGGCACCACTCAGGGACTGCGCTATCTGCACTGCAACCTGTGCGAAACCGAGTGGCACGTGGTGCGCGTCAAGTGCAGCAACTGTGAACAGAGCCGCGACCTGCACTACTGGTCGCTGGACAACGAGCAGGCAGCGGTGAAAGCCGAAAGCTGTGGCGACTGTGGAACCTACCTGAAGATTATGTATCAGGAGAAGGATCCGAAAGTCGAAGCCGTCGCCGACGATTTGGCGTCCCTGGTGCTCGACGCCCGCATGGAACAGGAAGGCTTCGCCAGAAGCTCAATTAACCCGTTCATGTTCCCCGGCGAAGGGGAGTAAGTTCTGCAGTGTGATTTCGGGCGGCTCTTGTCGCCCGTTTTCCTTCTTGCGATACGAGCGTAGTCAGGGATGACTCACCCGCGTCACTGACTGTCATCAGAGGCCAGCCTTTGGCTGGACACACTCGTTTCAGACGAGTTTGTCGCTCACTTGCCGTCCTCCTGCCACTCGAATTATTCAGGGTGGATTTCGTACGGCGTGACTACGCCAGGAATACCGGCAAAATCCTTCGTATTCCGCGTAATCAGTTCCAGACGATGGAGTTGCGCCGTCGCCAGAATGATGGCATCCGGCAGCTTAAGCTTATACTCCTGCCGCAGCGCAACGCTTCGCTCTGCAATATCCTGTGAGATGTTAATGATATTAAAGGTGCTTAGCGCCATTCGCGTGCGCTGCTCCTGGTGATATTTTTTAGCGCCAACCATCACCTCCATCCAGGTAATCAGACTGATCGCATTCTGCGGTGGCCAGGCCTCCAGCGCCTGTTTGGCTTCGCGACGCCCGCTAAATAAATCAATAAGAATATTGGTATCAAAAAGCGCAGATCCGGAGGTCATTACCACTCCTTGCGTAGCTGACGTTGATATTCCATGCCGTCTTCTTCGCAGTCTTGCCACAGACCCAGCGCACTGGAGATGGTATCTTTAGCTCGATCTTGTTTCTCCAGATATTGTTCAACCGCTTCACGTAACAGTTCCGCTCGCGGAATGTTACGCTGCACTTTGAGGTCATCAAGACGTTGAATGACATCGTCTGATAAATCGAGAAGAATTCTGCCCATATCCCTTTCAGCCATCATGCTCATATATACCTCAAGTATATCACCAGTGATGAAGTTATGAGCAATCTACAGCTTTTGAAATCGGAAACAAAAAGGATTTTGCCAGGTAAACGCTTTTTTGCGAGCCGCTTTCCATAATGCACAGGCGACCTCAACAGGCCTGTCTTTTCGCCATAATCCAGGCTATAACACTGGATATTAAAACAGTACAAGGAACTTCATATGGCGCTGGAAAAAGGGATTGCTTCGCGGGTTGAGGCATTTATTGCGGCAGGTCGTCCGTCATCACGCGATCAGCATATTGATGATCGGAGGGCCGGCTATATCGCCAGTGCGGTACTCGCCGGGGAGACGGAAGCACGAGTGCGGGTGGAGGATATCGCTCTGGAGGGTATGCACTTCCGCGTCGTTTCACCGCCCACTACCGACGGCCTGCTACCCACACTTATCTACTACCACGGCGGCTGTTTTGTCAGCGGCGGCTTTACCACCCACGATAACCAACTCCGTCAGTTAGCCATGTTCAGCGGTTGCCGGGTGATCGCTGTGCAGTACCGCCTGGCGCCGGAGCATACCTTTCCGGCGGCGCACGATGATGCAGAACGAGGTGCTACGATTATTCACCAGCACGCAAAGCAGCTTGGCGTTGATGCCTCGCGCATCACGCTGGCCGGCGACAGCGCCGGAGGTCATCTCGCCCTGGTCACGGCTCTGCGCCTGAAAGCGAAAGCGGCGTGGCATCCTGCACAACTGATTCTGATTTATCCAATGCTCGACCCCACCGCCAGCATGGCGAGCTACCTCAGCAATGGCGATGACTATGTGATTACCCGGGACACGCTACTGAGCGGCTACGAAATGTACCTCGCCTCGACGCCGGCAAACCATCCGGATGCCAGTCCACTCTGGCGAGAAGATTTTAACGGGCTGCCACCGGTGCATATTCTGACAGCTGAGTTCGATCCTTTACGCGATGAGGGCGAAGTGCTGTACCGAAGGCTGACGGAGCAAGGGGTGGAGAGTTCCTGTCAGCGTTATCTGGGGGTGATCCACGGCTTCTTTCAGCTGGGGGGCGTCAGCCACGCCGCGCGTGATGCTATGCGGGATATCGCCTGGCGTGTGGCATCGCCAGGACGATAACGGCCAGAGGGCGCTTACTCTTCCTCGTTGCCGCCCTCTTCATACGAGCCAAAGGGCTTCGCCGGCAGCACGATGTAGATCCCCTCGAAAACCGCGCCCTGCTTTTCGTCGCCAAAAAGCTCTACCTGCATTTGCACGCGGGCCTTACGCCCACGCGCCAGACGGTCGAGATCGCCGCTCAGCGAACCCAGGTCGGCGATGGCGCTGGGGCGGCCGCTAATGGGCTGACTGTAACGAATATGCGCATCCGCCAGAATGATGGTGCCTCCCAGATGCCGCTCGCGCAACATCAGCCAGATAAGCCCCCATCCGGTCAGGGTCGCTAACGAAAACAGGCTACCGGCAAACAGCGTATGGTGCGGATTCTGGTTCCCCGCTTCGGGCATGGTGGTAATAAATTTCTGCCCGGTGTACTGCTGAATACGCACGCCCATTTTTTCACTCAGCGGGATATGCTGATACCACGCCTGCTGAAGCTGTGCGCACCAGTCGCCGCGGTGCAAAATATCGTCCAGCGACGCGATCGGTTTAATCATCAGAAAATGACGGATCGGCGTGGTGGTTGGGGTAGTGATCTCCCCCTGATTCACAAAGCCCAGCTTGGCGAAAAACTCCACCGCATCTTCGCGGGCGCTACAGGTGACCCGCTTAACCCCTTCCTGACGCGCTACCGACTCCAGGGTCATCGCCATCAGCGTCCCCAGCCCTTTATCCTGCACGGAGGGATGAACGGCCATAAAGCGAATGGAGGCTTCATTTTCCGCATTGATATATAGCCGGCCGATGGCTACCAGATTGCCTTCTTCATCCACCACCATCTGGTGATGCGCCATCGCATCCCAGGCGTCACGTTCCGATCCTTTTGGCTGATGCAGCGGCTTACGCAGCATCTCCCAGCGGAACTGATAGTAGCTCTCTAACTCTTCTGCTGTTTGCGGTACACGAAGGTGATACATAGTCGTACTCTCTTTTGTTACCCGCAGCCTGCCCGGAAGCTGGGTCATACCTGCAACCAAAAGGTCACGGGACCATCATTGACCAAAGAAACCTGCATATCCGCAGCGAATCTTCCGGTCTGGGTGTTCATTTCCTGCTGGCGACAGCGGGCGACGAAATACTCATACAGCGCCTCAGCGCGGTCAGGGGCAGCGCCTTTCGAGAAACTCGGTCGCATCCCCCGCTCGGTATCGGCCGCCAGCGTAAATTGCGAAACCACCAGCACGCTGCCGCCCGCCTGCTGAACATTCAGGTTCATTTTCCCCTCCGCATCGCTGAAGATGCGGTAGCCCAACACGCGTTCGCAGAGGCGATTCGCTTTTTGTTCATCATCGTCTTTTTCGACCCCCAGCAGCACCAGAAGTCCCGGACCAATTTCGCCCGTCACTTCATCCTCCACGGTAACGCTTGCACGGGATACGCGTTGAATTAATGCAATCATGGTTGTTCTGTTTCTTCTGTTTTAAGTTTGCGGTATTCATCGAGAGTGACAGTAATTTCAGCGCCAAGCAAGACGATACACCAAGTCCAGTACACCCAGACGAACAAAATCGGTACCACCGAAATCACGCCATAAATTAACTGATAGGACGGAAAGGTGGTGATATAGAGGGCAAAGGCTTTCTTACCAGCCTCGAACAGCAGCGCCGCCACCAGCGCTCCGATCACTGCATCGCGGTTACGCACCTGGGTGGTCGGCACAATACTGTAGAGTAGCCAGAATGCCGCCCAGGAAAGGATCAGCGGGAAAAGGCGGAGCAGATTATCAATCACGCCGTCCAGATCGCTCGCCCAGCGCAGCGACAGCAGATACGAACTGATCGCCAGGCTGGCACCCGCCAGCAGCGGGCCAAGAGTCAGGATCATCCAGTAAACGGCAAAGGAGTAAACTTTGGGGCGACTGCGCGTACTGCGCCAGATGGTGTTTAGCGCGCTGTCGATCGAGTACATCAGCAGCAGCGAAGTGACGATCAGGCCAAACGCGCCTACCGCGGTCATGCGGCTGGAATTGGCCACGAACTGCTCGATATACCCCTGAATCACATCGCCCGTCGCCGGAATGAAATTGGCGAAGATAAAATGGCGAATCTGCACACTGACTTCGGAAAACATGGGAAAGGCCGCAAACAGCGCGAACACGACGGCTATCAGCGGCACCAGGGAAAGTAATGACACATAGGCGAGGTTTCCCGCCAGGGTGGTCATATGATCTTCATCAATGCGCCGCCACAGCAGCTTAAGCCACGCCAGCAGCGGCCGGGTATGGTGGTGTAATTTTTGATGAACGGTTTTTAGCATAGCTGATTCGCGAAATAATCAGGGATGGTCTTCTTCCCGGTCACCAGAATACTGGTGATCCCCAACCGATTAGCCCCTGCTATATTATCGACGTTATCATCAAAAAAGACCGTATCTGCGGCAGAAAATCCCTCTTCTTCCAGTACTCGCTGGTAAATTTGCGCTTCAGGCTTACGCATTCCCATCTCTTGTGACAGATAGATGCGATCGGCGGCAGCGCGCACTTCCGGGTATTCATCAGGCCAGAACGTGGTGTGAAGACGGTTGGTATTGGAGAGCACCACCACCCGATGCCCCTGGGCACGAAGTTTATGCATGATGGTAATCACCTCCGGGCGTAGCGCGACGAATACCGCCTGCCAGCCGTGAGCAAATTGCTCATAACTGAGGGACATATTCATTTCATGGCACATGGCGGCGGCAAAGTCTTCATCACTGATCTCGCCACGCTCATGCTGGTGGAAAGCCTCTCCCATGGTGAAATGCTGCTTTAGCGTCGCCAGCGGGATGCGGGTTAAATCACTCCAGGTTCCCAATACCCGGTTGAAGTCAATGTCGACAATCACATTACCTAAATCAAAGATATAGAGCATTTTTGTCTCCTTCCGCGCCGTGGAAAATTAACTTTAGCGGGAAAGATGAGGTTTGACTATGTATAAACCTGAAACAACCGCGTGGGCCGCCAGCCACTGACGAACAAAGCCGCATAACGCGGCTTTGAATAAACAGAATGAGACGGGAGGTTATTCCGTCGCAGCGCGCAGCATTTTCCTGCCACCGCTAATTCGTTTCACTAACATGACCGAGACGAACGCGCCACAGAGCGCAAAGCCCGCCATGATACCAAAGACTATCTTGTAGCCTGCCAGACCTGGGTTGAGGTCAAGAATGTAGCCATACAGGCTGTAGCAGAACATGGCCGGCGCATAACCGATAAAGCTCCCCAGCGCCATGGCTGCGCCGGTCCGGTTTTCAGCGATTTTTGCTTCACCGATCGGGGCAAAGAATACCGCTCGCTGCGTAAACACAATTGCACCAAATCCCAGAGTGCAAATCATACCCAGATAGACCGGCATACTTTCATGGGGCAGCAATATTAACGCCACTAAGGCCAGGGTACTCACACAGAAGGTATAAAAGAGATATTTGCTTGGCGACTTAAGAATTTTATCGGCTATCAGGCCACCAATCGGTCCGCCAACCATTTTTAAACAATACTGATTAATGATGCCGTAGGCGCCCACCAGCGCTACTGGCAACAGGTAGATATTTTTCAGGAAGGGGATAAAGAAAGTGAGTCCACAGTAAACGGCGTAAACGAAGAAGACGTTAAACGCGATGAGCCAAATGGTTTTATCTTTTAATACCGAAGAGATGCTACTTTTCTCTGTGGCGCTCTCGGTGATAGCTTTCTCAGGCGCATCCTCATCCTTTTCTTTCAACATAAAAAACAGCATGATCCCGACAACAATCACGATGAGAGCATAGAACCAGATCCCGGCTTTAAAACCCAGCAAACCGCTACCAAACCAGGTAAAAATAGCTAAAGCAGAGAAGGCAATAATCGTGTCGACAACCCCCCGCCCGGTTTCAAAGAAGCCAAATAACCGCCCCTGTTGTTCGCTGTTGCCCAGCCGACTTACCGACTTTAATAGCACCGGCCAGTTCATCATATCGCAGGTAACGCCAAATAAGGCCCAAACGAAGAGAATTCCCCAATATCCAGGCATCGTCGTCAGATAGATCCCTAATAAACCTGTTGCAATCAGTGACAACGACATGGTGTAACGGCGAGGAAGCTTATCGGCAAAGTAAATTGACAGGAAAAAACCAATCGTGGTCACCACTGAGTTCACCGACATGGCATTACCTATCTGGCCATTAGTCAGATGAAAATAGTCCTGCATTGGAATATAAAAGGCATCTTTCAGTGAGGGCAGTTTATAAATGGTGCCGCCGCACAAGGTTAATAAACTGAATATAGCCCATTTCTTTTTTGTGAGCATAGGATCCCCTAATGATTTAACATCATTTGGTTTAAGGAAGATAACAGACCATCATCATTTATTAAAAATGATGACCCGGTATAACGAATTATCGATAAATTTAGTGTGCCAGCACGGTAAGCGCTTCGTCTTTTATTATTTGCAATGTATCTTCGACATATTTCAGCTGCGCAATCGCATCCTGCTTTTCTTTCAGCAGCCGCTCTTCAAGCTGGTCAGCATCAGGTAGCGGAGTTTCGCTCATTTGCCGCCACGGGATCCACGGGTTGTCACCTTCCGTTGCAAAACGGAACGGGGGTGCATAGTAATCCACCTCCTCTTCCAGGCCGTACGCCATGACCTGCGGCTGGTCATCGCCGAGACAAATTAATTTCGTCAGCAGCGCCTTAAATGGCATATCGCCCTGGCCTGAGTTACAGGCCCGATGCCCAAGTCCACCGTTCTCAGCAATAATACAGGCGTCTTTAATATGAACCTGCGTAATGTAAGGTGACATCAACGCTAACGCCTCAAGAGGTCGTTCATTGGCGTTGATCATATTGGCGAAGTCAAAAAGAAGCGATAGCGTTGGCATTTCGCTGCGTTTAATTAAATTCACCAGTTCAACGCTTTTCAGATCTTCATGTTGCTCAAGGGTAAACGTCAGGCCAGTATGGCTATATGCTTGTTTAATGTATTGAATGTCGGTGGAAATTTTTTCAATAACGTCGTACAAATGTCCTTCATAACGAGGATAAAAGCGAACGGATGATGCGCCTGTTTTTAAGGCGATAGTGACGGCCTGATCGATTGTTTGTTTATCGGAGGCGCTGGTCTCGATATGAATATCCAGTTGCAACGATTTTGCTTTATCTCCAAACTCGGCTAACTGGATATCATTCATATTGCTCAGCGAGTAGCGCTCGCCATCAAGAACATGTATTTTTACCCCTTTTAAATGCAGGCTATCTGCGATGGCCAGCAAATCATTAGGTAAAATACGTTCAAGCCGCATATTCAAATGATAGGCATAGGCATGAAGGTAGAGTGGTATGTTATCAATACGGGAAAGGATCTTCCCGGCGTTATCTTTAGTGACCATAAAATACCTACAAGTTAATAAAGAGATCCACAGCCTCAAATCGCCAGTATTCGAGATCTATCTGCACAATATTACCTGCACTATCGGCACGGTGTTTTTCTATCAGAATAGCCGGCAGACCTGCAGAGCCGCCGATGAATTTGCTCACATCGCCCGACATTCTGACGGGTCTAAAAGCCAGTTTTTTAATCACCACTGGCTTATGATATTCACGCTCCCAGACGGAGGAAAAAGACTGGTTCTTCAACCGGTCAATAAAATCTGGCGCGACGTTAGGGTTGATAAAGGTCTCGTGGTAGAAAACTTTATGCCCTTCCAGCGCTCCCCAGCCGGTTACCAGATATAAATCATCAGACGGAATAACATCCATCAGGGGTTTAGCAACGTCGGGATAGTCTCGGGTTCGCTGTTTTTCATTAAAGCCCCATGAGGGTTCTCTGCCCTGCTCAATGGCGGCTCGCTGAAAGCTCGCTGAGAGCTCAGGGCTATAGTTAAAACGCGGCTGGGCGACAAACCATCCTTTACGGTCTTTACGAAAAATCCTCGATTCCGCTTCCAGGCTGAGCAGCGCCTGACGCAGCGTCATGCGTTTGATGCCCAGCAGCTCACCAAGCTCTCTTTCAGAAGGCAGTTTTCCCCCCGCAGCCGTCAGCCCTTGCTTAAGCCACAGATCCAGTTTCTCTTTCGCATTTTCAACAGTGGAGAGATTTTCAGTCATTGTTTAATCCATTTGGTTTAAACCAGATAGCTCATCTTACTCTTCCGCAAAAAAAGAAAGCAATTCCTCACACAAACTTTAGGTATAAATGTGACCGATCTCTCTCGGCAACCCGGAAATAGCGCGACGACAGGCAGAGACCACCCATAAAAAAACCCCGCCGAAGAGGCGGGGTTTAGCGAACAACAAGAAGAAAAATTACTCTTCTTTTGCACCGCGCATTGCGCGTTTACGGTCGTTCTCAGTCAGGTGACGTTTACGGATACGGATAGACGTAGGGGTCACTTCTACCAGTTCGTCGTCATCGATGAACTCCAGAGCCTGCTCCAGGGTCATCTTAATCGGCGGAACCAGAACCGTTGCTTCGTCAGTACCGGACGCACGCATGTTGGTCAGTTTTTTACCGGTCAGGCAGTTTACCGTCAGGTCGTTAGAACGACTGTGAATACCGATGATCTGGCCTTCGTAAACTTCAGCGCCGTGGCCGAGGAACAGCTTACCGCGATCCTGCAGACCGAACAGAGCGAACGCAACCGCTTTACCCTGACCGTTAGAGATCAGTACGCCGTTGTTACGCTGGCCCACTTCGCCCGGACGAACGTCGTCGTAGTGGCTGAAGGTGGAGTACAGCAGACCGGTACCAGAAGTCATGGTCATGAACTCTGAACGGAAGCCGATCAGACCACGGCTTGGGATCACGTAGTCGAGACGTACGCGGCCTTTACCGTCTGGATTCATGTTTTTCAGATCGCCTTTACGCTCGCCCAGCGCCTGCATGACAGAACCCTGGTGCTGCTCTTCGACGTCCAGCGTCACGTTTTCGAACGGCTCTTGTTTACGGCCGTCGATTTCGCGGAAGATAACTTTCGGACGGGAAACCGCCATCTCGAAACCTTCACGACGCATGTTTTCAATCAGAACGGACAGGTGCAGTTCGCCACGACCAGAAACGCGGAATGCATCAGCGTCCTGAGTCTCTTCGACGCGCAGCGCCACGTTGTGCACCAGCTCTTTGTTCAGACGGTCCAGAATCTGGCGAGAGGTAACGAACTTACCTTCTTTACCACAGAACGGAGAGGTGTTGACGTTGAAGAACATGGTTACGGTCGGTTCATCAACGGACAGTGCCGGCAGCGCTTCAACATTCTGCGGATCGCAGATGGTGTCGGAGATGTTCAGCTCGCCCAGACCGGTGATCGCGATGATGTCGCCAGCTTCGGCTACGTCGCTCTCGATACGCTCCAGACCCAGGTGAGTCAGAACTTTACCGACTTTACCGTTACGGGTTTTGCCTTCGCTATCGATGATAGTGACCTGCTGGTTCGGCTTCACTTTACCGCGTTTGATGCGGCCGATACCGATGACGCCAACATAGTTGTTGTAGTCCAGCTGGGAAATCTGCATCTGCAGCGGACCGTCAAGGTCAACGTCCGGCGCCGGCACGCGATCAACAATCGCCTGATACAGCGGGGTCATGTCGTCAGCCATGTCTTCGTGGTCCAGACCCGCGATACCGTTCAGCGCGGACGCGTAAACGATCGGGAAGTCCAGCTGTTCGTCAGTCGCATCAAGGTTAACGAACAGGTCGAACACCTGATCGACAACCCAGTCCGGACGGGCACCCGGACGGTCAACTTTGTTGATGACCACGATCGGCTTCAGGCCGTGGGCAAAAGCTTTTTTGGTCACGAAGCGCGTTTGCGGCATCGGGCCATCAAAGGCATCGACCACCAGCAGCACAGAGTCAACCATGGACATAACACGCTCAACCTCACCTCCGAAGTCGGCGTGCCCTGGGGTATCAACGATGTTGATACGGTAATCATTCCATTTGATTGCGGTGTTTTTAGCGAGGATGGTAATCCCACGCTCTTTCTCCAAATCGTTGGAGTCCATCACACGTTCTTGTGCTTCAGTACGTGCGTCGAACGTACCGGATTGCTGTAGCAGCTTGTCAACCAGGGTAGTTTTACCATGGTCAACGTGCGCGATGATGGCGATATTACGCAGATTTTCGATCACAACTTTGCCTCAGGCATTAGAAATAGCGCGTTATTGTACACGTATTAAGCGAAGGACTGAACAGGATCACAAACATCCTCCGCAAACAAGTATTGCAGAGTTTCTTTGTGACCGCTTTCACGGAGCGATAAAAGGGCACCGTAACAAAAATTGCACCAAAATGGTGCTCAATGTTCACACTGAGGCACTATTTTGGTGCATTATCTCCATCATGGTGCAGTCCTTTTGCACTATGGTGCGCATGATACAGCGTTTTATAGGGCATTTAAAAGTTGGCACAGATTTCGCTTTATATTTTTTAAGGCAACAACGCCACTTTTAAGCAGTATGAAGTTTTCGTTACCACGACGACAATGACCAATCCGGGAGAGTTTAAGTATGTCCGCTGAACACGTTTTGACGATGCTGAACGAGCACGAAGTGAAGTTTGTCGATCTGCGCTTCACCGATACCAAAGGTAAAGAACAGCACGTCACGATTCCGTCTCATCAGGTAAATGCCGAATTCTTCGAAGAAGGCAAAATGTTTGATGGCTCCTCGATTGGTGGCTGGAAAGGTATCAACGAATCTGACATGGTCCTGATGCCAGACGCCTCCACCGCGGTCATTGACCCGTTCTTCGAAGAACCGACGCTGATCATCCGCTGCGATATCCTCGAACCAGGCACCCTGCAGGGCTATGACCGCGACCCGCGCTCCATCGCGAAACGCGCTGAAGAGTACCTGCGCGCCACCGGCATCGCTGATACCGTCCTGTTCGGGCCAGAACCAGAATTCTTCCTGTTCGACGACGTCCGCTTCGGCGCCTCTATCTCTGGCTCCCATGTCGCGATCGATGACATCGAAGGTGCGTGGAACTCCTCCACCAAATACGAAGGCGGTAACAAAGGTCACCGTCCAGGCGTGAAAGGGGGTTACTTCCCGGTTCCGCCAGTAGACTCTTCACAGGATATCCGCTCCACCATGTGTATGATCATGGAAGAGATGGGTCTGGTTGTTGAAGCTCACCACCACGAAGTGGCAACCGCAGGTCAGAACGAAGTGGCAACTCGCTTCAACACCATGACCAAAAAAGCGGATGAAATTCAGATTTACAAATACGTTGTTCACAACGTCGCTCACCGCTTCGGTAAAACCGCGACCTTCATGCCGAAACCAATGTTCGGCGACAACGGCTCCGGCATGCACTGCCATATGTCTCTGGCGAAAAACGGGACTAACCTGTTCTCCGGCGACAAATACGCAGGTCTGTCTGAGCAGGCGCTGTTCTACATCGGCGGCGTAATCAAACACGCTAAAGCGATTAACGCCCTGGCGAACCCGACCACCAACTCCTACAAGCGTCTGGTCCCGGGTTACGAAGCGCCGGTTATGCTGGCTTACTCTGCGCGTAACCGCTCTGCCTCCATCCGTATCCCGGTGGTGACCTCTCCGAAAGCGCGTCGTATCGAAGTGCGCTTCCCGGACCCGGCTGCCAACCCGTACCTGTGCTTTGCAGCGCTGCTGATGGCTGGCCTTGATGGTATCAAGAACAAAATCCATCCGGGCGAAGCAATGGACAAAAACCTGTACGACCTGCCGCCGGAAGAAGCGAAAGAGATCCCGCAGGTTGCTGGTTCTCTGGAAGAAGCCCTGCAGGCCCTGGATGCTGACCGCGAGTTCCTGACGGCTGGCGGCGTGTTCACCAATGACGCTATCGATGCTTACATCGCCCTGCGTCTGGAAGAGAACGACCGCGTACGCATGACTCCGCATCCGGTTGAGTTCGAACTGTACTACAGCGTCTAATTTTGCTGTAAATCCAGGGTATGTCGTGTTGTGGCGCGGGATGCCCGGGATATTTTGTTGCCGTGGAAACTTTCAGCCCATCTCAGGATGGGCTTTTTTCTCCACCAACACGCTGATCTCGCGAGCTTTTTACCGATAAAAAGCTATACTGCACTAAATTGGTGCACTCATTTTCAGGAGACTGTCGAATGGCAACAGGCACACTGCCCGATGCTGGGCAGATCCTTAACTCTCTAATCAACAGTATCTTACTGGTCGATGATGACCTGGCGGTGCACTTTGCCAACCCTGCGGCGCAGCAGCTGCTGGCGCAGAGTTCACGCAAGCTGTTTGGCACCCCGTTACCTGAGCTGTTGAGCTATTTCTCATTGAATATTGGGCTGATGCAGGAGAGTCTGCAGGCGGGCCAGGGTTTTACCGATAACGAAGTCACGCTGGTTATCGATGGCCGCTCACACATCCTGTCTCTGACCGCCCAGCGGCTACCGGAAGGCTTTATTTTGCTGGAAATGGCGCCGATGGATAACCAGCGCCGCCTGAGCCAGGAGCAACTGCAGCACGCACAGCAGGTCGCCGCCCGCGATCTGGTCCGCGGCCTGGCACATGAGATAAAAAACCCGTTAGGTGGCCTGCGCGGCGCGGCACAGCTGCTCAGCAAAGCCCTGCCCGACCCGGCGCTCACGGAATATACCAAAGTGATCATCGAGCAGGCTGACCGGCTGAGAAATCTGGTCGATCGCCTGCTTGGGCCACAGCATCCGGGCATGCACGTTACTGAAAGTATCCATAAAGTCGCCGAGCGGGTAGTGAAACTGGTCTCCATGGAGTTACCGGACAACGTGAAGTTAATCCGTGATTACGACCCCAGCCTACCAGAGCTGCCCCACGACCCGGATCAAATTGAACAGGTGTTGCTGAACATCGTCCGTAATGCGCTGCAGGCGCTGGGGCCGGAAGGGGGTGAAATTGTTCTCCGCACCCGCACCGCTTTCCAGCTGACGCTGCACGGGGTGCGTTATCGCCTCGCCGCACGTATTGACGTTGAAGATAATGGCCCGGGTATTCCGCCCCATCTCCAGGATACGCTGTTTTATCCGATGGTCAGCGGTCGCGAAGGCGGTACCGGCCTGGGCTTATCTATTGCCCGCAGCCTTATCGATCAGCACTCCGGCAAAATTGAATTCACCAGCTGGCCGGGTCATACCGAATTTTCGGTATACCTGCCTATTCGGAAGTAGAGGTGTTTATGCAACGAGGGATAGCCTGGATCGTTGATGACGATAGCTCCATCCGCTGGGTGCTTGAACGCGCGCTCACCGGAGCCGGCTTGAGCTGCACAACGTTCGAAAGCGGCAATGAGGTGCTAGATGCCCTCACCACCAAAACCCCGGATGTACTGCTGTCAGATATCCGTATGCCGGGAATGGATGGTCTGGCGCTGCTCAAACAGATTAAGCAACGTCATCCAATGCTTCCGGTCATCATAATGACCGCGCATTCCGATCTGGACGCTGCGGTCAGCGCTTATCAGCAAGGCGCGTTTGATTATCTGCCCAAACCTTTTGATATTGATGAAGCCGTCGCCCTGGTCGACCGGGCGATAAGCCACTACCAGGAGCAGCAGCAGCCGCGAAATGCGCCGATAAGCAGCCCAACCGCCGATATCATCGGCGAAGCGCCGGCTATGCAGGATGTCTTTCGCATTATTGGCCGCTTGTCGCGCTCATCCATCAGCGTGCTGATCAATGGCGAATCCGGGACCGGTAAAGAGCTCGTCGCTCACGCCCTGCATCGTCATAGTCCACGTTCAAAAGCGCCGTTTATCGCGCTCAATATGGCAGCAATCCCCAAGGACCTGATTGAGTCCGAGCTGTTCGGCCATGAAAAAGGGGCCTTTACCGGCGCCAATACCGTCCGCCAGGGACGCTTCGAACAGGCTGACGGCGGCACGCTATTCCTGGATGAAATTGGCGATATGCCGCTTGATGTGCAGACTCGTCTGCTGCGCGTGCTGGCGGATGGCCAGTTTTATCGCGTGGGCGGCTACGCGCCGGTGAAGGTTGATGTGCGGATCATCGCCGCCACCCACCAGAACCTGGAACAGCGCGTGCAGGAGGGGAAATTCCGTGAAGATTTATTCCACCGCCTGAACGTGATCCGGGTGCATTTACCGCCGCTGCGCGAGCGCCGGGAAGATATTCCACGTCTGGCTCGCCATTTTCTGCAGATAGCCGCCCGGGAGCTCGGCGTTGAAGCCAAACAGCTGCATCCGGAAACGGAGACAGCGCTGACTCGCCTGGCGTGGCCTGGCAACGTCCGTCAGCTGGAAAATACCTGTCGCTGGCTCACCGTGATGGCCGCCGGCCAGGAAGTGCTGACACAGGATCTGCCGAGCGAACTGTTTGAGACCACGGTTCCGGACAGCCCAACGCAGATGCAGCCCGATAGCTGGGCGACACTGCTGGGTCAGTGGGCCGATCGGGCGCTGCGCTCCGGTCATCAAAATCTGCTCTCAGAAGCGCAACCCGAAATGGAACGCACGCTGCTGACAACCGCTCTGCGCCACACGCAAGGTCACAAGCAGGAAGCCGCACGCCTGCTGGGATGGGGTCGTAATACCCTGACGCGTAAGCTAAAAGAGCTGGGAATGGAGTAGTGATTAACGGCATGATGAAAATTAGCCGTTCAGCGCAAAGTGCTGCTATTTTGTACTTTACTGTTCCGATGAGTTGAGTATGATCGTGCCCGGCATTACGGGAGAGCATCATGTTTGAATCACTGGTGAGTATGATATCGAGCGGCGCCGCTGCGAGTCACACGCCACAGACGGCAGTCGCAGCCGTTCTGTGCGCTGCCCTGGTCGGTCTGTTCAGCTAATTGTTCCCCCTCTCCCGTCGGAGAGGGGGAAAACATTAAATGACCCGTGAGAATTGCTGCATCCGAGCCTTTTGCCGTAGATACGCGTCAAAGCACATACAGATGTTGCGGATCAGCAGTCGGCCTTTCGCCGTCACCTGAATGGCCTTATCATCCACAGCCACCAGCCCGTCATGCGCCAACGGCGCCAGTAGCTTCAGGTCTTCCGCAAAATAAGACTGAAAATCCACATCCCACTGCGCCTCTACTGCCTCAATATCCAGACGGAAATTACAGATCAACGCCTTAATCACGTCACGACGTAAACAGTCATCACGGGTTAACTCGATCCCGCGCCACAGGGCGTCCCCTTGCTCTGCCACCTGCTGGTAGTATTGCTTCAGCTCTTTTTGGTTCTGAGCGTAGCTGTCGCCAATCATGCTGATCGCCGAAACGCCCATTCCCAGCAGATCGGTATCCCCCTGGGTGGTGTAGCCCTGGAAATTGCGGTGCAGTATGCCGTGACGTTGCGCGACCGCTAATTCATCGTCTGGGCGAGCAAAGTGGTCCATGCCGATAAACTGATAGCCTGCCGCCGTCAGTGAACCGATGGTCTCCTGCAGGATCTCCAGCTTCTGTTCAGCGGAGGGCAGATCGGCATCTTTAATTTTCCGCTGTGCGGCAAAGAGCGTGGGCAGATGCGCATAGTTAAACACGCTCAGGCGGTCAGGATTGAGCTCAGCGACCTTTTGCAGGGTAAAGGCAAAGCTCTCCGGCGTTTGCTTCGGCAGGCCGTAGATGAGGTCGATATTGGTCGAGGTAAAACCAATCTCCCGCGCATGGTTGAGCAAATCAAAGATGAACGCTTCGTCCTGCTCACGGTTAACCAGACGCTGAACCTCTTTATTGAAGTCCTGCACGCCCATACTCAGGCGGTTGAAACCCTCGGTGCGTAAATGATCGAGGACATCCAGCTCGATCTCACGTGGATCGACCTCAATGGAGATTTCGGCTTCCGCGCTGAAATGGAAGTGGCTGCGCAACAGATTCATCAGGCGACTGATTTGCGCCTTATTGAGATAGGTTGGTGTGCCGCCACCCCAGTGCAGTTGTTTAACCTGGCGACTGGCAAACAGCGGCGCGCGGCGGATGATCTCCTGTTCAAGGACATCGAGATATTGATCGGCCTTATGCTGCTGGCGGGTGACTATCTTATTGCAGCCGCAGAAATAACACAGCTTATGGCAAAAAGGGATATGCACGTACAGCGACAGGGGCCGCTGTGGATAACGGGCCACAGCGGCTTCGAATTCCGCCGCGCCGAATTGCGGTGAAAACTCCAGCGCGGTGGGATACGAGGTATAGCGCGGCCCGGAATAGTTATATTTCTGGATCAGGGCCAGATCCCAGTCGATTATCTGCTCAGACATGCTCACTCCTTCCGATGGTGCCGCCGACGGGTACGCCGTCCCGGCCTCACCGCACCGCGGGTCATGAGCCGGTTGCGCAGCCATTTCTGACGCCGCGACAACCGTCGTAGTTTAACGAATAACCACAGCAGATAACATATAACCAGAAGGGTTATAAGCAGTACCGGGAATCCGATGGGATGCAAATGTTAGTTTCCACCCTTCAGCAGACGCATCATATCTTCCTGACGCTCTTCCTCTTCTTCATCTTCGTCATCGTAAGAGAGGCCGAGCTGCTGCATCAGCTCATCAATGCGATCCAGTTTGGCGTCCACCCAGCTCTGCTCTTCAGCATTCAGGGTGCCGCCCTCTTCCAGACGTTCCAGCAGCGCATCCAGGCGCTCATCATTCTCCAGCAACTCCAGCTCAGCCTGTGGTGAAAGCATAGGTTTCTCGCTCTTTGGTTTATGCTGCTTGGGGGCTGGGGTGCTGCTTTCGCTCACGCCCAGCGGGATCGGTTTTTTACTACCGACGCGTGGGTCTTGCGTCTGGCTCTGTTTTTTGCCCGCTGAAGCCGCATCGCCGCCGTTCGCGCGACTTCCCGCCGCGTGGCCACGATGTTTCTTCTGCCGTTTGCGATCGCGAGCTTCCTGATTTATTTCTTCACGCGACTTGCGGCCGGATTTGCCACGGGTGGCGGATGTCGGTTTTTTCATGGTGTGTAATCTTCAGACAGTATTATTCAGTATAGAATTGAGGCGGAATCTAGCAGAAAGCAAGCAAAGAAAAAAGGCGACAGATTACTCTGTCGCCTTTTTCCTCACTGACCACCCTTAACGGGCTTCTTCTTTCCCTGTTCGCTAACGACTTACCCTGTCTTTCCCTTAGCGTCCAACGGTCCCTGTTTCTTCCTTTTCCCTTTGAAACGTCTCCAAGACGCGCGTCATCCTGACTATCCTGTGGTCTTCGCCTCCTGGCGCTTCCTGACCCCTCGTCCTGAGTCTTAATCCTTTCAGCATCCCCGCCGTTGTGTATTACTTTACCCTGTTGACAAAAATCGACAACCAGCCAGGCCGTTAAAAAAACATTTTCAGATTTCTCTATTTTTATAACCCTTTTATTTTCAATGCATTACATCTTTATCGTCTTATTATTCTCAGGTATGTCCTATACGAAGAATAGTCAATGTCTCACAAACCATATGGTTTTTACTTACAGGAACGGCGTGCGGTAAAAACAGCCTTTTTCTGCTGTTCAGGTATAATCCCTGCCATAGCCTGTTTTAACGGAGACGACCGTCTTGACCAACTGGAATTATCAACTGACGCACTTTGTCACTAGCGCGCCAGATATCCGCCATCTTCCTGCCGATACCGGTATTGAAGTGGCGTTCGCCGGCCGCTCCAACGCGGGAAAATCAAGCGCGCTGAATACGCTGACCAACCAGAAGAGCCTGGCGCGGACCTCCAAGACTCCTGGACGTACGCAGCTGATTAACCTGTTCGAAGTCGCCGATGGCAAACGCCTGGTTGACCTGCCCGGCTATGGTTATGCGCAAGTACCCGAAGAGATGAAGATCAAGTGGCAGCGTGCGCTGGGAGAGTACCTGGAAAAACGTCTGTGCCTGAAAGGCCTGGTGGTGCTGATGGATATTCGCCACCCCCTTAAAGATCTCGATCAACAAATGATCGAATGGGCGGTAGAAAGTGATATTCAGGTTCTGGTCCTGCTGACCAAAGCCGATAAGCTCGCCAGCGGCGCGCGTAAAGCGCAAGTGAATATGGTGCGAGAAGCGGTACTGGCCTTCAATGGCGATGTCCAGGTTGAACCTTTCTCTTCGCTGAAAAAATCTGGCGTGGATAAGCTGCGACAGAAGCTGGATAGCTGGTTTAACGAAATCCCGCCGCAAGAAGCCGTCGAAGACGCCGAGTAACCCCCGCTTTTTCCGGATAACGGCGCGTAGCGCCCTATCCGGACGTTCATATTACGCGGTTTTAACTGTATCAAACTTTTCTTTCGCGCAATAAAAAACGCCCCGGTCATAAATGACCGGGGCGGCTAAAATATTCAGCCAAATCCGATTACGTGAAGTAAAAGGTCTGAAAGATAGAACATCTTACCTCTGTACCCTACGCGATTAACTCTACTCTTCTTTCGCTCACGGATAAAGCATTTTTTGTAGTTTTTTTTCACTATTTACATAGCAAATTCAAATGATCCTCACAAAACGCTATAAGTTATGTTGCTTACTTACAGAAAATCGCTTTGCGCTTTGTATACTTAGTGCGCTTGATCCCAGTTTTCACCACTACCGACTTCCACCAGCAGCGGTACCGCCAGCGTAGTGCTGTTCTCCATCAGTTCATGGATCTTTTTCGACACGGCATCGAGCTCATCTTTATGCACTTCAAAGACCAGTTCATCGTGAACCTGCATGATCATCCGCACGCGAGGTTGCTCCTTCCGCAGCCATTCATCAACAGCAATCATCGCCCGCTTGATAATGTCCGCCGCCGTCCCCTGCATCGGGGCGTTGATCGCCGCACGTTCCGCGCCGGCGCGACGGGCACCATTGCTGGATTTAATATCCGGCAGATAGAGTCGACGGCCATCCAGCGTTTCAACGTACCCTTGCTCTTTCGCCTGAGCGCGGGTGCGCTCCATATACTCCAGGACGCCCGGATAACGCTCGAAATAAAGATCCATATACTTCTGTGCTTCTTTACGCGGGATGTTCAGCTGGCGGGCCAGGCCGAAGGCGCTCATGCCATAGATGAGACCGAAGTTGATGGCTTTCGCACTGCGGCGTTGTTCGCTGCTGACGCTGTCCAGTGGTAAGCCAAACACTTCAGCCGCCGTCGCCCGGTGAATATCCTTCCCTTCTGCGAAAGCGGTCAGCAGGCCTTTATCCCGCGACAGGTGCGCCATAATACGCAGTTCGATTTGCGAGTAGTCCGCTGAGACAATGACGTAATCTTCCGGCGCGATAAACGCCTGGCGAATACGCCGTCCTTCTTCGTTACGCACTGGGATATTTTGCAGGTTTGGATCGGTAGACGATAAACGACCGGTAGCAGTGACCGCCTGATGATAGGAGGTATGCACGCGCCCCGTTTTGGGGTTAATCATCAGCGGCAGTTTATCGGTATAGGTCGATTTCAGTTTCGCCAGCCCGCGATATTCCAGAATCACTTTCGGCAACGGATAATCCAGCGCCAGCTCTTCCAGGACCTCTTCAGACGTGGACGGCGCGCCGCCCGGCGTCTTCTTCAGCGGCTTGATACCCTGTTTCTCAAACAGGATCGTTTGCAGCTGTTTAGTGGAGGAGAGATTAAACGCTTCCCCGGCAATCTCATGCGCGCGCTGCTCCAGCTCAACCAGACGCTGGGCGATCTCCTGTGAGTGCGCATGCAGCACGGCAGGGTCGATTTTCACGCCATTGCGCTCAACCCGAGACAGCACCGGCACCAGCGGCATTTCGATATGCTTAAAGATATTCAGCGGACCTTCATGCTGCTGCAGCTTCGGCCACATCTTCAGATGCAGCTGGAGCGTGACGTCGGCATCTTCCGCCGCGTAGCGGCCAGCCTCCTCCAGTGCAATCTGGTTAAAGGTGAGCTGGTTCTTACCTTTACCGGCGATCTCTTCAAAGGTAATGGTTTTATGCTTCAGCCAGCGGTCGGAAAGACTGTCCATATCGTGACGGCCCGCCACGCTGTCGAGAATGTAGGATTCCAGCATGGTATCGAACGCAATCCCGCGTAGCTCAATGTCGTAGTTGGCCAAAATACCGCGATCGTATTTGAGATTTTGCCCGACCTTGAGCAGCTTCTCATCCTCCAGCAGCGGTTTAAGCAACGCCAGTACGCGCTCGCGGGGGATCTGATCCGGTGCATCAAGATAATCATGCGCCACGGGAACATAGGCGGCCACGCCCGGCTCAACCGCAAATGAAAGACCGACCATATTGGCGGAGATGTTATCCAGGCTGTCGGTTTCCGTATCAAAGGCAAAGAGCGGCGCCTGCTTCAGCTTATCGATCCAGGTGACCAGCGTGGCCTCATCAAGGATAGTGACATAGTGCTCTGCTGAAAGGGCGGAGGCCGGTTCATCCTCTGCTTCTGCTTGTGCCGCTGCCGCAGGCTCTGCAGGTTTCGCGGCCGGTTTGCCGCCCTTGGCCTGCAGCCATTTCCCGGCCTCAACGTCGGTTGTCCAGCGCTTAAATTCGTACTGCCTGAACAGCGCCAGCAGGTCGTCAGCCGCCGGCGGTTGCACCTCCAGCTCTTCGCACGTGAGCTCCAGCTCGACGTCGGTTTTAATGGTCGCCAGCTGATAAGAGAGATAAGCCACGTCCTTGTTCTGCTCCAGCTTCGCCGCCATCGTTTTCGCGCCGCGGAAGCTCAGTTCAGCAATTTTCTCCGGTTCCGCATACAGCGTATCAAGGCCGCCAAGGCCTTGCAGCAGCGCCTGGGCGGTCTTCTCACCCACGCCCGGCACGCCGGGAATGTTATCCGAGGAATCGCCCATCAGTGCCAGGAAATCGATAATCAGCTCCGGCGGGACGCCATACTTGGTGACGACCTCATCCGGTCCGAGGATAGTGTTAGTCATGGTATTGATCAGGGTGATCCCCGGCGTCACCAGCTGAGCCATGTCTTTATCACCGGTGCTGATCAGCACCGGACGGCCCGCCCTTTCTGCTTCCCGTGCCAGGGTGCCTATCACATCGTCGGCTTCGACGCCCGGAACCGCCATCAGCGGCAGCCCCATCGCTTTCACCATCTTATGCAAAGGCTCGATCTGCGCACGCAGATCGTCCGGCATCGGCGGGCGGTGGGACTTGTAGTGTTCGAACAATTCATCACGGAAGGTTTTCCCTTTCGCATCAAAGACCACGACGGCATGAGACGGCTGATACTGCAGGATCAAACTGCGCAGCATATTCAGTACGCCGTACATGGCCCCGGTCGGCTCCCCTGCGCTGTTAGTCAGCGGCGGAAACGCATGATACGCCCGATAAAGATAGGATGAGCCGTCAACGAGGATGAGAGGGTTTTCTGGGATCTGAACCATAATTTCCGTGCCTGTTTATCAGATTATGGATAAAGGATGCCACAGACGGGCATGAAATCCTGAATTTTTCCCACATTTCGTGGAAAAGATTCGACGATCGTCGCGATCGCCGGACAACTTTGTTTGTGGATAACTTTGTGCATAGTTTTACAACATCAGCTTATCCGCCCCTGAAAAAAAACGAATAAATACTATTACTCTTTATATATCAGCCAATTAAAAACATATCGGTGAACATGGCATCAATTTGATGACCCAATGTTCCATGTGGATAGAAGATCCTTGTTTTTTTCTGTTCTCGTAAGATCCGTTATTTACCGCGTTTTCTGGTAAAATCAGCCCCTTGCGCAGCTTAAAGGCGCTCTTTGTCAGCCTAACTTTCTGAATAAACTAACTATGTCGAGATTACTCGCTGCGATAACACTTCCGCTGAGTATCGCCTTAACCATCTTAGTCACCATTATCTGCTCTGTACCGATCATCGTCGCCGGGCTGATTAAACTGCTGGTTCCCATTCCAGCGGTATGGCGATCTATATCTGTTTTTTGCAATTTTATGATGTATTGCTGGTGCGAAGGGCTGGCGCTGCTGTTGTATCTCAATCCCTGGCTTAAATGGGACGTCGAGGGTCTGGAAGGCTTAAATAAAAAGAACTGGTATCTGCTGATCAGTAACCACCATAGCTGGGCAGACATCGTGGTGTTGTGCGTGCTGTTCCGCAAGCATATTCCGATGAATAAGTACTTCCTTAAACAGCAGCTGGCATGGGTACCCTTCATCGGCCTCGCCTGCTGGGCGCTGGATATGCCCTTTATGCGCCGCTATTCGCGCAGTTACCTTATTAGACATCCAGAACGACGCGGTAAAGATGTCGAAACCACCCGCCGTTCGTGTGAAAAATTCCGTGCGCATCCGACGACTATCGTCAATTTCGTGGAAGGCTCGCGTTTTACCGAAGCCAAAAAACGCGAGACGCGCTCGCCTTACGATAACCTGCTACCGCCTAAAGCGGCAGGCATCGCCATGGCGCTCAACGTACTCGGTTCGCAGTTCGATAAACTACTGAATGTCACGCTGTGCTACCCGGAGAACAATACAAGGCCATTTTACGACATGCTGAGCGGCCGCCTGACGCGCATTGTAGTACGAATCAATCTGGTCCCTATTGGTGAAGAGCTGCACGGCGATTACGTTAACGATAAGAACTTTAAGCGCGGCTTCCAGCGCTGGCTGAATGGGCTATGGGAAGAGAAAGACCGTCAGTTGACTGACATCATGCAGGGCAAAGAAAGGTAGTCACTGCCAGAACAGCTAAAGTAACGCCGGTCAGTGACCGGCGTTTTTTTTATTTCTTCTCTACCAGTTGCTTCACGGTATCCGCATACTGAGCGACGAAGACATCCATATTGCTGGTGTCCATCCCCTGCGGGTTCAGCTGGTATTTACCATTAACATACATAGCCGGTACCCCCTGCAGCTGCAGATCGGCTGCAGCTTTCTCTTGCTGAGCGACCAGAGATTTCACCACGAAGCTATTCCATGCGGCATCGTAGTCTTCCCCTTTCACGCCAGCATCGACGAACACCTTACGAATGTCAGCCACGCTCTGCACGGTCTGGGTTTTCTGCACGGCTTCGAACATCGGCGCAGTAATTTTATCTTCAACGCCCAGCGCGATGGCCACCGCCCATGCCTGCGTCAGATCCTTGCCCAGAGGGCCCAGGAACTCAACGTGGTATTTGGTCATTTTGGTGCCTTCCGGCAGTTTCTGACGCACATTGTCAGAAACATGCAGCACTTCTTCAAACTGGTAGCAGTGCGGGCAGTAGAATGAAAAGAACTCGAGCACCTGCGGCTCGCCAGCAATCGGCTTATCAAGGGTGATGTACTGCTTGCCATCGGTGATCTGGGCAGCGGATGCACTAAAAGCCAGAATCATACCAGCCAGCGCCAGCCAAACTTTTTTCATGATTTACTCTCTCCTGGATATATCACATTAATACATTGGCGTTAACTGAAGCGGGGGTTCCTGTAGAACCTTCACCTGCTCAAGAAAAGTCGACGTCTGCCCCCGCCAGTAATCCTCCCCGGTTAACCAGGGGAAATTGACCGGGAAAGCGGGATCGTCCCAGCGTCTGAGCAACCACGCCAGATAATAAACCAGCCGCATAGCGCGTAAAGGTTCAATTAGCGCGATTTCATCGCTGTTAAAGGGGCTGAATTCCTCATAGGCCTCGACGATGGTCTCTAGCTGCATACGCTGTTCAGACTTATCGCCGTTAAGCAGCATCCACAGATCCTGAATCGCCGGGCCGGTTCGCGCATCGTCTAAGTCGACAAACAGTGGCCCGTCGCGCCAGAGGATATTACCCGCATGGCAGTCACCGTGCAGGCGTAACGTGTTCCCGCGGCCGTGCCATTGCTCCATGACGGCAGCAATGAGTTTATCGGTCGCCTTCAGGAAATCGGCCTTCAGGCCAGAGGGGATAAGCGTCGCCTGTTCAAACACCTGGCGCGGTTCCAGCAGGTACTCCTGCACGCCAATTTCCGGGCGGGCAGTAAAGCGCTGTTTGCGGCCAGTCTGGTGCAGGCGCCCCAGATAGCGGCCAACCCATTCCATTTGATCAAGGTTATCCGCTTCGAACTGACGACCACCAAGGCTTGGGAAAACGGCAAAGTAGAATCCCTGATGCTGATGAAGCGTACTGTCGTTAAATAAGAGCGGCGCAGCAACGGGCACTTCATCTTCTACAAGCTGAAGCGCAAACAGGTGTTCTTCAAGGATCTGTTCTGCGGACCAGCGCTCAGGACGATAGAACTTTACCACATAGCGATGGCGCTCTTCGTCCTGGAACTGATAAACGCGGTTCTCATAGCTGTTTAGCGGAGTGAGACCGGAGTCCACCCGCATACCCAGATCGAATAACCCATCGATAATGGTATCCGGGCGAAGCGTCTGAAAAGTAAAAGCCTTACCGTGCATCCTGACATCCGATAATCGTACGAATAGTTCAGGATATCATCTCATTGCACTTTACGCGGCAGCGCTTACAACCTTTTACTCTTTTATTACCCCGCGGGCGCGCAGCAGTGCGGTTTTAAAGTCCTCTTCATAATCCTTCTGAATACCAGGGATGATGGCATCTTTAGAAGAGTCACGCATCTTCAGGTGATAGATCAGAATATCGTCGGAAAGATCGCTCAGTTCGCCATCATAGCCGGCCTCTTTCGCCAGTTTCTGCAAAAATTGCATCAGATTCAGTTCAGGCTCTTTCTGCCAGGCAGGCTGGAGGAGTTCAATTACTTCATTCAGACGTTTACATTTCATGGTCATGCTCCTTACTCTTGATAGGGACAAGTTAACAGGGTCAATCCCACAATGAAAGAGGCGATATTCATATGCAAAGCGAGGCGATAACCGGCGTCGTGCTGGCTGGCGGCAGAGCCACGCGAATGGGCGGCATTGATAAAGGATTACAGCTGCTCAATGGACGTCCTCTCTGGCGTCACGTCGCAGAGGCATTAGCCCCGCAGGTTGATGCGTTAGTCATTAGCGCCAACCGTCATCTTGAACAGTGGCGTGCCAGCGGATATCCGGTCTTTAGAGATATACAGGAGGATTATCAGGGACCACTGGCCGGAATGCTTGCTGTGATGCAGCAGGTTACAAGTCCATGGTTTGTTTTTTGCCCCTGCGACACGCCGTTCATTCCGTCCTTTTTGGTGGAGCGCTTTGTACAGCAGAAAGATGCTGCGCCGGTCGTTTGGGCCCATGACGGCGAACGGGATCATCCCGCCGTTGCGCTCGTGCATCGACAAATCATCCCGGACCTCGAGGCCTACCTTACCAGTGGAGAACGCCGGGTAATGGTCTTTATGCGTCAGGTCGGCGGACATCCGGTCAGCTTCAGCGAGGTGAAATCAGCGTTCATCAATGTAAATACGCTTGATGATTTGCAGCAGATGCAGGAGCCATCATGATCCCATTACTGGCGATCGCCGCATGGAGCGGTACCGGAAAAACAACATTATTAAAGCGTCTTATCCCTGAGCTGTGCGTCAGAGGTCTGCGTCCCGGGCTGATAAAACATACCCATCATGATATGGACGTCGATAAACCCGGCAAAGATAGCTATGAATTACGTAAGGCGGGCGCTGCGCAGACCATTGTCGCCAGTGAACAGCGCTGGGCGTTGATGACGGAGACGCCAGAGACGCCGGAATTAGACCTCACGTGGCTTGTCAGTCGAATGGATGCCAGCAAACTGGACCTGGTTTTAGTGGAGGGGTTCAAACATGAACCCGTGCCGAAGATCCTACTTTTTCGGCAAAACAGCGGCCACTGTGTAGACGAGCTGGTGATTGATGAGCATACCATCGCCGTGGCCAGCGATGTGCCGATCGCGACATCACTTCCGCAGTTGGATTTAAATGATGTTCCACAGATCGCGACATTTATTGCAAGTTGGTTAGAGAGGCATTAGCAGTTTATCGGTAGGGATTGCTTCTTAACACAGACTTTAATGAATGGCATCGGCAGACAGGGGCCTCCCCGGAGGCGGTGCTGCGCACCTTGTCCGGGCTACCTGTCAGCCCCGGTTTGTAGCCCCGGTAAGCGCAGCGCCACCGGGGAGATATACTCACACAGCAAAAAAACCCCGCACCTTTCGGCCCGG
>NZ_PION01000014.1:0-159782 GCF_002810615.1 Klebsiella sp. G-Nf4 | reverse complement strand
TTCTTTGCCAGGTCGATACCAAGAGTTGATACTTTCATGTGGACGCTCCTCATTTTTTAGGACGTATTGCAACGATCCAGTCTGGTACTTTGATACCGTAAAATCTGGAGCGTCCATCTCATTATCCAGGCTCAGGTGCGCCATGACCGATAACGACAGATCCAGCTGCGTCAGATGTTGATCCAGATAAGCCGCGCTCACCGACAACCGGACATCGCCGGAGAAGGCCTGCTCCAGCCCCAGCAGCGTTTTTAGCAAGGTGGTTTTACCACAGCCGTTCGGCCCCTTTAGCGCGACGCGCATGGGACCATCCATGCGCCAGTTCAGCGGCGCAGCCGGTGAATGGGCGAGCTGTAATGACTCCACCACCAGAACCTGCTTGCCGGCGGCCACTTCGCTACCCGGCAGCGTGAACATCACCGGATTGTCGTCTTCTACCCGCTCCCGTGCCTGCTGCACGGCGGCATTCAGAGTGCTGTTCTGTTCACGATGCTGACGGCGCAGCGTTCCCGGGCGCTCTTTTGCCGCGCCTTTGTACTTCACGCGTTCGAAAGAGGCGATATTCAGTGTATCAACGGTCCGCAGCGTCTGAGCCGATCGCCGCTGGGCGGCGTCATGCTCCTTTTGCATCCGTGCACGGGTCCGCCGTCGCTCGGTCGCCGCATGTTCCAGCGCCGCGCGCGCAGCCTGCTGCGCCGCCTCGCGCTGTTGCTCATATTCATCATAGTTGCCGCCGTAGATGCGCAGCGCCGTCGGTGTCAGCTCAATAATCTCAGGCATCAGGGTCAGCAACTCGCGATCGTGGCTGGCGATCAGGGCTCCGCCTTGCCAGCTTTCCAGCTGGTGATAGAGCCACTCCCGCCCCTGGCGGTCCAGATGGTTAGTGGGCTCATCCAGCAGCAGGTAATCGGCACCCGAGACAAAGGCGCCGCACAGCAGGGCCTTCATCCGCTCGCCGCCGCTGAGTGAAAAAGCGGGGCGATCGGCAGAGAACGGCGGGAGATGGGCTTCACGGAAAGCTAAACTCAGGCGATCGGATAGATCCCAGTGGCCATCCAACAGCTCGAAATCATCCGCCAGTCCGTTACCTCGCTCAAGGCGAGACAAGGCATCAAATATTGGCGCATAGCCCAGCAGCGCCGCGAGGGTCATCTCTGGCGTGACGTTCGGCTGCTGCGCCACCCAGGCAATAGAAACCGCGCGCTCGATATAGCCGTCGGCGGGGGAATCCAGACCGGCCAACAGACGTAGCAGACGCGTCTTACCAACGCCGTTACGGCCGACCAGGCCGCAAAGCGACGATTCCAGCGATAAATTCAGCGGACCAAAAAGCGTATCTCCCGTCGCAAACTGACAGGTGACCTGATGTAAAACAAAAGCGGGGATGTGGGCGCAATGAGCCATAAGCACTCCTGAATGAAATCAATACTCCCCTACCCGCAACGTCTGCGAGGTAAGGCGTGAAATTCATCAGTCGTGTTTGTTCATTTGTGGGGCGCGCTCCAGTGAGACGAGGAATTCGTCGGGGCATAGGATAGCCACACTCCGGTATGCGTTGCAAGCCTGTTTTATTCAACGATCGTGTAAAAATAAAAAGGCCTCCTGATATCAGGAGGCAAATGATTTATTTGGTGAACAATGAAAGGGTGCATTGAGAATGCCAGACACCGCAAGCATGGTGGGGATAGTTCCCCACCAGATGCTCTTACTGTTTAATATCACAGGCTAAGAATGCCACCAGCTCAATATTTCCCTGCCTGAGCTGTAATTCACATAGCGAATCACGAACCATCCAGGTCAATAATAAAATAGTGAAGCAAATCACTACTAAGCCAAACAACAGATACTTTTGCGGCATTCCTCGCCTCCAGTGTTGATTTTCAACAAGTAAGAGGCTACTCTTATGGTGTTGATGCATAGGGGAGCCTCACTTTGATTACTATCAGGTGGGGCTTTTCTCTGTCTGTCTCCCGCTGAATACCTGAGACACACAGTCTCAAGCACCCGCCGCCATTCTAGCGTAAATACCTCTCGGAATTATGTTTATATATTCCTAAAACATTTCTTCTCGATGAATGCAAATAATGAAGATATCAATGGCAGAATTATTAACGGTTCGCCTATTTATATTTCACGTATAAAAAAACCTGCCCTGAGACAGGTCTTTTATTATTTCCGATACGCTTACTGCAGCAGAGAAATATCCGCTACCTGCAGGAACAGTTCACGTAGTTTGGACAGCAGCGTCAGACGGTTGATGCGAACATCTTTGTCTTCAGCGTTAACCATCACGTTCTCGAAGAACTCATCCACCGGCTCGCGCAGCGCAGCCAGCTCGATCAGCGCATCCTGATAACGGCCTGCGGCGAAGTACGGCTGCAGCTTATCGCGCAGCACCACCAGATTGCCGGCCAGCTTGATTTCCGCGGCTTCTTTCAGCACCGAGGCATGAACGATGTCGTTCAGCGTCTCGTCGGATTTCGCCAGGATGTTGGAGACACGTTTGTTCGCCGCCGCCAGCGCGGAGGACTCTTCCAGGGTACGGAAGTGCGATACGGCTTTCATGCGCGCATCGAAATCCGCCGGGCGGGTTGGACGACGCGCCAGTACGGCCTGGATGGTGTCCACGCTATAGCCTTCATCCTGATACCAGGCGCGGAAGCGGCCCAGCATGAAGTCAATCACCTCATCAACCACGTTGGCGTTGGTCAGCTTCTCACCGTACAGACGCACCGCTTCTTCGGTCAGCGTTTGCAGATCGAGATTCAGGTTCTTCTCAACGATGATACGCAGCACGCCCAGCGCGGCACGACGCAGCGCAAACGGGTCTTTATCGCCTTTCGGATGCTGCCCGATACCAAAGATACCCGCCAGGGTGTCCATCTTATCGGCAATCGCCACCGCGCAGGCCACCGGGTTAGACGGCAGCGCGTCGCCGGCAAAGCGCGGCTGATACTGCTCGTTCAGCGCCACGGCCACATCTTCCGCTTCGCCGTCATGGCGCGCGTAGTGCATCCCCATCACGCCCTGGGTGTCGGTGAACTCGAAGACCATGTTGGTCATCAGGTCGCACTTGGACAGCAGGCCCGCGCGGGTCGCGTGGTTTACGTCAGCGCCAATCTGCTCGGCAATCCAACCCGCCAGGGCCTGGATGCGATCGGTCTTGTCGCGCAGGGTCCCAAGTTGCTGTTGGAACAGCACGGTTTCCAGACGCGGCAGGTTATCTTCCAGACGTTTTTTACGGTCGGTGTTGAAGAAGAATTCAGCATCGGCCAGACGCGGACGAACCACCTTCTCGTTACCGGAGATGATCTGCTGCGGATCTTTGGACTCGATGTTGGCTACGAAGATAAAGTTCGGCAGCAGTTTGCCGGCGTTGTCGTAGACCGGGAAGTACTTCTGGTCGCCCTTCATGGTGTAAACCAGCGCTTCGGACGGCACCGCGAGGAATTTTTCTTCGAACTTCGCCGTCAGCACCACCGGCCATTCCACCAGCGAGGTGACTTCTTCCAGCAGGCTTTCGCTCAGATCGGCTTGACCGCCAATCTTACGTGCCGCCTCTTCCGCATCGGCTTTGATTTTGGCTTTACGCTGTTCGTAATCGGCAATGACTTTACCGCGTTCCAGCAGGATCTGCGGATACTGGTCGGCATGGTCGATAGTGAACTCCGGCTCACCCATAAAGCGATGGCCGCGGATAATACGGTCAGAAGCGATACCCAAAATGGTCGCCGGAATAACCCGATCGCCCAACAGCAGGGTGACGGTGTGAACCGGACGCACGAAGTGGACGTCAGACGCGCCCCAGCGCATCAGTTTCGGGATCGGCAGCTTCGCCAGCGAGCTGGCAATCATGTTCGGCAGCAGCGCTTCAGTGCTTTCGCCCTTCACATGGGCGCGATACAGCAGCCACTCGCCTTTATCGGTGGTCAGACGTTCGGCCTGATCAACGGTGATGCCGCAGCCGCGCGCCCAGCCTTCGGCCGCTTTGCTTGGCTTGCCTTCGGCATCGAACGCCTGGGCAATAGCCGGGCCGCGTTTTTCTACTTCGCGATCGGCTTGCGCCGCCGCCAGGTTGGCTACCTTCAACGCCAGACGACGCGGGGCGGCAAACCATTCCACTTTACCGTGCGCGAGGCCGGCGTTATCCAGCTCCGCGGTCACGTTCGCAGCAAAAGATTCCGCCAGGCTGCGCAGCGCTTTTGGTGGCAGCTCTTCAGTGCCGATTTCCACCAGAAAAGTATTCTCAGACATGGCCGCCTCTTATTTATTCTTGTTGCACATCGGGAAGCCGAGCGCTTCACGGGAAGCGTAGTACGCTTCCGCCACTGCTTTAGTCAGGGTGCGAATGCGCAGAATATAGCGCTGACGCTCGGTGACGGAGATGGCTTTACGCGCATCCAGCAGGTTAAAGCTGTGAGCCGCTTTCAGAATACGTTCATAGGCCGGCAGCGGCAGCGGGGTCTCCAGCGCCAGCAGCTGCTGGGCCTCTTTCTCATACTGCTCGAAGCAGGAGAACAGGAAGTCGACGTCGGCGTATTCGAAGTTGTAGGTGGACTGCTCCACTTCATTCTGGTGGAACACGTCGCCGTAAGTGGTTTTACCCAGCGGGCCATCACTCCAGACCAGGTCATAAACGCTGTCCACGCCCTGGATATACATCGCCAGACGCTCCAGACCGTAGGTGATCTCGCCAGTCACCGGCTTACACTCAAGGCCGCCCACCTGCTGGAAGTAGGTGAACTGCGTCACTTCCATGCCGTTGAGCCACACTTCCCAGCCCAGACCCCAGGCACCCAGCGTCGGGTTTTCCCAGTTGTCTTCGACAAAACGAATATCGTGAATGGTCGGGTCCATACCCAGCTCTTTCAGCGATCCGAGGTACAGCTCCTGAATGTTATCCGGAGAGGGCTTAATCACCACCTGGAACTGATAGTAGTGCTGTAAACGGTTCGGGTTTTCGCCATAGCGGCCATCGGTTGGACGACGGGAAGGCTGCACGTAGGCGGTCGCCATTGGCTCCGGCCCTAACGCGCGCAGGCAGGTCATCGGGTGAGAGGTGCCGGCGCCGACTTCCATGTCCAGTGGTTGAACAATGGTGCAGCCCTGACGAGCCCAGTAATCCTGTAAGGTCAGGATCAGGCCCTGGAAGGTCCTGGTATCAAACTTTTGCATATGATTTCGTGCTGGATACGTGTGGATTTAAAGGAAGGAGTCAGTATACCCGCTGGCTGCGAGATATACAGTACGAAACGGCGTTGTTTCAGGAAAACGGACGAAATTTACGCCAGCCGGGGTCGATTCAGCGCATCGAAAGATGCATAAACTGGCCGTCCGGGTCAAAGGAACAGATGAAACGCTCATTCTTGCCGGTCCGGCCCGAAAGCTCGTAGCTCGCCTGGAATTGTTCAAAATGGTTCACGTCAACGAGCTGCGTTTGCGTGTTGTAGCGGATAGCGGCCTGATCCTTGCAAAGCTGCGCCATATTGAGCGTGGTTTGCGGCGTAATGCGCGCACGCTGCGCTTTTTGCGCCGGCGGAGATATGGTCTCGCTACAACCCGCGAGGAGTAGCGCCAGCATAACGGAAACAACACCTTTCACCACGTACTCCTCCACCGCCTTGTTAGCAAGTTGTTATCGTAAAGATTCAGTATTACAGGTATTTTGCGAATATCATGAAACCACGACAAGTCTGTGATCGAAAACTCAGACTAATCTATTGCGACACCGGGGCATAAGGCGGGTCAGACCTTATTTCGCCAGCAGACTTTGAGGGACTGATGCAAGAAAAGATACACTGGATCACCAACCTGCGCGGTATCGCCTGCATGATGGTGGTGATGATCCACAGTACCAGCTGGTATATCACTCATCCGCATGCAATTACCCTTATGGAATGGGACATCGCCAATCTGCTCAATTCCGCCTCCCGCGTCAGCGTGCCGCTGTTTTTTATGATCTCGGGATACCTGTTTTTCGGGGAACGTAGCGCCCAGCCGCGCCATTTCTGGCGGATTGGCCTGTGCATTGCGTTCTATAGCGCGCTGTCTCTGCTGTATATCGCGCTGTTTACCCATATCAACGTCGAGCTATCGTTAAAGAATTTGCTGCAGAAGCCCGTCTTCTACCACCTGTGGTTTTTCTTTGCTATCACCGTCATCTACCTGCTCTCGCCGCTGATTCAGGTTAAGTCCGTCAGCGGTAAAATGCTGCTGGCGCTGATGGCAATCCTCGGTATTCTGGCCAACCCCAATATGGTCAGCGTCAAAGCCGCCGGGATTGAGTGGCTGCCAGTCAATCTCTATATCAACGGCGACACCTTCTACTACGTGCTCTATGGCGTGCTGGGCAGAGCCATTGGCACCCTGGACACCGATAAAAAATGGCTGACCCCGCTCTGCGCCGCGCTGTTCATCGCCGCCGTGTGGGCCATTTCACGCGGAACGTTGCATGAGCTGCGCTGGCGTGGAGACTTCGGCGACACCTGGTATCTCTACTGCGGACCGGCGGTGTTCGTTTGCGCGGTCACCCTGCTGACGCTCGCTAAAAACTGGCTTAACGCGCGTCCCCTGCCCGGTATCGCCTGCATTGCGCGACATTCGCTGGGGATCTACGGGTTCCATGCCCTGATAGTGCATGCGCTGCGCGCCAGCCATCTGGAACTGACCCGCTGGCCGCTGCTGGACATTGTGTGGATTTTTAGCGCCGCTCTGCTTGGCAGCCTGATGCTGTCAGGCCTGGTGCAGCGGGTTGATAGCCGCCGGCTGGTCAGCTAACGGTCCGCCACCCGGAGGGGCCCGACTTACGACTCAGGCCCCTCTTCCGTCACGCTGAGAGGTTCCCGTAAGCGCGTCGGGTCCCAGGCATCACGCACGTTTTTCTGCACCGCAACAGCGCCAAACAGGCTCAAAAAGTACGCCAGCCCATAGAACCCTTTCTCGCTGAGCAGCAGAGTGGCATTCCACAGTCCGATAACCAGCAGACCTACAGCGATAACGAAGACCACCAGGCAGGTGGTGTAGTACAGCGCGGTGGTCGGAATGGCTTCATACTTATCGCGCACCGTCTTTTGATAAGATGCCGCGGCAAACAGCCCCAGAACCAGGACGGCAAAATAATAGCCTTTCTCATTCAACTGCATATCGGCATTCCACAGTCCCACCAGATAGGTGACGATGCCGCCGATCAGGGCAATCCAGGAGATCAAATGAAACGCAGGAGAATACGTCGCGTGCTTGTTTTCCATTACTTTTTACCTTTTACGCGCCTCGGGGCGGCGCTTATTCCGTTTTTTGCATCGCGCGGGCGACGCGGGTCCGTTCGGGGGTTGCCGATGCGCCATATAAGCAGACAAACCACGCCGCGATATAGACGGCTTTTTCATGCCAGTCTGCCGGTACATACCAGGCGCCGACCAGCAGCAGGCCGACCGATAGCAGCAGCACCAGCCGACATAAGGCAATAAAGCCGTCGTCCTGTTCCTGCCACTGGCTGGCGCGCTGATGGGCGAGCACGGCAAACATCCCCATCACCAGTACGCCGAGAAAATAACCTTTACCGCTAAACAACGGGCAGGTTCGCCAGATACCGAGCAGATAAACCAGCGATCCTGCGGCCATCATCACTCTGGCAATGTTGCGTTTTGTGTTCATCTCACCTCCCTGGTCGACACGGGCTGATTATGACCGAGTCACCCGACGATGCCGCAGGTTATGCACGGCAAAGCGGAGATTTCGGAATAAACAAATACGCTTTTTGGGATGGATGTAGTCGAGACATTCAGGGAGGGAATCCGTCCGGCGCTGCCGGACGGACTGAGGCTAAGACATCAGCGGTTTCAGTTGCTGATAAATCTGACGGAAGGTTTCCCGCTGTGGCGCATAGTGGGCCACACGGCGATCGTCCGGGCGATGGGCTTGTTCAAGCGGTAGCGGCTTCAGCAGCCCGGCGCGGTCGGCCTCGCCGTGCACCGCCAGCTGCGCCAGCCTGGCCGCCCCCAGCGCCGGGCCGACATCGCCCCCGGTACGGTAATCGAGCTGCAGGCCGCTAATATCCGCCAGCATTTGCCGCCAGTAAGCGCTGCGCGCCCCGCCGCCGATAAGCGTGATGCTCTGCGGCTTGATGCCGCAGGCGTGTACCACGTCCATGCCATCCGCCAGCGCATAGCCCACCCCTTCCAGCACCGCCCGCGCCAGCTCTGCCGGCCCATGCTGATGCGTCAGGCCAAAAAAGACGCCCTTGGCCTGCGGGTTGTTGTGCGGCGTGCGTTCGCCCGACAGATAGGGCAGGAACCACACCGGACCGGCGCTTTCATCCGCCGTCTGCGCCGCCGCGATCAGCGCCGGCACGCTGGCCAGGCCGGTTAATTTCGCCGCCCAGTCCAGGCAGGAGGCCGCGCTGAGCATCACCGACATCAGATGCCAGCGGCCCGGCAGCGCATGGCAGAAGCTGTGCACCGCGCTTTCGGGTTTGCTGAGGAACCCTTCGCTGACGGCGAAGTAGACGCCTGAGGTGCCCAGCGACAGCATTGCCTGCCCGGCGTCGGCCATTCCGACCCCGACCGCGCCTGCGGCGTTGTCGCCGCCGCCGCCCACCACCAGCGCCTGCGGCATATTCCACGCCTGCGCCACCTCAGGTCGCAGTTGTCCGGTGACGTCGCTGCCTTCAAACAGCGCCGGCATCGCATCCCGACTGAGATCGCAGGCGGCGAGCATCTCATCGCTCCAGTCACGCCGGGCGACGTCCAGCCACATCGTACCGGCGGCGTCAGACATGTCGCTGGCAAGCTCGCCGGTCATGCGCAGGCGCAGATAGTCCTTCGGCAGCAGCACTTTATCGACCTGGTTGAACACCGCCGCCTCGTGGCGCTGCACCCAGAGTAACTTCGGCGCCGTAAAGCCCGGCATCATCAGGTTGCCGGTGATCTGCCGGGAAGCACTGACTTTTTCCTCCAGCAGCTGGCACTCTTCGGCGCAGCGGCCGTCATTCCATAAAATGACCGGACGCAGCACCTGTAACGATTTATCCAGCAACGTGGCGCCGTGCATCTGCCCGGCGATCCCCAGCACCTTCACGTCGCGCAGGCTATGCTGCGCGCCCAGGGCTTTCATCGCCGTGTCTGTCGCCAGCCACCACTGTTCGGGATCTTGCTCCGACCACAGCGGATGCGGACGCGAGACGGTGAGTTTTTCGGTATGCGATGCCACTACCTCACCCTGCTCATTGAGCAGAATGGCTTTGACGCCCGATGTTCCCAGATCGATGCCGATATACATACTACCTCTCCTTAAACGCGCGCCACGGCTGAGCGTGGCGCGAACAGAGCATCCTGGTTGCGACGCCGGTCACGCCGGGCGCCGCCGCATGATTACTTATCAAACAGATAATGGTTGACCAGGTTTTCCAGTTGTTCCTGCTGGCCGCTGCGATGCCGCGGCGCCAGCTGATGCTGAGTGGCATACTGGGCAATGTCGCTGAGGGTCATCTGCCCGTTAAGGATCTGCTGCCCCAGCTCACCGTTCCAGCCGGCGTAGCGTCTGGCCACGCGT
The DNA here is from genome assembly GCF_002810615.1 of Klebsiella sp. G-Nf4. NCBI lineage: Bacteria > Pseudomonadati > Pseudomonadota > Gammaproteobacteria > Enterobacterales > Enterobacteriaceae > Klebsiella > Klebsiella sp. G-Nf4. The sequence goes on along the minus strand of NZ_PION01000014.1, from coordinate 150,233 downwards.
TTATCTAGCTCACCGTCCTCAATCATCCGCGCCGCAACTTTCAGCGACAGCGCCATGGTATCCATCGCGCCGATATGGCCATAGAACAGGTCGTATTTGTCGGTGCTCTGCCGGCGCACTTTCGCATCAAAGTTGAGGCCGCCGGTAGTGAAGCCGCCCGCTTTAAGAATTTCATACATCACCAGCGCATTCTCTTCGACGCTGTTCGGGAACTGGTCGGTATCCCAGCCCAGCTGCGGATCGCCGCGGTTGGCGTCGACGGAGCCGAACAGCCCCAGCGCAATGGCCGTCGCGATTTCATGATGGAACGAATGGCCGGCGAGCGTGGCATGGTTAGCTTCAATATTCAGTTTAATCTCTTTTTCCAGACCAAACTGTTTGAGGAAGCCGTAAACGGTAGAGGCATCATAGTCATACTGATGCTTGGTCGGTTCCTGCGGTTTGGGCTCAATCAGCAGCGTGCCTTTAAAACCAATTTTATGCTTATGCTCCACCACCAGTTGCATGAAGCGGCCAATCTGTTCACGCTCCTGACGCAGGTCGGTATTCAGCAGGGTTTCATAGCCCTCGCGACCGCCCCACAGCACATAGTTTTCGCCTCCCAGCTGATGAGTGGCATTCATGGCGGTGACCACCTGGGTGGCCGCCCAGCTAAACACTTCCGGATCCGGGTTGGTGGCCGCGCCGGCGCCGTAGCGCGGGTTGGTAAAGCAGTTTGCGGTCCCCCACAGAAGCTTCACGCCGCTCTGCTGCTGTTTCTCTGCCAGCACCTCGACCATGCGGGCGAAGTTATTGCTGTACTCCTGCAGCGAGGCGCCTTCCGGCGAGACATCGACATCGTGGAAGCAGTAGTAAGGCACATTGAGTTTGTGGAAGAATTCAAACGCCACATCGGCTTTACGTTTGGCCATCTCCAGGGCGTCGCCAGGCTGCTGCCATGGACGGTCAAAGGAGCCCACGCCAAACATATCGGCGCCATTCCAGCAGAAGGTATGCCAGTAACAGGCCGCAAAACGCAGATGATCTTCCATCCGTTTGCCCAGCACCAGTTCATCCGGGTTGTAGTGACGGAAAGCCAACGGGTTAGTGGATTTCGGGCCTTCGTAACGAACGCGATCGAGTTGATCGAAATAGGTCTGCATAGAGAACTCCATATTCAGAGATGCGGCGAATAACCAATCAGATACCCTAAATAATTCGAGTTGCAGGAAGGCGGCAAGAGCGTGAACCTCCAGGCGCTGGCACCAGCAAGAGGTCGGAGCAACGAATGTCACCAACCCACCTACAACTTGAAGTATGACGGGTTTAAGCCAATATAGAATTTCACTTTCCATCTCCTCAATTACGTTATTTCACACCGCCATTGAGAGAATCCACAAACGTGCGCCAGCTCGCAAAAAATAATATACTTCCGCCTTCTCCGCGCCTTATCGGACAAGTCCAGTGCAATAATAAGAGTGTGCATGAATAAAATACGATCGCCGTCATAATTTGCACATTAAACGAAATTTCATAACGGCAAAATAAGAACCGGTAATTGCCAGCCCTGCTTTCCGCGTTAAGAATCTGTAACGTATCCGCAACCTCATGTATCAAACATTATTTTTCCGTTCGTCTTACCTACCCTTACAAAAAAGGTATCGTTATTATGAAGATAAAGAACCTTTGCCTTACACTTTGCGCCAGCTCCCTCCTCCTCGCCAGCATGGCGGGGATGGCGAAAGAAGTGAAGATTGGCATGGCCATCGACGATCTGCGTCTGGAGCGCTGGCAGAAAGACCGTGATATTTTCGTCAATAAAGCAGAATCCTTAGGCGCCAAAGTTTTTGTCCAGTCCGCCAATGGCAATGAAGAAACGCAGATGTCGCAAATTGAAAATATGATCAACCGCGGCGTCGATGTGTTAGTCATTATTCCTTATAACGGTCAGGTGCTCAGCAACGTCATTAAAGAAGCCAAGCAGGAAGGTATTAAAGTCCTGGCCTATGACCGTATGATTAATAATGCTGACATTGATTTTTATATTTCTTTCGACAATGAAAAAGTTGGTGAAATGCAGGCGCAAAGTCTGGTCGACAAAGTGCCGCAGGGTAATTATTTCCTGATGGGCGGCTCGCCGGTGGATAATAACGCCAAACTTTTCCGCGCCGGGCAAATGAAAGTCCTCAAGCCGTATGTGGATGAAGGAAAAATTAAGATTGTCGGCGATCAGTGGGTTGACGGCTGGCTGCCGGAGAACGCGCTGAAAATAATGGAAAACGCGCTGACGGCGAATAATAACAAGATCGATGCCGTGGTCGCCTCCAATGACGCTACGGCCGGCGGCGCTATCCAGGCCTTAACCGCCCAGGGGCTGGCCGGCAAAGTGGCGATCTCCGGTCAGGATGCTGATCTGGCGGGCGTGAAGCGCATTATTTCCGGTACCCAGACAATGACCGTCTATAAACCGATTACCACCCTGGCCACCAACGCCGCCGAAATCGCCGTTGAGCTGGGCAATGATAAGCAGCCGAAGGCCGATACCACGCTGAATAACGGCTTAAAAGATGTCCCTTCGCGCCTGTTAACGCCCATTGAGGTGAATAAAGAGAATATCGACGCCACGGTTATTAAAGACGGTTTCCATAAAAAGAGTGAACTGTAATGGCTGACGCCCCGCTGCGGGGCGTCATTTTCATCCCGCCGGATATCACTTTTGCGGAGTCTTTATGGCCTGGCTACTCGAAATGAAGAACATAACCAAAACCTTCGGCGCCGTTAAAGCCGTGGATAACGTCAGCCTGCGTCTTAACGCTGGCGAAGTGGTCTCGTTATGCGGTGAAAATGGGTCGGGGAAATCGACGCTGATGAAGGTGCTGTGCGGTATCTATCCGCACGGAAGCTATGAGGGCGAGATTATTTTTGCCGGCGAAACGCTGCAGGCAAACCATATTCGCGATACCGAACGCAAAGGCATCGCCATTATTCACCAAGAGCTGGCGCTGGTGAAACATCTCACCGTGCTGGAGAATATTTTCCTCGGCGCCGAGATCTCCCGCCACGGTCTGCTGGATTATGAAACCATGACGCTGCGCTGTCAGAAGCTGTTGGCGCAGGTCAATCTGCCCATTTCGCCCGACACCCGCGTCGGCGACCTCGGCCTTGGTCAGCAGCAGCTGGTGGAGATCGCCAAGGCGCTGAACAAACAGGTTCGTCTGCTGATCCTCGACGAACCGACCGCTTCCTTAACCGAACAAGAGACCGCGACGCTGCTGACGATCATTCGCGATCTGCAAAACCACGGTATCGCCTGCATTTATATTTCTCACAAGCTCAATGAGGTCAAAGCGATCTCCGACACGATCTGCGTGATCCGCGATGGCCAGCACATCGGCACCCGCGACGCCAGCGGCATGAGCGAAGACGATATCATCACCATGATGGTCGGCCGCGAGCTTACCGCACTCTATCCCAGCGAGCCGCACGCCCACGGCGAGGAGATCCTGCGGGTCGAACATTTAACCGCCTGGCACCCGGTTAACCGTCATATTAAACGCGTCAATGACGTCTCGTTTTCCCTGCGTCGCGGGGAAATCCTCGGCATCGCCGGGCTGGTCGGCGCCGGACGTACCGAGGCGGTACAGTGCCTGTTCGGCGTCTGGCCGGGGCGCTGGCAAGGGGAGATCTTTATTGATGGCCAGCCGGTGAGCATCACTCACTGCCAGCAGGCCATTGCCCACGGCATCGCCATGGTGCCGGAAGACCGCAAAAAAGACGGCATCGTGCCGGTGATGGCGGTGGGCAAAAATATTACCCTGGCGGCGCTCAACCAGTTCACCGGCGCGATGAGCAGCCTGGACGACGCCGCCGAGCAACACTGCATTCAGCAGTCCATTCAGCGTTTGAAAATTAAAACCTCCTCGCCGGAGCTGGCGATTGGCCGCCTGAGCGGCGGCAACCAGCAAAAGGCGATTCTGGCGCGCTGTCTGCTGCTCAATCCGCGCATTCTGATCCTCGACGAACCCACCCGTGGTATCGATATCGGGGCGAAGTATGAAATTTATAAACTGATTAACCAGCTGGTGCAGCAGGGCATCGCGGTCATTGTCATTTCATCAGAACTGCCCGAGGTGCTCGGTCTCAGCGATCGGGTGCTGGTCATGCACGAAGGCAGACTAAAAGCCAATTTGGTTAATCAACATCTGACCCAGGAACAGGTGATGGAAGCCGCGCTGAGGAGCGAACGCCATGTCGAAGAACACGTCGTCTGAAATCAAACTCACCCCAACTGCCCCCGCCGCCTTGCCGGCGCTGAAGGGGCTGAATCTCCAGGTCTTTGTGATGATCGCCGCCATCGTCGTCATTATGCTGTTTTTCACCTGGGTTACCGATGGCGCCTACCTGAGCGCACGCAATATCTCCAACCTGCTGCGCCAGACGGCCATCACCGGCATCCTCGCCGTTGGCATGGTGTTTGTGATTATTTCGGCAGAAATCGACCTGTCCGTCGGCTCGATGATGGGGCTGCTGGGCGGCGCCGCGGCAATCTTTGACGTCTGGCTCGGCTGGCCGCTGCCGCTCACCATCCTGGTAACGCTGGTGATGGGCCTGCTGCTCGGTGCGTGGAACGGATGGTGGGTGGCCTATCGCAAGGTTCCCTCGTTTATCGTCACCCTCGCCGGGATGCTGGCGTTTCGCGGCATTCTGATCGGCATCACCAACGGAACCACCGTCTCGCCCACCAGCCCGGCGATGGCGCAGATCGGCCAAAGCTATCTGCCAGACGGTATTGGATTTGGCATCGGCGTGGTCGGCATGGCGGCGTTTATCGTCTGGCAGTGGCGCGGGCGGATGCGCCGTCAGGCGTTAGGTCTGGCGACCTCGTCCTCCACCGCCGCTGTTGGCCGTCAGGCCATTACCGCGGTGATTGTGCTGGGCGCAATCTGGCTGCTCAATGACTATCGTGGCGTGCCGACCCCGGTGCTGATCCTCGCAGCCCTGCTGCTGGCAGGCCTGTTTATGGCCACCCGCACCGCCTTTGGTCGTCGCATCTATGCCATCGGCGGCAACCTGGAGGCGGCCCGCCTCTCAGGGATCAACGTCGAGCGTACCAAGCTGGCGGTGTTTGCCATTAACGGCCTGATGGTCGCCATTGCCGGGCTGATCCTCAGCTCGCGCCTCGGCGCCGGGTCGCCCTCGGCGGGTAACATCGCCGAACTGGACGCCATCGCCGCCTGCGTCATCGGCGGCACCAGCCTGGCGGGCGGCATCGGCAGCGTCGCCGGAGCGGTAATGGGGGCGTTTATTATGTCAGCCCTGGATAACGGCATGAGCATGATGGACGTCGCCACTTTCTGGCAATATATCGTCAAAGGCGCCATTTTACTGCTGGCGGTGTGGATGGATTCCGCCACCAAGCGGCGCGCGTAAGGAGAGACTCTTTTAAGAATGTCTGAATTCTTTGCGCTACCGCCAAACTTCGCCACAAGGCGCTTGAAATATCTCGGGCATTAGCCGGTAGTGTATACCCAACATCATTCTGGTTGCAGACGGCGCATCCGGGCCGCGTACCGGCGTACGTGGCCGGGGTGAGTGCGCAGCAACATCAAGAATGAAGGGGTATGACCGGGGTTAGAGCAGGAACATTATCTATGTTTGAAAAGCGTCACCGTATTACGCTGTTATTCAATGCCAACAAAGCTTATGACCGCCAGGTGGTTGAGGGCGTCGGCGAGTATCTGCAGGCCTCCCAGCTGGAGTGGGATATCTTTATTGAAGAGGATTTTCGGGCACGAATCGAAAACATCAAAGAGTGGTTGGGCGATGGCGTTATCGCCGACTATGACGATCCCGAAATTGAAAAGCTGCTGGCCGATGTCCACGTGCCCATCGTCGGCGTCGGCGGCTCTTATCATCAGCCAGAGCAGTACCCGCCGGTCCACTATATTGCCACGGACAACGCTGCGCTGGTGGAAAGCGCCTTTCTCCATTTGAAGGAAAAAGGGGTGCACCGCTTCGCGTTTTACGGACTCCCCACCTCCAGCGGTAAACGCTGGGCGGTAGAGCGCGAGTATGCCTTCTGCCAGCTGGTCGCGAAGGAGAAGTATCGCGGCGTGGTCTACCAGGGGCTGGAGACGGCGCCGGAAAACTGGCAGCACGCGCAAAACCGGCTCGCCGACTGGCTGCAAACCCTGCCGCCGCAAACCGGCATTATCGCCGTCACCGACGCCCGCGCCCGCCACGTCCTGCAGGCCTGCGAGCTGCTGCATATCCCGGTGCCAGAAAAACTGTGCGTTATTGGCATCGATAACGAGGAGCTGACCCGCTACCTCTCTCGCGTCGCCCTCTCCTCCGTCGCCCAGGGCACCCGCCAGATGGGTTATCAGGCGGCAAAATTACTCCACCGGCTGCTGAATAACGAGGCGCTCCCGCTGCAGCGCCAGCTGATCCCGCCGATGCGCGTCGTTGAGCGACGCTCTACCGACTACCGGTCCTTAAACGATCCTTCCGTGATTCAGGCGATGCATTACATTCGCAACAACGCCTGCAAAGGCATTAAAGTGGAACAGGTGCTCGACGCCGTGGGCATCTCTCGCTCCAATCTGGAGAAACGCTTCAAAGATGAGGTCGGAGAGACCATCCACACGGTGATCCACAGCGAGAAACTGGAAAAGGCGCGCAGCCTGCTGGTGTCCACCAGCCTGTCGATCAATGAGATTTCACAAATGTGCGGCTACCCATCGCTGCAATATTTTTATTCGGTGTTTAAGAAGGAGTACGACGTGACGCCGAAGGAGTACCGTGACCGGCACAGCGAGGTCATGCTGTAGGGCAAAAAAATGCCCGGCGACAAGGCCGGGCATCCGGATTACAGATGGGCGGCGATGAGCCGCTGATTGTCCTGATACATCGCGAAGAGATAGTTGTTGTAGCTCGACCCTTTGGTCGAATAACCCTTCAGCTTATGAATCATGGTGCTGGCCGTCACTTCCTGATCCGCCTTGCGCAGCTGCAGGCGCGATTTGCGGAATGAAGAATAGGCCGGGTGGGTGTTCAGGTTTGTGACGTAAGCCTGCACCGACTGCTCCACCGATTCGAACTGCGAGTAGCCTTTCATCGCTCCGCGGCAGCGACCGGCGCCGCATTTCATGCCAAACAGGTTGTTGTTCTCACGCGCCAGCTTGGAGGTACCCCAGCCACTTTCCGCCGCCGCCATGGTTGCCACCATGCTGTTCGGAATAATGTCGACACGCTCAAGCAGCGCGTTCCAGGGCACATGACGCGTATTGCCTGACCACTTCACCTTATAACGGGCAGCGATATCTTTCAGGCGCGCCTTTTCAGTCGGCGACCAGCGAGCATCGTACTGCTTGGAAACAAGCCAGTTACGATCCGCAGTAATCGCCTGATTCTGCTTGGTAATATAAGGCATGACCGTCCGGAGAAACGCTTTTTTCCTTGGTGTTCCGGAAGGGTATTTTCGCAAGTCAGGAAGTGAACTGCTCTTTACACTATTGCGAGAATACTCTTGTTTACTGCTTACCTTAGTACTACTGATCTTCTTAACCGTTGGGGCTTTATGACTCTTTGTTGCTGTGTGCGTTGTTGCCAACACACTACCTGAAAATACACAGGTTAGTAACATAAGTATGGCGGCCCCATATCGTCGTATGGGATTCGATATCATCAGGTCTCCTGGTCGGATATATGCATTCCAACACCTTGTTTTTCACAAAAAAACGATAGCTGAATCGCTAATAGTATCAAAAATACGCAATGAGAGCATCAACAGAAATAGTCCAATTCCGAATTGGTGTCATCTGAAATCGGTTTCTGCGCCGCATCGCCAGTGCGAAAATGCTAGCTTCGTCTCATTTTTAGCCTATTTTTTGAGCGGTGTCACTCACCCCTTTTCATCCTCCTGGTAAAACGCCCGCCAGGAGGAGTTCACCCGTGCGGCAACAAGGCACACTAGATAAAAACCGCTCACAGGATCCCGCAATGAAACTCGCTGCGCTTGCCACGTTATTCGTGCCTGGGATGGCCTTTGCCGCCTGGACTACCACCGACTTCCCTGCCTTTACCGAAGAAGGGACGGGCCGATTCATCAGCCAGAAAGTGGTTGAGAAGGGTACACGTCCTCTGCAGCTAAATTTTGACCAGCAGTGCTGGCAGCCTTCCGGCGGCATTAAGCTCAACCAGATGCTGTCCATGGAGCCCTGCCGTGGCACCCCGCCGCAATGGCGCATCTTCCGCCAGGGGTTGTATACCCTGGAGGTGGATACCCGCTCCGGCACACCGACAATGATGATTTCGCTGGAGGAAAAAGAGGCCAGCGCCGCGGCGCCGCAGATCCGTCAGTGTCCGAAGTGGGATGGAAAACCGCTGTCCATCGACGTCAGCAAAACCTTCGCCGAGGGCAGCAAGGTCCGCGATTTCTACAGCGGCAATGTCGCGACCGTCAGCGGCGGCAAAATCACCCTGCAGCCCGCCTTCGGCAGCAATGGCCTGCTGCTGCTCGAGCGTGCCGAGACCGCCGCCCCGGCGCCGTTTGACTGGCACAACGCCACTGTCTACTTCGTCCTGACCGATCGCTTTGTAAACGGTAACCCGGCCAACGACAACAGCTATGGCCGTCATAAAGATGGCATGCAGGAGATCGGCACCTTCCACGGCGGCGACCTGCAGGGATTAACCAGCAAGCTGGATTATCTGCAGCAGATGGGGGTTAACGCCCTGTGGATCAGCTCCCCGCTTGAGCAAATCCACGGCTGGGTCGGCGGCGGCACGAAGGGCGATTTCCCTCACTACGCCTACCACGGCTATTACACCCAGGACTGGTCGAAACTGGACGCCAACATGGGGACCGAAGCGGATCTCCGCCGGCTGGTGGATGAAGCGCATAAGCGCGGCATTCGCATCCTGTTTGACGTGGTGATGAACCATACCGGTTACGCCACCCTGGCCGACATGCAGGAGTTCCAGTTCGGCGCCCTGTATCTGCAAGGCGATGAGCTGAAAAAAACCCTCGGCGAGCGCTGGACGGACTGGAAACCGGGCGCGGGCCAGACCTGGCACAGCTTTAACGACTACATCAACTTCAGCGACAAAGCCGGCTGGGAGAAATGGTGGGGCAAGAAGTGGATCCGCACCGATATCGGCGATTATGACAACCCAGGCTATGACGATCTCACCATGTCGCTGGCCTTCCTGCCGGACCTGAAAACCGAATCGAAGGAAGCCTCAGGTCTGCCGAACTTCTATAGCCATAAACCAGACACCGCAGCGAAAGCGATCCCGGGCTATACGCCGCGCGACTACCTGACGCACTGGCTGAGCCAGTGGGTACGCGACTACGGCATCGATGGCTTCCGCGTCGATACCGCCAAACATGTGGAGATGGACGCCTGGCAGCAGTTAAAAACCCAGGCCACCGCCGCGCTGGCGGAGTGGAAGAAAGCCAATCCGGATAAAGCTCTGGATGCTTCGCCGTTCTGGATGACCGGCGAAGCCTGGGGACATGGAGTGATGCAGAGCGATTATTATCGCCACGGTTTTGATGCGATGATCAATTTCGACTACCAGGACCAGGCGGCGAAAGCGGCTACCTGTATGGCCAATATTGACCTCACCTGGCAGCAAATGGCCGACAAACTGCAGAGCTTTAACGTCCTGAGTTACCTCTCCTCGCACGATACGCGCCTGTTCCGCGAAGGCGGCACCACTGCGGCGGAGCTGTTGCTACTGGCCCCTGGCGCCGTGCAGATTTTCTATGGTGACGAATCATCACGTCCGTTCGGCCCCACCGGCTCGGACCCGCTGCAGGGCACCCGTTCGGAGATGAACTGGCAGGATGTTAATGGCAAGGCGGCCCGCAGCGTCACTCACTGGCAGAAGATCGGTCAGTTCCGCGCTCGCCATCCGGCAATCGGCATGGGCAAACAGACAACGCTGTCGATGCCACGTGGTTACGGGTTCGTGCGTGAGAGCGGTGAAGACAAAGTGATGGTCATCTGGGCCGGACAGCAGCAGTAATCCACAGGTGGCTCTCCGCCCTGGCGGGGAGCCACTCAGAACAAAACGCTAACAAAATAGCAATTCACAGGATAAAGATAAAAAGCCGCCTCCTCCCGCCGATTTGCACCACGCTAGCGCTGGCGTTATGGTTAGCCACTTTCCAGAACCACCGATAGACTATTCGCGATGACATTTTCCCTTTTCGGCGACAAATTCACCCGTCATTCAGGCATCACCCGCTTGATGGAAGACCTTAATGACGGTCTGCGCACGCCGGGCGCTATTATGCTGGGCGGCGGCAACCCCGCTCAGATACCGGAAATGAATGACTACTTCCAGCAGCTGCTGTCCGACATGCTGGATAATGGCAAAGCCCTTGATGCGCTTTGTAATTATGATGGGCCGCAGGGCAAAAGCGAGCTGCTGAGCCTGCTGGCGAACATGCTGCGCGACGAGCTGGGCTGGGAGATCGAACCACAGAATATTGCGCTAACAAACGGCAGCCAGAGCGCATTTTTCTACTTATTTAATCTGTTTGCAGGCCGTCGGGCAGATGGCACCACGCGTAAGGTACTGTTCCCACTGACGCCGGAATATATCGGTTACGCCGATGCCGGTCTGGAAGAGGATCTGTTCGTTGCCACCCGGCCGAACATCGAACTGCTGCCGGAAGGCCAGTTTAAGTACCATGTTGATTTTGAACATCTGCAGGTGACGGAAGAGACCGGGATGATTTGCGTCTCGCGCCCCACCAACCCGACTGGCAACGTCATCACTGATGAAGAGCTGATCAAACTGGATGCGCTGGCGAATCAGCACGGGGTCCCGCTGGTGATTGATAACGCCTACGGCGTGCCGTTCCCGGGCATTATCTTTAGCGACGCCCGACCGCTGTGGAATCCAAACATCGTGCTGTGTATGAGCCTGTCCAAACTGGGCCTGCCGGGCAGCCGCTGCGGGATTATCATCGCCAACGAGAAAATCATCACCGCCATCAGCAACATGAACGGCATTATCAGCCTCGCCCCTGGCGGCATCGGGCCGGCAATGATGTGCGAAATGATTAAACGACAGGATCTGCTGCGCCTGTCAGAGACGGTGATCAAGCCGTTCTATTACCAGCGGGTGCAGGAAACCATCGCCATTATTCGCCGATATCTGCCGGAGGAGCGCTGCCTGATCCACAAACCGGAGGGGGCCATTTTCCTCTGGCTGTGGTTTAAGGACCTGCCGGTCTCCACCGAGCTGCTGTATCAGCGGCTGAAAAAGCGCGGCGTGCTGATGGTTCCAGGGGATTACTTCTTCCCGGGTCTGGATAAGCCGTGGCCGCACACCCACCAGTGCATGCGCATGAACTATGTGCCAGACCCGCAAAAAATTGAGGCCGGGGTGAAAATTCTCGCCGAAGAGATTGAATTCGCCTGGCGCGAACAGGAAGCATAGCCTCTGACGCCGCGGGCGGGTAACGCCCGTCAGCGCCCCCACTCACGCCAGCGCCAGCCGCTGGCGTTTTTGCGCGCATAGCGCTTCCAGCTCCGCGGGAGCCATCACCCGCAGCGCCTGCGTCGGGCAGGCGGCCACGCAGGCCGGTCCTTCGGCGCGATGATGGCATAAATCGCATTTCAGCGCCTGCGCTTGCTGATTTACAACCGTAACGGTCATCGCGCCGTACGGGCAGGCCACCATGCAACTTTTGCAGCCGATGCAGCGCCGCTGGTCGACCCACCAGACGTCATTGTCGCGCTGAATCGCCCCTTGCGGGCAAACGCTGGCGCAGGGCGCATCCTCGCATTGCCGGCAGGCCGTCGCCGTCGATATGTCACCGCTTTTCACCACCTGGATACGCGGCGCGAAATGGTTCGTCGACAGGGCGGCGACATCCTGCGCCTGCTGGTGCGTCACCGCACAAGCCACTTCACAGGTACGACAGCCAATACACCGCTGGGCATTGGCAATAAGAAACTGGTTCATCCTCTGCTCCCTGGGGATAAAACCGCAGGGTGCCAGAATAGTCCCTGCCCGCGCTTTGATCCTGAATGGAATCAGCGCTGTTTTTAGTCACTAGCACAACTGATTTTTCATTACGCTGAATTAATGTGCTCCTTACAGTAGCGGCGCTTCCAGGCTGCAGGCGTAAGGCTGGTGTGCTTACGAAATATCTTGCGAAAATAACCGACGTCATTAAAGCCGCACTGGCTCGCGACTTCGGTCAACGACAGTGAATCACTGATCAATAGCTTTTCCGCCGCTCTGACCCGCTGACGATGCAGCGCTTCGGTCAACGTCACGCGAAAAACGTGACGATACACACGTCCTAAATAGTCCGCATTACAGTGCAGCTCTTTCGCCAGCGTCGATGCTGAAACAGGCAAGTGGTAACGGGTATGGATGATCTGCTGCGCTTTCCAGGCCAGCGCAGCGCCGGGACTGTCGTCCGATTTTTCGCTAGCCGCCGCGGCAATCTGCTGCAGTATCAGCAATAACAGGAGCTCCAGCGCCAGGCTGCGGTGAATATTCTCCTGTTCACGAAGAAACTGGCGAAACAGCGAAATAATGTATTGTGGATCGCTGACGCGGGTATGTTGCGGAACGTTAAGCAGCGCTGGCGGCAGAGACCGGACTCTGTCCGTCAGTACTTCAAAATGCAGCCAATAAAATTTCAGGTCGGCGGGAAATTCCCCCACCCCAACATGAGAACGTTCTGGCCACAGCAGTAAACTATCCCCTGCATTAACGTTAAATATTTTACCCTCCTCGCAAATCGTTAACGTCCCCTTTTCGACAAAAATAATTTCCCAGGATTGCAGTTTACGAGCCGGATGGCTGCCGACGCCACGGGAAATAAATAAGCCGCCATTTTGTACGCAAATCGGAAGAGACATGGATAATTCAAGCATATATATTTAATTTTCCGCTAACGAAACGATAAAACTTCTCTTTCCAACTGATTATTAATCATAAATTAACGTCATTCCGGATCGGAATCACACTTTTATGACTAAGTCGGAATCGTTCTCTTTTTATACCTTTCCCTTCCCTTGTTGCCTCGTTTATTCGGTGCAAAATAATTAATGTATTTGCAAAACACCAAAAATGTCCGCCGGTCAGACAGCGGAATAATTCTGAACATCATCTTCGGGAGTTATTTATGACTACGGCTCCGATTACGACAAGCGACCTCACGAAGCACGTGCAGGACGACAAATTATCTCTCCGTGAAAAAATAGGCTATGGTCTGGGCGACGCCGGTGGAACGGTCATCACCTGCCTGATCATGAACTTTCTCACTTTTTTCTATACTGACGTCTTTGGGCTCACCCCGGCGCTGGTCGGTACTCTGTTCCTTGCGCTACGCGTGTTTGATGCTATTTCCGATCCAATCATGGGCGTTCTCGCCGATCGGACCCAAAGCCGATGGGGGCGTTTTCGCCCCTGGCAGCTATGGATTGCGGTTCCTATAGCAGCGATCGGGGTGCTGACTTTTACCGTGCCTGATGCCGGCATGGGGGTAAAAATCGCCTGGGCCTTCGGCACTTACCTGCTGCTTTCCGTCAGCTATACCGCGATTAACGTCCCTTACTGCGCACTCATTAATACGATGACCTCTCGCCATAGCGAGGTGATATCCTGCCAGGCATGGCGCTTTGTACTGTGCGGCGTGGCAGGATTCCTGGTCTCCGTGGGCCTGCCGTGGCTGGTAAAAGCGCTCGGTCAGGGCAATACCGCCCAAGGTTATCAGTATGGTGTCGGCGTACTGTGCGCCATCGCGGCGGTGATGTTTTTGTGCTGCTTTTTCTGGGTACGTGAGCGTGTTTCCCTGGAGATGCTCGGCAAATTCACCCTGCGCGAACATATCGCCGGTCTGCGTAAAAACGATCAGCTGTTACTCATGCTGGCGATGTCATTCCTGTTGATCAACGTGTTTAACATTCGCGGTGGCGGCTACATGTACTTCATTACCTATGTACTGGGCGGCTCTACTGGCTATACATCACTGTTTTTCACCATGGTCACCTTTTCCTCGATTCTGGGCGCCGCGATCGTCAATTGGCTGTCGCGCCACGTTGATACCGTCAAGCTCTATTACTACACCAATGTGGTATTGGCCTTACTGGCGGTCGGGATGTGGTTCCTGCCAACCGGTCCGTCCTGGCAAACGCTGTGGCTGGCGATCATTCTCGGCAATGGCATCATCCTGGGCTTTACCCTGCCGCTGCATTTTTCGTTGATGGCCTTCTCTGATGATTATGGCGAATGGAAGACGGGTGTCCGTTCGTCGGGGATGAACTTTGCTTTCAACCTGTTCTTTATCAAGCTGGCATGGGCCTCCAGTGCGGGCATTATCAGCCTGGTATTTATCTATGTCGCTTATCAACCCGGCGCCAGCAACCAAACTCCATCCTCACTATTGGGGATCACGGCGATGGAAACCCTGCTGCCCGCGCTGTTCCATCTGTTGCTGGCCTTCGCTATCCGCGCCTGCAAGCTCAACAATCCCATGATGTCGCGCATTGCAGCCGATCTGCGCGCACGTCACGTTCAGTCTTAAGGAGAAATCATGGAAGTCGATCTGCACAAACTGAAAGTTAACGATCCGTTTCTGGGTCAGTATCAGCAACTGGTGCGTGATGTCGTTATTCCCTACCAGTGGGATGCCCTCAATGACCGGATCGCCGAGGCTGAGCCCAGCCATGCGATAGAAAACTTCCGTATCGCCGCAGGTCAGCAGGCAGGGGAATTCTACGGAATGGTGTTCCAGGATAGCGATGTGGCGAAATGGCTGGAGGCAGTCGCCTGGTCATTGTGCCAGAAGCCAGATGCGGAACTGGAAAAAACCGCCGACGAGGTGATTGAGCTGATTGCCGCCGCGCAATGTGAAGATGGTTATCTGAATACCTATTTTACGGTGAAAGCGCCCGGGGAACGCTGGACCAATCTCGCCGAATGCCATGAATTGTACTGTGCCGGTCACCTGATTGAGGCTGGGGTGGCATTCTTCCAGGCAACCAGTAAACGCCGCCTGCTGGAGGTGGTATGTCGCCTCGCCGATCATATCGACAGCGTGTTTGGTCCCGACGACAATCAGCTGCACGGCTACCCGGGACACCCTGAAATAGAGCTGGCGTTAATGCGTTTGTACGATGTGACTCAGGAACCACGCTATATGGCGCTGGCTAGTTACTTCGTTGAACAGCGTGGGACACAGCCGCATTTCTATGACATCGAGTATGAAAAACGCGGTGAAACCTCCTTCTGGAATACCTATGGGCCAGCGTGGATGGTGATGGATAAACCCTACAGCCAGGCGCATTTGCCGCTTGCCGAACAGACCACCGCTGTGGGTCACGCGGTTCGCTTTGTTTATTTAATGGCCGGCGTAGCGCACCTTGCGCGCCTGAGCAAGAATGAAGGCAAACGCCAGGATTGCCTGCGGTTATGGAAAAACATGGTCCAGCGTCAGTTGTATATTACGGGCGGCATTGGCTCACAGAGCAGCGGGGAAGCCTTCAGCAGCGATTACGACCTGCCGAATGATACCGTTTATGCGGAAAGCTGCGCCTCTATCGGATTGATGATGTTCGCGCGCCGCATGCTGGAACTGGAAGCCGACAGCCAATATGCTGATGTGATGGAGCGCGCACTTTACAATACCGTTCTGGGCGGTATGGCGCTGGACGGTAAACATTTCTTTTACGTCAACCCATTGGAAGTGCAGCCTAAGGCTTTAAAATTCAATCATATTTATGACCATGTTAAGCCTGTTCGTCAGCGTTGGTTCGGCTGTGCCTGTTGCCCACCGAATATCGCTCGTCTCCTGACCTCGTTGGGGCATTATATCTACACGCCACGCGAGGAGGCGTTGTATATCAATCTCTATGTCGGCAATCAGGTCGAGATCCCGGTTGGGGAAAAGACCTTACGCCTGCGTATCAGCGGTGACTATCCCTGGCAGGAACAGGTCAAAATTGTCATCGAATCACCGTCAACAGTGAACCATACGCTGGCGCTGCGTCTACCTGACTGGTGCGAGGGTCCGCACATCACCCTGAACGGCGCGCCGGTCACGCAGGATATTCGCCAGGGCTATCTGCATATCCATCATCTCTGGCAGGAAGGCGACACCCTGATGCTTACCTTGCCGATGCCGGTTCGCCGGGTATATGGCAATCCGCTTGTTCGTCACCAGGCAGGCCAGGTCGCGCTGCAGCGCGGTCCACTGGTCTATTGTCTCGAACAAGCTGATAACGGCGAAGCGCTGCATAACCTGCTGCTGCCACGCGATGCCAGGTTCACGGTGTTTGAAGGAAAGGGGCTGTTTGCTCGCAAAATGTTGATTCAGGCCCCAGGCTACAGAAAAAATGCGGAAAACGCCGACACGCAGCGGCTCTGGAGCTACGATCACCCTCTGGCCACCCCCCATTCACAGACGCTGACCTTTATTCCCTGGTTTAGCTGGGCAAACCGCGGAGAAGGCGAAATGCGTATCTGGGTGCGGGAAGCCGAATAAGGCCAGGCACAGCGCGACCTCCTCTTCCCCGGCAACACAGCGTTCGCTGTCCGCCGGGGAGCTGGCGTTAATGATTATAGAAACAACGCCTTATCGCGCAGGATATGATCGTTACCGCGACGGCGGGTGAAGCCAATCCGATCGAAATACTCCAGGATCTGGATCGCCAGCTTCCGCCCGACGTTTAAGGTATCGCGGAAATCCGCGGCGCAGGTTGATCCGCGCAGCTGATCCAGCTCGCGCACCCGCTGGGCGAACTGCACAATGCGATCGTTGCGGTAGTAACGATCCTTGACGATCGCGGTAATCATCCCCTGCTGCGCCGCCTGGCGCAGCACCGCGCGCATCAGGGACTCTTCAACATGGACTTCGCGCGCGAGATCGCGCACCCACCAGGGGTCATCGCCGAACAGGGTTTCCACCTTCTGCCAGACCGCCTGCTGCTCGTCGGTAAACCCGGCTTTATGCTCCGGCAAATGCAGCCAGCCGTGATGGCTGTGGACTATGCCGCTCTCGCGCATCTGCTCAATCAGCAGCAGCACCAGCGCTTCATCTTCCATCGGCAGCGCGATGCGACGCAGGCGCTCCCGGCCCGGACCAGGCTCGTCGCGATGCTGCTCATGGTAGCGCGCCAGGGCATCCAGCAATTTTCGCTGCCAGCGGGCGGCAAGCGGGGCACTGAGCAGGCGCTGTCCGGCCTGCAGATAGTCTGGTCGCTGAATCATGGCGGCCATTCCGGCTTCGCTGAGCTGCCGTGCCCAGGCGAAGCGCTCAAGCCGGACGGCATCCCGCTGCAGATGCAGCTCAAGCGCCTGCGCATCGTCAGCGCCGACCGCCGCCAGAGCGTGCAGCCACTGCAGATATTCCGGTTTACGTTTGCCGCGGCGCGGAGGATCCAGCGTCACCACCCGTGCGCCGGCCAGCGTCATACGCGCAGAGATATCGCGGAGCACCAGCCGGTCGTTATCCGCCAGCCACAGCGGGGTATCCAGCACCAGCTCCGCCAGATTGCCCTCGAGGAGCGACACCCGGCCGGTAATGTGGCTGGCAGCGTGGTGAATATGCAGCGGCTGCCACTGGCTGAGCGGCGTATGGCACTGCAGCTCGACAATCACCCGTTCTGCAGGCTCCGGCGGCGGTGAGGACAACAGCCAGTCGCCGCGGTGCACTGCCTCTTTCTGCGCATCGCCGACAATATTCAGCGCAATGCGCTGCCCGGCGTGCGCCTGCTCAACCGCTTGATTCTGGGCATGCAGACCACGCACGCGCATCGGCGTGTTCACGCCGGTGAGCCACAGGGTATCCCCGACCCGTACTTCGCCGGAGAGCGCCGTCCCGGTGACCACCAGCCCCGCGCCTTTGACGGTAAAAGCGCGGTCCAGCGCCAGGCGAAACCGCTGCTGCTGCGGGTGGGGGCGCTCCGCAAGCTGCAGCAGATGGCTGCGCAGTTCGGCAATACCGATGTTTTCCGCCGCCGCGGTGGGAAAGAAAGCGACGGCGTCAAAGCCCAGCTCGCGCAGGGTCTGCTCGACCTCCGCCTGCACCTCCGCCACCCTGTCGGCCGCCACGCGGTCCGTTTTGGTCAGCGCCACGGTCAGCGTCGGCTTTCCGGTCAGCTGCAGGATCGCCAGGTGTTCGCGGGTTTGCGCCATCACCCCGTCATCGCAGGCCACCACCAGCAGCGCATGGTCAATACCCCCCACCCCCGCCAGCATGTTGGACAAAAACTTTTCGTGCCCGGGAACGTCAATAAATCCCAGCACCCGCCCGTCCGGCTGCGGCCAGTAGGCATAGCCGAGATCGATCGTCATTCCCCGCGCTTTCTCTTCCGGCAGACGATCGGCATTCACGCCGGTTATCGCCTGCAGCAGCGTCGTTTTGCCGTGGTCAACATGTCCAGCGGTGGCAATAATCATCGTAACAACATCTCCATAAACCGGGTTTCATCTTCCAGACAGCGCAGGTCCAGCCAGAGCCGACCGTCATCAATGCGGCCAATCACCGGGCACGGCAGTGCGCGCCAGCGGGCCGCCAGTGCCGCCAGCCGGCTGCCGCGGCCGTCATGCGGGGTAAAAGTCAATGCCGCGCTGGGCAGGCGGTCGACGGGTAACGAGCCGCTGCCAATCTGCGACTGGCAGGCTGCCACGCTGACGGCAAAATCAGCATAGTGTGCCGCCAGGTCAGGCTGCAGGCGTTCAGCCAGCCGACGGATCTCTTCCGCCGGACGGGTGAGCAAGCGCAGCGTCGGTAATCTCTCCGTCAGCACCTCCGGGTGCTGATAGAGGCGCAGCGTGGCTTCCAGCGCCGCGAGGGTCATTTTATCCGCGCGCAGGGCCCGCTTCAGCGGATGGCTTTGCAGCCGGGCAATCAGCGCGCGTTTGCCGACGATAATTCCGGCCTGCGGGCCGCCGAGCAGCTTGTCGCCAGAGAAACTGACCAGGCTCACCCCGGCGGCGATCATCTCCTGCGGCATCGGCTCCTTCGGCAGGCCATACTGGCTGAGATCCACCAGCGACCCGCTGCCCAGGTCAGCCACCACCGGGACGTCCAGTTCGCGGCCAATGGCCGCCAGCTCCGCTTCGTCGACGGCTTTGGTAAAGCCCTCAATACTGTAGTTGCTGGTGTGAACCTTCATCAGCAGCGCGGTATTGTCATTCACCGCCTGGCGATAGTCTTTGGCATGGGTGCGGTTGGTGGTACCCACTTCGTGCAGCTGACAACCCGCCTGGCGCATCACGTCGGGAATGCGAAATGCCCCGCCGATCTCCACCAGTTCGCCGCGGGAGACCACCACTTCGTGGCCGCTGGCGGTGGCCGCCAGCATCAACAGAACGGCCGCCGCGTTGTTGTTCACAATGCAGGCATCTTCCGCGCCGGTGATCTGGCACAGCAGATCGGCAATGGCGCGATCGCGATGGCCGCGCCCGGCGTCGTCGAGATCATATTCGAGCGTCACCGGCGCGCGCATCGCGCTGGCGACCGCCTCCACGGCCGACTCCGCCTGAATGGCGCGCCCGAGATTGGTATGCAACACCGTACCAGTGAGATTAAACACCGGACGCAGAGCGCTCTGCTGGCCGGCGGTGAGCCGCTGCGCGCAGGCGTGCAGCCAGTCATGGCTCCAGTCAGGAAGCGTCTGCCGTTGGCTAATCTGTTCCCGCGCCTCATCCAGCATCTGGCGCAGCTGCGCCACCACCTGCGAATGGCCGTGCTGCGCCAGCAGGGGAGAAAAAGCGGGGTCGCGTAGTAAGCGGTCAATGGCCGGAAGCCGGGTATAAAGCGCACGAATATCGGTAGTCATGAATGGGCCTGGCGGTAAGTTATTTTCCCCCCTCCCGACGGGAGAGGGAGTCAACAATCAGTGGCGATTGTAACGCCTCCCTGCGCAAACTGTTACCTGCCTGGGTCAAGTCCGCGGCGGTTCGGTACGCGCAAAGCTGGCGCGCTGGAACAACGCATCCACCAGCTTCACCAGCTGCGGCCGGGTGGCGCACCAGCCGGGCGCTACCCGGCGAAAGTTCAGATAAGCAATGGCGCAGGCCGTGGAAATGGTCGCCAGATTGACCTCGTCGCCGCGCAGCGTTCCGTCTGCCGCGCAGGCTTCCAGCCGGTCGAGGCCACGAGCCACTTTCTCCCGCTGGCGGAGCAGCTCTTGTTCTGACTGCTGCGCGCCAGGGCGGGCTTTTTCGCGTACCAGCGCCTGGGCGGCCTCCATGACCCCATCCGCCAGCGCTTCAAGCTGACGCATCCTGAGAGCGGCTCTGGGGTCGGCGGGGATCATCGGCGGCGCCACGCCCAGCAGCTCCAGATACTGGGCGATGACCGGGGAGTCAAACCAGCACTCACCGTCGTCCGTCACCAGCGCCGGCACTTTACCCAGCGGGTTATAGCGCGCCACACCGTTGCTTTCGCTGTAGGGGGATTCGTTGACAAACTCAAAAGGGATGCGCTTTTCCAGCAGGATCACGGAGATTTTGCGCACAAAGGGACTGGTGTAGCTGCCGATCAGTTTCATAGCCTGCTCCTTATCGCCAACAAATTATCGCCAACAAATTATCGCCAACAAATTATCGCCAACAAAGATATGAGTATGGCTCAGGGCGGGGCAAAAGGCAGGTGAGCATCCCGCTCAACCTGCCGCCGATCGCATTAATGATCGAGATAGAGGTAGTGCATCCAGCTGGTCATGCGCAGCAGCACTTTACGCATTACCGAGACGTGGGTGAAATGGTCGGAGTAGACTGCCACCTGCGCGTAGATGCCATCGGGTAACGCATCAATTTCGGCATTGGGGTCGAGCTCAATGGTCGCCAGCACGCCATCGCTGCCCGGCGTCACGGTCAGCGACTGTAACGCCCCTTGCGCCTGATAACTTCCCCCCGGCACCACCGGTAAAATGCTCACCAGTTTGCCGTGAAACACCTGCCCGGGCAGAGCATTAAACACCGCTTCCGCATCGTCTCCTTTCTCCAGCCTTAACAGGGAGTTTTGCCTAAACTGGGCGACGATCAGCCGTTTTTGCTCCGGGATAAATACCATTACCGGGCGCAGCGGCAGCGAGGCGGCATAGGTCCCCGGGCGGATCAGCACCTGGGTGATATACCCATCGCTGGGCGCCCGCACAGTGGTCTGGTCGAGATTGTATTTCGCCTCCGCCAGTTGGGCGCGCAGGCTGGCCACTTGCGACTGCTCGCCATTGATCATGCTGTCCAGCTGGCTCTGGATCTGCGCCTGCTCCGCTACCGACGCCTTGACCAGCGCATCCTGGGCAAGATAATTCTGCCTGGCGTTATCAATGTCGCTTTCCGAGAACGGGTTCACCCGCGCCTGGCTCCCTTTCAGGTAGCGCTGATAGTCCTTGTATAAGCGATCGCGTTCCGCCGACACGCGGGTGGTGTTGGCCTGGGCTTCAGAGAGCTGCGCCTTGAGGGTGTTAATACTGTGCAGCGCCGTCACCAGGTCGGCCTGCAGACGGTCGACCCGCGCCTGATAGCGCGCCGGGTCAATAGTAAAAAGCACCTCGCCCTTTTTGACGCGCTGATTCGCTTTGTCAGTGACGCTGTCAACCACTCCGGTAACCTGCGGCGTAATAGGAATAGATATCACCGCCTTTTGCGCCAGAAAGGTGTACGGGTGGTTATAGTTCATTAATAAAATAAGCGCGCTAACAATAAATACCCCCCCCAGCGCCGCGGTAGGTACCGTCCATTTATTTACCGGTATTTTGAAGATTTTAAATATCGACCAGGCGATGGCCACGTAGGTCAAAATTATCAACAGATCCATAGATTATTTCTCCGCCGCAGAGGTGGACTGTGGCCGCTGGATGGCCGCCACCTGGTGTTCAAGGTCGCTCAGTCGTTGGCGAAGCTGTTGTATATCGGTCTCTTTTTCAGGTTCGTCAGGGTCCGTATTCACCTTATGCTGCATGCCCCAGCCGCGCTCAGGCTGGTACAACGTGGCCCAAATCCATAAAAACGGCCAGATGACGTGGAGAGTAAAAAGACTGACCCATCCGGCGACATGAATAGCATCGGAATGAGGGTGGTTGCGTTTTTTGGCGATCAAATAAGGAATATCGTGAATAATGATAATTCCATAAAAAATGACCAGAAAAACGAAGATCAGAACGCCCAGCGCAAAATAATTGAGAAACATAATTCCCTCGGCTTTACGCTAATAATTTATATGAATTTTATTCACGACCCACTGACATTCGGGCCGCTATTTTGAGCATAATTCACGCCTTTCATTTTTGCCATCCGGCGTAAAAAAGTTATTCAGCAGTTAAGGTTGCTTAGTTACAGAGTCATCCCGACGTGGAAGCAAAACCGGGCCGAGATCACAGCGGCGAAAATCCCCCGCGAAATTCTTTGTGATCAAAATCACAAACAAACAACAAAACCACGAAACAAAATTGTGACAAATATCACACAAAAAGGCAGATCAGCGGCTAAAAAGGCGCTGTGTTGTTTTTTTACACAGGCGTTATGTGATCAACATCACTACAAAAACCGCTTTGCCCCCTATATTCATGTGATCCGTATCACACAAAAGGGCGCTGGCTGGACAGCTTAACGATTCAGTGCCAGATTTCGCACTATCAATCAGGGTCCGGCTACCTCTGCCGCCACATTAACAACAAACCTCGGGCTTTTAGCCTGCGCGATACGCAAAACAGAAGAAGGGGTGTTTTATGTCATCCGATATCAAGATCAAGGTGCAAAGCTTTGGTCGTTTCCTCAGCAATATGGTGATGCCGAATATCGGCGCGTTTATCGCGTGGGGTATCATCACCGCGCTTTTCATTCCGACAGGGTGGTTGCCAAACGAAACGCTGGCGAAGCTGGTCGGTCCGATGATCACCTACCTGCTGCCCCTGCTGATCGGTTACACCGGCGGTAAATTAGTCGGCGGCGAACGTGGTGGCGTGGTCGGGGCGATCACCACCATGGGCGTTATCGTCGGCGCGGATATGCCGATGTTCCTCGGCTCAATGATTGCCGGCCCGCTGGGCGGCTACTGCATCAAGAAGTTCGATAACTGGGTAGACGGTAAGATCAAATCCGGTTTTGAAATGCTGGTGAATAACTTCTCCGCTGGCATCATCGGGATGATCCTTGCCATCCTGGCCTTCCTCGGCATCGGCCCGGCGGTTGAAGTTCTGTCGAAAATTCTGGCGGCTGGCGTTAACTTTATGGTGGCGCACGACATGCTGCCGCTGGCGTCTATCTTCGTGGAACCGGCAAAAATCCTGTTCCTCAATAACGCCATTAACCACGGTATCTTCTCGCCGCTGGGTATTCAGCAGTCCCACGAGCTGGGTAAATCCATCTTCTTCCTGATTGAAGCTAACCCGGGTCCGGGGATGGGCGTTCTGCTGGCGTACATGTTCTTTGGCCGCGGCAGCGCAAAACAGTCTGCAGGCGGGGCGGCGATCATCCACTTCCTGGGGGGTATCCATGAAATCTACTTCCCGTACGTGCTGATGAACCCGCGTCTGATCCTGGCCGTTATCCTCGGCGGGATGACCGGTGTCTTCACCCTGACCATCCTCAACGGCGGTCTGGTCTCTCCGGCTTCCCCGGGCTCTATCCTGGCAGTGCTGGCGATGACGCCGAAAGGGGCCTACTTCGCTAACATCGCCGCGATTATCGCAGCGATGGCAGTCTCCTTCGTGGTCTCTGCGGTTCTGCTGAAGACCAGCAAGGTAAAAGAAGAAGACGATATCGAAGCCGCGACGCGTCGTATGCACGACATGAAAGCGGAATCCAAAGGCGGTAGCCCGCTGGCGGCCGGTAATGTGACCAACGACTTGAGCCATGTGCGTAAAATCATCGTCGCTTGCGACGCCGGGATGGGCTCCAGCGCCATGGGTGCCGGGGTACTGCGCAAGAAAGTGCAGGATGCCGGACTGAGCAACATCTCGGTCACCAACAGCGCAATCAATAACCTGCCGCCGGATGTTGACCTGGTCATCACCCACCGCGACCTGACCGAGCGCGCCATGCGCCAGGTACCGCAGGCGCAGCATATTTCGCTGACCAACTTCCTCGACAGCGGTCTGTACACCAGCCTGACCGAGCGTCTGGTCGCGGCCCAGCGTCACATCGACAACGAAGTCAAAGTCACCGATAGCCTGAAAGACAGCTTTGATGATGGCGACAAAAACCTGTTCCAGCTGGGCGCGGATAACATCTTCCTCGGTCGCAAAGCGGCCACCAAAGAAGAAGCCATTCGCTTCGCCGGCGAGCAGTTGGTGAAAGGCGGCTACGTCGAGCCGGAATATGTGCAGGCGATGCTGGACCGCGAAAAACTGACCTCAACCTATCTCGGCGAGTCCATCGCGGTACCGCACGGCACCATCGAAGCGAAAGACCGTGTGCTGAAAACCGGCGTCGTCTTCTGCCAGTACCCGGAAGGCGTGCGCTTTGGGGAAGATGAAGACGATGTCGCCCGTCTGGTCATCGGCATCGCGGCCCGTAACAACGAGCATATTCAGGTTATCACCAGCCTGACTAACGCCCTGGATGACGAAACCGTGATTGAGCGCCTGGCGAAAACCACCAGCGTCGACGAAGTTCTGGCGCTGTTGAATAAATAACCAAAGCGGTCCATTCCCTCTCCCTTTGGGAGAGGGTTTGGGTGAGGGGAAAAGCCTCACCCCAGCCCTCTCAGGTAAAAACATTAATTGAAGGTTAATACTATGAAAGCATTACATTTTGGCGCAGGTAATATCGGACGTGGCTTTATCGGTAAATTGCTGGCCGACGCGGGCATCGAACTGACGTTCGCCGATGTCAATCAGACCGTACTTGATGCCCTGAATGCCCGTCATAGCTATCAGGTTCACGTCGTCGGTGAGAATGAGCAGGTGGATACTGTCTCCGGCGTCAATGCCGTCAGCAGCATCGGCGATGAGGTTGTAGACCTGATCGCTGAGGTGGATCTGGTCACCACCGCCGTCGGTCCCGTCGTACTCGAGCGCATCGCCCCGGCCATCGCCAAAGGGCTGGCGAAGCGCAAAGCGCAGGGCACCGAACGCCCGCTGAACATTATCGCCTGCGAAAATATGGTGCGCGGCACCACGCAGTTAAAAGGCCACGTATTTAACGCGCTGGCCGAAGAAGATAAAGCGTGGGTTGAAGCCCATATCGGCTTTGTCGACTCTGCCGTTGACCGTATTGTGCCGCCATCGGCTTCCGCCACCCATGATCCGCTGGAAGTCACCGTGGAAACCTTCAGCGAGTGGATTGTCGATGAGACTCAGTTCAAGGGCGCGCTGCCGACTATCCCGGGAATGGAATTAACTGATAACCTGATGGCATTTGTCGAACGCAAGCTCTTCACCTTGAACACCGGGCATGCTATAACCGCCTACCTCGGAAAACTGGCGGGCCACCAGACGATTCGCGACGCGATCCTCGACGAGAAAATTCGTGCCGTCGTGCAGGGCGCGATGGAAGAGAGCGGCGCGGTGCTGATCAAACGTTACGCCTTTGACCCGCAGAAACACGCGGCTTATATCCAGAAAATTCTTGGACGTTTCGAGAACCCGTACCTGAAAGACGATGTCGAGCGCGTTGGCCGTCAGCCGCTGCGCAAACTGAGCGCCGGCGACCGTTTAATTAAGCCGCTGCTGGGTACACTGGAATACGGTCTGCCGCACCGCAACCTGGTGAAAGGGATTGCGGCGGCGATGCATTTCCGTAGCGAAGACGATCCGCAGGCGCAGGAGCTGGCGGCATTGATCGCCGACAAGGGGCCGCAGGCCGCGCTGGCGCTCATTTCCGGCCTGGATGCCGCAAGTGATGTCGTCGCGGAGGCCGTTAACGACTACAACGCGGAAAAATGATGCACAACCTGGCGCGACCAACGTCGCGCCCATTACGACTCCTGTCAGATATGCAGGCAATGATGGAAGAAACACAAGCATTTGAAAACCGTGTGCTTGAGCGTCTGAATGCTGGCAAAACCGTACGAAGCTTCCTGATTGCCACCGTCGAGCTGTTAACGGAAGCGGTCAATATTCTGGTGCTTCAGGTGTTCCGTAAAGACGACTACGCGGTGAAATACGCCGTCGAGCCCTTGCTGGAGGGCAGCGGGCCGCTCGGCGATCTCTCTGTACGCCTGAAGCTGATTTATGGCCTTGGGGTGATAAGTCGTGCCGAATATGAAGACGCCGAACTGCTGATGGCCCTGCGCGAAGAGCTCAACCACGACGGCAATGAGTACAGCTTTACCGACGACGAAATTATCGGTCCGTTCGGCGAGCTGCACTGCGTCGCCGCCCTGCCGCCAACGCCGCAGTTTGATGACAGCGATGCCGAACTGCTGGCAATGCAGAAGCTGCGTTACCAGCAGATGGTGCGCTCAACAATGGTGTTGTCCCTGACTGAGCTGATTTCGCGAATCAGCTTAAAAAAAGCCTTCCAGAAATCAACGCTCTGATTCCGGCTCCGTCTGGTCGCAGGTCGGCCGGTAAAGCTGACGATAATATTCCAGACGCTGCAGAAACAACGCTTCCTTATCCTGGGGAATATCTCGCGGTATATGCTGCAGACGCGGAGATTTTTTCAAATACTCCATAAACGCCTGACTGGAAGCCATAAAATCAACCGCTTTATCGATTAAACGTGGTACGCCGTCGCCGATCTTTGCCATCACGTCCTCCTTTTGGGAATAATCTTAATAAGCATTAGTCAAATCACCGGCGCGGGTTAAGGAAAACGTGCTTATCTGCCGACAGGCTTCACAGAAATGAAATTAGACCAGGTGTTAGGCAGAATATTAATAAAATTCAAATTATTAGCTAGTATGAGTATCCCATTCTGACGGCGATAAACGGCGAATTTTTGATAAATAACTATCAACAATGGCGGTCACGGCACATACTATAGGCGAATGAAGCCCCTTTATTAACAGATTAAGTCACCATGAAAGAAGTCGAAAAGAATGAAATCAAGCGTCTGAGCGACCGTCTCGACGCCATCCGCCATCAGCAGGCCGAGCTGTCGCTGGTGGAAGCCGCCGACAAATACGCCGAGCTGGAAAAAGAAAAAGCCACCCTGGAAGCCGAGATTGAACGTCTGCGTTCCGTCCAGAGCCAGAAGCTGAGCAAAGAGGCGCAGAAGCTGATGAGTCTGCCGTTCCGCCGCGCGATTACCAAAAAAGAGCAGGCCGATATGGGCAAGCTGAAGAAAAGCGTTCGCGGTTTGGTGGTCGTCCATCCGATGACCGCCCTGGGCCGGGAAATGGGTCTGCAAGAGATGACCGGTTTCGCCCGCAGCGAATTCTGATCCCCTGCCCTCTCCGCCCGGAGAGGGTCATTCTGTCTCCACTCCCCCTGTTTTTATCCCCAGCCAGGCCGATTGGTCCAACCAATAATTTCATCTACCCCCCAGCAGTTCACAAATCCATCAAAATACATCACAAACACGTTGCTTAAGAGCAACATCTGATTAACCATTCGTTGTCATCAACCCTGATACCCTTAATTGGCCGGGCCAATTTTACCTACGATGGGATCGGCAATGAGCGCAGACTCAGCCCTCCTCTCCTGGCGGCCCGATGGAGACCCTGCATGAATCTCTGGCAACAAAACTACGATCCCGCCGGTAATATCTGGTTATCCAGTCTTATCGCATCGCTACCGATTCTGTTTTTCTTTTTTGCGCTGATTAAGCTCAAACTGAAAGGCTATATCGCTGCCACCTGGACCGTCGCTATCGCGCTGGCCGTCGCCTTGCTGTTCTATAAAATGCCGGTGGACCGCGCCTTAGCCTCGGTGGTCTACGGCTTCTTCTATGGCCTGTGGCCTATCGCGTGGATTATTATCGCCGCGGTCTTCGTCTATAAAATCTCGGTGAAGACCGGGCAGTTCGACATCATCCGCTCATCGATTCTGTCGATTACACCGGACCAGCGCCTGCAGATGCTGATCGTCGGCTTCTCGTTCGGCGCCTTTCTCGAAGGGGCGGCGGGTTTCGGCGCCCCGGTCGCGATTACCGCCGCGCTGCTGGTCGGCCTTGGGTTTAACCCGCTGTATGCGGCTGGCCTGTGCCTGATCGTCAACACCGCGCCGGTGGCCTTCGGCGCGATGGGCATCCCGATCCTGGTCGCCGGCCAGGTGACCGGTATCGACAGCTTTGCTATCGGCCAGATGGTGGGCCGCCAGCTGCCGTTCCTGACCATTATCGTCCTGTTCTGGATCATGGCCATCATGGATGGCTGGCGGGGCATCAAAGAGACCTGGCCGGCGGTGATGGTGGCAGGTGGTTCGTTCGCCATCGCCCAGTACCTCAGCTCTAACTTCCTTGGCCCGGAGCTGCCGGACATCATCTCGTCGCTGGTCTCCCTGGTCTGTCTGACCCTGTTCCTCAAACGCTGGCAGCCGGTGCGCATCTTCCGCTTCGGCGACATCGGCGCCTCGCAGGTTGATATGACGCTGGCTCGTACCCGCTACACCGCGGGACAAGTGATCCGCGCCTGGTCGCCGTTCCTGTTCCTGACCGCCACCGTAACCCTGTGGAGCGTACCGCCGTTTAAAGCGCTGTTCGCACCGGGCGGCGCAATGTATGACTTCGTCATCAATATTTCGGTGCCGTTCCTCGACAAAATGGTTGCCCGTATGCCGCCGGTGGTTAGCGCCGCGACGCCATACGCCGCGGTGTATAAATTCGACTGGCTGTCGGCAACTGGCACCGCCATTCTGTTCGCCGCCCTGCTGTCCATCGTTTGGCTGCGCATGAAGCCGAAAGACGCGCTGACCACCTTCGCCGGGACGCTGAAGGATCTGGCGCTGCCAATCTACTCTATCGGTATGGTGCTGGCGTTCGCCTTTATCTCTAACTACTCCGGGCTGTCGTCGACCCTGGCTCTGGCGCTGGCCCATACTGGCCACGCGTTTACCTTCTTCTCGCCGTTCCTTGGCTGGCTGGGGGTATTCCTGACCGGTTCGGACACCTCGTCTAACGCCCTGTTTGCCGCGCTGCAGGCGACGGCGGCGCAGCAGATTGGCGTCTCCGATATTCTGCTGGTCGCGGCCAACACCACCGGCGGCGTCACTGGCAAGATGATTTCTCCGCAGTCGATCGCCATCGCCTGCGCCGCGGTAGGCCTGGTGGGTAAAGAGTCGGATCTGTTCCGCTTTACCGTCAAACACAGCCTGATCTTCACCTGCATGGTGGGCCTGATCACCACGCTGCAGGCCTACGTTTTAACCTGGATGATCCCGTGATAGTGATGCCTAAACGCCTGGCCGACGACGTGGCGCGTCGCGTCCGGGCGCTGATTGAAGAACAACAGCTGGAGGCGGGCATGCGACTGCCCGCCGAACGCCAGCTCGCCGCCCAGCTCGGTGTTTCGCGCAATTCCCTGCGCGAAGCGCTGGCGATGCTGGTCAATGAAGGGGTGCTGCTGAGCCGTCGCGGCGGCGGCACCTTCGTCCGCTGGCAGCATGAGCCGTGGTCGGAGCAAAACATCGTCCAGCCGCTGAAGACGCTGCTGGCCGATGACCCGGACTACAGCTTCGACATCCTCGAAGCCCGCCACGCCATTGAGGCCAGCACCGCGTGGCACGCAGCGATGCGAGCGACCGACGCCGATAAAGAAAAAATACGCCTGTGCTTTGAAGCGACCCAGAGTGAAGACCCGGATATCGCCTCCCAGGCGGACGTCCGCTTCCATCTGGCGATCGCCGAAGCCTCGCATAACGTGGTACTTCTGCAAACCATGCGCGGCTTTTTCGACCTGCTGCACTCCTCCGTTAAGCAGAGCCGCCAGCGGATGTATCTGGTGCCGCCGGTGTTTGCCCGCCTGACTGAGCAGCACCAGGCCGTGATGGAGGCTATTGTTGCCGGTGACGCCGAGGCGGCGCGCCAGGCGATGATGGGCCACTTAGGTTTTGTCCACGCCACGATTAAACGTTTTGATGAAGACCAGGCCCGCCAGGCGCGAATTACCCGCCTGCCCGGTGACCACAATGAAAATTCCAGGGAGAACTCGTGATGATTATTTCCGCCGCCAGCGACTATCGCGCCGCCGCACAGCGTATCCTGCCGCCGTTTCTGTTCCACTATATCGACGGCGGCGCCTACGCCGAACATACCCTGCGCCGCAACGTCGAGGACCTTTCCGATGTGGCCTTGCGCCAGCGTATTTTGCGCAATATGTCGGACCTGAGTCTCGAGACCACTCTGTTCAATGAGAAGCTGGCGATGCCGACGGCGCTGGCGCCGGTCGGGCTGTGCGGCATGTACGCCCGCCGCGGCGAAGTGCAAGCGGCGGGTGCAGCAGACGACAAAGGCATTCCGTTCACCCTCTCTACCGTTTCCGTTTGCCCGATTGAAGAGGTCGCCCCGACCATCAAGCGCCCGATGTGGTTCCAGCTGTACGTTCTGCGCGACCGCGGCTTTATGCGCAATGCGCTGGAGCGCGCTAAAGCCGCAGGCTGCTCGACGCTGGTCTTTACCGTCGATATGCCGACCCCTGGCGCCCGCTACCGCGACGCCCATTCCGGCATGAGCGGCCCGAACGCCGCCCTGCGCCGCTACTGGCAGGCCGTGACTCATCCGCAGTGGGCGTGGGACGTCGGCCTTAACGGTCGCCCGCACGATCTGGGCAATATCTCCGCCTATCTCGGCCAACCAACCGGTCTGGAGGATTACATCGGCTGGCTGGCGAATAACTTCGATCCATCGATTTCATGGAAAGACCTCGAGTGGATCCGCGATTTCTGGGACGGCCCGATGGTGATCAAAGGGATCCTCGATCCGGAAGACGCCCGCGACGCGGTGCGCTTCGGCGCTGACGGCATTGTGGTCTCCAACCACGGCGGCCGCCAGCTCGATGGCGTGCTCTCCTCGGCCCGCGCCCTGCCGGCGATTGCCGACGCGGTGAAAGGCGACATTACTATTCTCGCCGACAGCGGCATCCGCAACGGTCTCGACGTGGTGCGGATGATCGCCCTGGGCGCCGACAGCGTACTGCTGGGCCGCGCGTATCTGTACGCCCTGGCGACCCACGGTAAGCAGGGGGTGGCGAATCTGCTGAACCTGATCGAGAAAGAGATGAAAGTGGCGATGACCCTGACCGGGGCGAAAACCATCCGTGAAATCAGCCGTGATTCGCTGGTGCAGAATGCCGAAGCGCTGCAGACCTTCGATGCGCTCAAGCAGAATAACGCCGCGTAATTCTCCACGTTTTCCCTTACGCCGCCCCTCTCCCTCAGGGTGAGGGTTCGCCAAATATCTGCTATTCTGCCCCCCGCAATTAAGGGGGCAGTATGCTGAACATCGTGTTATTCGAACCAGAGATCCCGCCGAACACCGGGAATATTATCCGCCTGTGCGCCAACACGGGCTTCAGTCTGCATATCATTGAGCCAATGGGCTTCACCTGGGACGATAAGCGCCTGAGACGCGCCGGGCTGGACTATCACGAGTTCACTGCCGTGCAGCGCCATGCGGATTACGCGGCGTTTACCGCCAGCGCGCAGCCGCAGCGTCTGTTCGCTCTGACCACCAAAGGCACGCCGGCGCACAGCGCAGTGAGCTATCAGGATGGCGATTTCTTGATGTTTGGCCCGGAAACCCGCGGTCTGCCGGCCAGCATCCTTGATGCCCTGCCGCCAGAGCAGAAAATCCGTATTCCGATGATGCCGGACAGCCGCAGCATGAACCTGTCCAACGCGGTGTCGGTGGTGGTGTATGAAGCCTGGCGCCAGCTGGGGTATCCGGGCGCCGTGTTGCGCAGCTAACCTGAGCCATTCCCGGATGGCGGCGCACCGCGCCTTATCCGGGTTACATCTCTGAGCTTAACGCCGGCAAATGGCAATACATCAAATCCCGTCGCCGTACTCGAAGGTGTGGTGGATGCCGTTGAAATGCTGATCCATATCCATCGCCGGCTTGTCGCTCTCCGGCTTGCCGACGATGCGCGCCGGTACGCCCGCCGCGGTGGTGTGCGGCGGAACCGGCTGCAATACCACCGAACCGGCGCCAATCTTCGCCCCACGTCCCACTTCGATATTACCGAGGATCTTCGCCCCGGCGCCAATCATCACGCCTTCGCGAATTTTCGGGTGACGGTCGCCGCTGGTTTTACCGGTACCGCCGAGGGTGACCGACTGCAGAATAGAGACGTCATCTTCAATCACCGCCGTTTCGCCGACCACAATGCCGGTGGCGTGGTCGAGCATGATCCCGCGGCCGATTTTCGCCGCCGGGTGAATATCCACCTGGAAGGAGACAGAGACCTGATTTTGCAGGAAAATCGCCAGCGCGCGTCGGCCCTGAGTCCACAGCCAGTGGCCGATACGATAGGCCTGCAGCGCATGGAAACCCTTCAGGTAGAGCAGCGGCGTGGAGTATTTATCCACCGCCGGGTCGCGCGTGCGCACCGCCTGAATATCGCAGGCGGCGGCGGCGATCATTTCCGGATCGGCGGCATAGGCTTCTTCCACCACTTCGCGAATGGCGATCGCCGGCATAATCGGCGAGGCCAGCTTGTTGGCCAGCATATAGCTCAGCGCACTGCCCAGATTTTCATGCTTGAGTAGCGTAGCGTGGTAAAAACTGGCGAGCATCGGCTCACAGTCAGCCAGAGCCCGGGCTTCGGCTTTAATATTATTCCAGACGATATCCAGTTCTTCACACGGCATTGCATACTCCAGACGATATGATAATGACCTGCCAGTTCTGCGCTGGCAGGGTCATTCAGGTGACAAAGGAAAGCTAATTACTGCTGCGCTCGTCCTTGCGGGCGCGACCCAATAAGGTCAATGCTGCCTCGCGCGCAATTTTTCCGCAATACAATACCTGATAAATTTCCTCGGTTATTGGCATTTCGACACCTAAACGCTGTGCCAGAACGCGAACTTCCTTGGTATTGCGGTAGCCTTCGACCACCTGGCCAATCTTGTCCTGGGCGCTCTGCACGTCCATACCCTGGCCGAGCATCATGCCGAAGCGACGGTTACGGGACTGGTTGTCGGTGCAGGTGAGCACCAGGTCACCCAGGCCGGCCATGCCCATAAAGGTTTCCGGATCGGCGCCCAGCGCCGCCCCAAGACGGGACATTTCCACCAGCCCACGGGTAATCAGCGCCGTACGCGCATTGGCGCCGAAGCCGATGCCGTCCGACATACCTGCCCCGATGGCGATGACGTTTTTCACCGCACCGCCGAGCTGCACGCCGATAAAGTCCGGGTTGATGTAGACGCGGAAGCTCTTGCCGCAGTGCAGCAGGTGCTGCAGATCCTCGGCAAACTGCGGATCCGTCGCTGCCAGAGAAATCGCCGTCGGCAGGCCGGCGGCCAGCTCTTTGGCGAAGGTTGGCCCCGAGATCACCGCCAGCGGGATATCATCGCCCAGCGCTTCACGCGCCACGTCCTGCAGCAGGCGGCCGGTTTCAGCCTCCAGGCCTTTAGTCGCCCACACCAGACGTGCGTCGGGACGCATCAGCGGTTTAATCTGACGTAATACCTGGCCGAACACATGGCTTGGCACCACGACCAGGATGTCGCGGCTGGCAGCCAGCGCCGTAGCCAGGTCGCTCTCAAGATGCAGCGTATCCGGGAAAGGAACATCGGGAAGGAACGCGGCGTTGCAGCGATCGTGTTGCAGCGTCGCGATATGTTTCGGGTCATGGCCCCAGAGCACAACGTGGTGGCCATTTCTCGCCAGGGTGATGGCAAGAGCGGTGCCGTAAGAGCCGGCACCGATCACAGTCATTGCAGCATTAAGTGCGTTCATCAGGCATCCTGATGTTGTTCAGCACCTTCGCCAGCCTGCTGCTGCAGATAGTTCATAAACAGCGCGTCGAAGTTCACTGGCGCAAGGTTAAGTTGCGGGAAGGTACCGCGGGAAACCAGGCTGGTGATGCACTCGCGCGCGTACGGGAACAGAATGTTCGGGCAGTATGCGCCGAGGCAGTGCGCCATCTGGGTGCCTTCGATGCCGTCGATGGAGAAAATACCGCCCTGCTGTACTTCACAGAGGAACGCGGTTTCTTCGCCCAGCGCGGCGGTCACGGTCACACGCAGCACCACTTCATAAACGCCTTCAGCCAGCTGGGTGGAGGCGGTATCCAGATCAAGTTTAACTTCCGGCTGCCAGTCTTTCTGGAAAACTTGCGGCGCGTTCGGCGCTTCAAAAGAGATATCTTTGGTATAGATACGCTGGATCTGGAAGGTCATTTCGGTGCTGTTTTGTTCTGACATAGTAAAACCCTTTCGTGTTGTCCTTAAATACGCGCTTCCGCCAGGGAAAGCGCGCAAAAATTAGCGCAAGAGGGGATCAAGTCCACCACGTGAATCAAGCGCATACAAGTCGTCACAGCCGCCAATGTGCTGCGCATCAATAAAAATCTGCGGAACCGTCGTCCGTCCGCTGCGCTGGATCATCTCCTCACGCTTCGCGGCATCGCCATCGATCGGCAACTCATGGAACGTTACGCCTTTGCTGTTCAACAGCGCTTTCGCACGTACGCAGAACGGGCAGGTCGCTTTGGTGTAGATCTCAATATTGGCCATGACTTTACTCCTGTTTTTACCCTGGGGTTTTACGCCGCAGCCTGAGCTTCCCCTCACGTCAGGCATGAAGGGGAAAGTGCGGCGGCATTACCACGCGAGGTAAGTTATTTGCCGCGTACCAGAGGAAGGTTTTCGCCGCTCCAGCCAGCGATGCCCTCTTTCAGTACAAAGACTTTTTCAAACCCGGCTTTGTTCAGCGCGCTGGCTGGCTCTTGCGCCTGCATGCCGGAACCGTCTACCACAATAATGGGTTGCGATTTGTGTTTTTCCAACTCGCCGACGTTATTGGCTTTGATATCAGCAGGCAGCAGGTTGATGGCGCCGGCAATATGGCCTTTACGGAAATCGTCACGCTGACGCAGGTCGACCACCACCGCATCTTCTTTATTGATAAGACGCGTCGCTTCACCACGGGTGATGACTTTAACTTTCGACATCAACCCTTTAAAGGTGGTGAACAGTACCGCACCCAGCAGCGCGATCCACGCGATGCTCAGGACCGGGTGACGGCCGATGAATTGCATAATTTCTTGCATGGGGGGTTACAACTCCCGACTAAGTGATAAAAAACCAGGGAAGGAGTATACCTGTGCATTGCGGCAAATACAGCCAGTGAGCGCGATGTAATGTATTTTCTGCGGCCGGTCACGAAAAAAAACCGCCTTCGCCATCGCCTCTGGCACCGCCCCTTCCCTTTCTTTGATCTTTCACGGGGATTTAAACGATTCAGCTGTAGTAAAATTACGCAAAATTTCTGTCTTTGAGCATGAGGTTGTCGCAATGTCGGTTTCTAAAAAACCTATGGTACTGGTGATTCTGGATGGCTACGGCTATCGCGAAGACCAACAGGATAACGCCATTTACAGCGCTAAAACGCCGGTAATGGATGCCCTGTGGGCCAAACGTCCGCATACCCTGATCGATGCATCCGGCCTGGAAGTCGGCCTGCCGGACCGTCAGATGGGGAACTCTGAAGTAGGCCACGTCAACCTGGGCGCCGGTCGTATCGTCTACCAAGACCTGACCCGTCTCGATGTTGAAATTAAAGAACGCACCTTCTTCGCCAACCCGGTACTCACCGCCGCGGTCGACAAAGCCGTCGCCGCCGGTAAAGCGGTGCATATCATGGGCCTGATGTCTCCGGGCGGCGTCCACAGCCACGAAGATCACATCATGGCGATGGTGGAGCTGGCAGCAGAGCGCGGCGCTGAGAAAATCTACCTGCACGCCTTCCTTGATGGCCGTGATACGCCGCCGCGCAGTGCGGAAAAAACGCTGGCAAAATTCGAAGCCAAATTTGCCGCGCTGGGCAAAGGCCGCATTGCATCTATCATTGGCCGCTACTACGCCATGGACCGCGACAACCGTTGGGATCGCGTGGAACAAGCTTATGACCTGATGACCCTGGCGAAAGGCGAATTCCAGGCGGATACCGCCGTCGCAGGTCTGCAGGCTGCCTACGCCCGTGATGAAAACGACGAATTCGTCAAAGCCACCGTTATCCGCGCCGCCGGCCAGGCCGATGCCGCGATGGAAGACGGCGATGCGCTGATCTTCATGAACTTCCGTGCTGACCGCGCGCGTGAAATCACCCGCGCCTTCGTCAACGCCGACTTCGACGGCTTTGAACGTAAGAAAGTGGTTAACCTCGACTTCGTGATGCTCACCGAATACGCAGCCGACATCAAAGTCGCCTGCGCTTATCCGCCCGCCTCACTGGCTAACACCTTCGGCGAGTGGATGGCGAAGCACGATAAAACCCAGCTGCGCATCTCCGAAACTGAGAAATACGCTCACGTCACCTTCTTCTTCAACGGCGGCGTAGAAGAGCCGTTTAAAGGCGAAGAGCGTATTCTGATTAACTCGCCAAAAGTGGCGACCTACGATCTGCAGCCGGAAATGAGCTCCGCCGAGCTGACCGAGAAACTGGTCGCCGCCATCACAGGTGGCAAATACGACACCATCATCTGTAACTACCCGAACGGCGATATGGTTGGCCATACCGGGGTGATGGAAGCGGCAGTGAAAGCGGTTGAAGCGCTGGATCACTGCATCGACCAGGTGACTCAGGCAGTGGAATCCGTTGGCGGCCAGTTGCTGATCACCGCCGACCACGGCAACGCCGAGCAGATGCGCGACCCGGCCACTGGTCAGGCGCACACTGCCCATACCAACCTGCCGGTTCCGCTGATCTACGTCGGTAACAAAGCGGTCAAAGCGGTCAATGGCGGTAAACTTTCCGACATCGCCCCGACCATGCTGTCGCTGATGGGAATGGAAATCCCGCAAGAGATGACTGGCAAGCCGCTGTTCATCGTGGAATAATCCTTCCCCATGAGGGGAAAGGCGACGTATTCAACTACATGGATCGCAACGGCAGTTCGATCCGTCCTTTACGCCAGCGCGCTCAGCGCTGGCGTATTGCTGTGCGCGTCATCTGCTCACGCCGACGATCGCGATCAGCTAAAATCTATTCAGGCCGACATCGCCGCCAAACAGCGGGCGATTAAGCAACAGCAGCAGCAGCGCGAAACCCTGCTCGCCCAGCTCAGGGCGCAGGAAGAGGCGATCGCCGCCGCGACCCGCAAACTCCGCGAAACCCAGGACAGCCTGAACCAGCTCAATAAGCAAATTGACGAGATGAATGCTTCTCTCGCGAAGCTGGAGCGCCAGCGCGCGTCTCAGGAGCGGAACCTCGCCGCGCAGCTTGATGCCGCGTTCCGTCAGGGGCCGCATACCGGCATCCAGATGGTGCTGAGCGGTGAAGAGGGTCAGCGCAACCAGCGGATGCAGGTCTATTTCAGCTATTTCAACCAGGCTCGCCAGGAGACTATCGCGGAACTGAAGAAAACGCGCGAAGAGATGGCGGTGCAAAAGTCGATGCTCGAAGAGAAGCAGAGCCAGCAGCAGACGCTGGTCTACGAGCAAAAAGCCCAGCAGGCGAAGCTGGAGCAGGCGCGTAACGAACGGAAAAAGACCCTTTCCGGGCT
This sequence comes from Klebsiella sp. G-Nf4, assembly GCF_002810615.1. Lineage (NCBI taxonomy): Bacteria > Pseudomonadati > Pseudomonadota > Gammaproteobacteria > Enterobacterales > Enterobacteriaceae > Klebsiella > Klebsiella sp. G-Nf4. Next base: position 112,705 of record NZ_PION01000014.1, on the reverse strand, counting down.
GGAGTCCTCCATTCAGCAGGGTCAGCAACAGTTAAGTGAAATGCGGGCTAACGAATCGCGCCTACGCGGTCGTATCGCCCAGGCGGAGGCTGCCGCCAAAGCCCGAGCCGATCGGGAAGCACGCGATGCACAGGCGGTGCGCGACCGCCAGCAGGAAGCGTCGCGCAAAGGCACCACCTATAAACCAACGGAAAGCGAACGTTCGCTGATGTCACGCACCGGCGGGCTGGGCTCGCCGCGCGGCCAGGCGTTCTGGCCGGTTCGCGGTCCGCTCCTTCATCGATATGGCGAACAGCTGCAAGGTGAACTACGTTGGAAAGGGATGGTTATCGCCGCGTCTGAAGGCACCGAAGTCAGAGCCATTGCCGATGGTCGGGTCATTCTGGCCGACTGGCTGCAGGGCTATGGTCTGGTGGTGGTGGTCGAACATGGCAAAGGCGACATGAGCCTGTATGGCTATAACCAAAGCGCGCTGGTCAGCGTCGGTACGCAGGTTCGTGCCGGTCAGCCTATCGCGCTCGTAGGCAGCAGCGGCGGTCAGGGCCGTCCGTCGCTCTATTTCGAAATTCGCCGCCAGGGTCAGGCGGTCAATCCACAGCCGTGGTTGGGAAGATAAGTTTTGCTTCAATTTCGCGCAATTGCTCTTGCCGTAGCCGGTTCGCTGGCTCTGGCGGCGCCAGCGTTCGCTGGCAAACTCTCCATCGTTATTGACGATTTTGGCTACCGCCCGCAGACCGAGAATCATGTGCTGGCGCTGCCGTCAACTATCTCCGTCGCCGTGCTGCCGAACGCGCCGCACGCCCGGGAAATGGCCACGAAAGCGCATAATCTGGGCCATGAAGTGCTCATCCACCTGCCGATGGCGCCGCTCAGCAAACAGCCGCTGGAAAAAGACACCCTGCGCCCCGAGATGAGCAGCGAGGAGATCGAGCGCATCATTCGCGAGGCTTACGGCAAAGTCCCCTACGCCGTCGGGCTGAATAACCATATGGGCAGTGCGATGACCTCCAACCTGTTTGGCATGCAGAAGGTGATGCAGGCCCTGGAGCGCTACAATCTCTATTTTCTCGACAGCGTCACCATCGGCAACACCCAGGCCATGCGCGCCGCGCAGGGCACCGGGGTGAAGGTGATTAAGCGCAAGGTGTTTCTTGACGATACGCAGAATGAAGCCGATATCCGCACCCAGTTCAATCGCGCCATCGCCCTGGCGCGGCGCAACGGTTCGGCGATAGCCATTGGCCATCCGCATCCGACGACGGTGCGGGTGCTGCAGCAGATGGTCTATAACCTGCCGCCGGATATCACGCTGGTGCGCCCGAGCAGCCTGCTCAACGAGCCACAGGTCGACAACTCGACGCCAAACTATGCTCAGCCGCCTGCGCAACAAACGCTGCCAACGCCGCAGAAACCGCGTAATCCGTTCCACGGCGTGAAGTATTGCAAGCCGAAGCGCCCGCTGGAGCCCGTGAACGCCAGCCGCTTCTTCACTATCCTCAGCGACAGCATCAGCCAGAGCGCGCTGGTCCAGTACTATCGCCTCAAATGGCAGGGCTGGGACAATCCCGGCAACTAGACCACTCAGGGGTCCGTTCGCTTTTGCGCGACGGGCGCCTGGTTATCTTCGTGGGCGTACCACGCCTTAAAATATTTGAGAAAGCTGTAAAACGTGGCGTACAGGCCAGTGACTACGCCGACCTTGCCATAGCGCCATGCCCCGCTAAACAGATACCACTTAAAGAAAGCGCCAATCGCGCTGACGATCCCCCGCGTCAGCGAAGGTTTGACCGGCTGGTGCTTCACCAGCCGGGTGGTATAGCTGTTCAGCTTATTAAACACTTCATGCAGCGAATAAAAGGTGTCATGGCGAACGAAGCCCGGCAGCCTGACGGAGCGTGCGTGTCCAACCACCTGGTCATCCACCGGCCGGTCGTTAAACCGCGCCTGCTGGCGGTTAAAGAGTCGCACCGGGTAATCCGGCGAGGAAATGGGGTAGATCGTCCGCACCTGCGTGCCGAGCACAAACCAGTAGCGCGGCAAACGCCAGGCGCAGGTTGGGTCTGGCTCCTCGCCCGCTTTTAACGCCTGAATGGCCGCCACTACGTCGTTATCAAGAATCTCATCGCTGTCCATGCACAGCACCCAGTCATGGCTGGCCAGCCCAATGGCATAGTTCATCTGGGCGCCGTGGGCTTTATAGGCATGATGATGGACGGTGAGACCAAACTGCTGACAAATAGAGACCGTTTCGTCGGTGCTGCCGGAGTCGACGACGATACATTCATCGGCCACCTTCAGCAGCGGCGGCAGCACCTCCATCAGCAGGCGCGCAGAGTTACAGGTCAGTAAGCATACGGAGAGTTTAAGCATGATAGTTACAAAGTTAAACCGCGACTAAACACACTGTATAAGCGAATAACCGTAAAATCGATGTAGAAATTGTGCGCTTAATATTAAGCAGGCTAAAAATGTTATCCAAATCTAAATTAAGGCGCCCGCAGGCGCCTTTTTTGCTGATTTTTACAACAGACCGGAGGCGTTATTCCCAGCTCAGAACCACTTTACCGGACTGGCCGGAGCGCATCGCGTCAAAACCTTTCTGGAAGTCATCAATGCCGAAGCGGTGGGTGATGATGGGTGAAAGATCCAGACCAGACTGGATCAGCGCCGCCATCTTGTACCAGGTCTCGAACATTTCGCGACCATAGATACCTTTGATAAACAGCCCCTTGAAGATGACCTTGGTCCAGTCGATGGACATATCCGACGGCGGGATACCCAGCATCGCGATGCGGCCGCCGTGGTTCATGGTATCGAGCATGCTGCGAAACGCCGGCGGCGCGCCGGACATCTCCAGACCCACGTCAAAACCTTCGGTCATGCCCAGCTCGGCCATCACGTCATTGAGGTTCTCTTTCGCCACGTTCACCGCGCGGGTCACGCCCATTTTGCGCGCCAGCTCAAGACGGTACTCGTTGACGTCGGTGATCACCACGTTACGCGCGCCGACGTGTTTCGCCACCGCCGCCGCCATCACGCCGATCGGACCGGCGCCGGAAACCAGTACATCTTCCCCGACCAGATCGAAGGAGAGCGCGGTGTGTACCGCGTTGCCGAACGGGTCGAAGATAGACGCCAGGTCATCAGAAATATTGTCCGGGATTTTAAAGGCGTTAAAAGCCGGGATCACCAGATACTCGGCAAAGCAGCCCGGGCGGTTGACGCCCACGCCGATGGTGTTACGGCACAAATGGGTGCGGCCCGCGCGGCAGTTGCGGCAGTGGCCGCAGGTGATATGCCCTTCGCCGGAGACGCGGTCGCCAATCTTAAAGCCGCGCACTTCCTGACCAATCCCCACCACTTCACCGACGTATTCGTGACCGACCACCATCGGCACCGGAATGGTCTTCTGCGACCACTCATCCCAGTTGTAGATGTGCACGTCGGTTCCACAAATGGCGGTCTTGCGGATTTTAATCAGCAGATCGTTATGGCCGACTTCCGGTTCCGGTACGTCGGTCATCCAGATGCCTTCTTCCGCTTTCAGTTTGGATAACGCTTTCATCTCACACCCTTATTAGGCGATGACGCCCAGTTGTTTGCCGATGCGGGTAAAGGCTTCCACCGCACGCTCAATTTGTTCAGGGGTATGCGCCGCCGACATCTGGGTGCGAATACGCGCCTGGCCTTTCGGTACCACCGGATAGAAGAAGCCGGTGACATAGATCCCTTCTTTCTGCAGCTCGCGGGCAAAGTTCTGCGCCACCACCGCTTCACCCAGCATCACCGGAATGATGGCGTGGTCGGCGCCCGCCAGCGTAAAGCCCGCCGCGGTCATTTTTTCGCGGAACAGACGCGCGTTAGCCCACAGGCGATCGCGCAGGTCTGCGCCCTCTTCAACCATCTCCAGCACTTTGATGGAGGCGGCCACGATGGCCGGCGCCAGAGAGTTGGAGAACAGATACGGACGGGAACGCTGGCGCAGCCACTCAACCACCTCTTTACGCGCGGCGGTGTAGCCGCCGGAGGCGCCGCCCAGCGCTTTACCCAGCGTGCCGGTGATGATGTCGACGCGACCCATCACGTCGCAATATTCATGAGAGCCGCGGCCATTTTCGCCGACGAAGCCGACGGCGTGGGAGTCATCGACCATCACCAGCGCATCGTATTTATCCGCCAGGTCGCAAACGCCTTTCAGGTTGGCGATCACGCCATCCATCGAGAAGACGCCATCGGTGGCGATCAGCACGTGACGCGCGCCGGCCTCGCGCGCTTCTTTCAGACGCGCCTCCAGCTCCTGCATGTCGTTGTTGGCGTAGCGGAAACGCTTCGCTTTACACAGACGCACGCCGTCGATGATCGAGGCATGGTTCAGGGCGTCGGAGATAATGGCGTCTTCCGGCCCGAGCAGCGTTTCAAACAGGCCGCCGTTGGCGTCAAAGCAGGAGGAGTAGAGGATCGCGTCTTCCATACCGAGGAAATCGGCCAGCTTCTTCTCCAGCTGCTTATGCGTATCCTGGGTGCCGCAGATGAAACGGACGGAGGCCATCCCGAAGCCGTGGCTGTCCATGCCGGATTTCGCCGCGGCAATCAGTTCCGGGTGGTTCGCCAGACCCAGATAGTTATTGGCGCAGAAGTTAATCACGTGGCTGTCGCCGACGGTAATGTCCGCCTGCTGCGCCGAGGTGATGATCCGCTCTTCTTTGAACAGGCCTTCGGCCCGAGCGGTTTCCAGATTACTCGTTAACTGTTTGTAGAAATCACCACGCATTGCAACTCTCCAGATTCGGCAAAATTTGGCACATATTACCCAAAGCTATACGCTGATACGAGATGATGCAGGCCTGAATGAATTATTTGCAGCATAAATCACGTCAGCCCAGCACCTTATTCTGCGAATGGCTGTAGGCTTGCTCATGTGGTGATATGATATGAGCATTCATGCCCGGATTGTCTTCGGGCTCCCAACTTCAAAGGTACAGTTATGATCATCGTTACCGGCGGCGCAGGCTTTATCGGCAGCAACATCGTTAAAGCGCTGAATGACAAAGGCATCACCGACATTCTGGTTGTCGACAATCTGAAAGACGGCACCAAGTTTGTGAACCTGGTTGACCTGAACATCGCTGACTACATGGATAAAGAAGACTTTCTGATCCAGATTATGGCGGGTGAAGAGTTCGGTGAAATCGAAGCGATCTTCCACGAAGGCGCGTGCTCTTCCACCACAGAGTGGGATGGCAAGTACATGATGGACAACAACTATCAGTACTCTAAAGAAGTGCTGCACTACTGCCTGGAGCGCGAGATTCCGTTCCTGTACGCCTCTTCCGCGGCCACCTACGGCGGGCGCACCAGCGACTTCATCGAGTCCCGCGAGTACGAACAGCCGCTGAACGTCTACGGCTACTCCAAATTCCTGTTCGACGAATACGTCCGCCAGATCCTGCCGGAAGCCAATTCGCAGATCGTCGGCTTCCGCTACTTCAACGTCTACGGGCCACGCGAAGGCCACAAAGGCAGCATGGCGAGCGTAGCTTTCCACCTCAACACCCAACTGAATAATGGCGAAAGTCCGAAACTGTTTGAAGGCAGCGACGGCTTCAAGCGCGACTTCGTCTACGTGGGCGACGTTGCCGCCGTTAACCTGTGGTTCTGGGAAAACGGCGTTTCCGGGATCTTCAACCTCGGCACTGGCCGCGCGGAATCCTTCCAGGCCGTCGCCGATGCGACCCTGGCGTACCACAAGAAAGGCAGCATCGAGTACATCCCGTTCCCGGACAAACTGAAAGGCCGCTACCAGGCGTTCACCCAGGCGGATCTGACTAACCTGCGCAAAGCGGGCTATGACAAACCGTTCAAAACCGTTGCCGAAGGCGTAACGGAATATATGGCCTGGCTGAATCGCGACGCGTAAGAAACAAGCATGAAAATATTGGTGATAGGCCCGTCTTGGGTGGGCGACATGATGATGTCGCAAAGTCTTTATCGTACGCTCAGGGCGCGCTATCCCCAGGCGATTATCGACGTGATGGCGCCAGCCTGGTGCCGTCCGTTGCTATCGCGCATGCCGGAAGTGAACGAAGCGATCCCGATGCCGCTGGGCCACGGCGCGCTGGCTATCGGCGAACGCCGCAAGCTCGGCCACAGCCTGCGCGAGCGTCGCTACGATCGTGCCTACGTGCTGCCGAACTCGTTTAAATCGGCATTAGTCCCTTTCTTTGCCAACATCCCGCTGCGCACCGGCTGGCGCGGCGAGATGCGCTACGGCCTGCTCAACGACGCCCGGGTGCTGGACAAAGACGCCTGGCCGCTGATGGTGGAACGCTACGTGGCGCTGGCCTACGACAACGGCGTGATGCGCTGCGCCAAAGATCTGCCGCAGCCGCTGCTGTGGCCGCAGCTGCAGGTCAACGATGGCGAAAAATCACAGGCCTGCAACGCCTTTAATCTCTCAAACGAGCGGCCGATCATCGGCTTCTGCCCCGGTGCGGAATTCGGACCGGCAAAGCGCTGGCCGCACTATCACTATGCTGCGCTGGCGAAAAAGCTTATCGACGATGGCTATCAGATTGCGCTTTTCGGCTCGGCCAAAGACAACGATGCCGGCAAAGAGATCATCGCCGCCCTCAGCAGCGAGCAGCAGGCCTGGTGCCGTAATCTGGCGGGTGAAACCCGGCTGGAACAGGCCGTGATCCTGATTGCCGCCTGTAAAGCTGTAGTGACTAACGATTCGGGACTGATGCACGTCGCCGCCGCGCTGGACCGCCCGCTGGTGGCGCTGTACGGTCCGAGCAGCCCGGACTTCACCCCGCCGCTGTCGCATAAAGCGCGCGTGATCCGCCTGATTAGCGGCTACCACAAAGTGCGCAAAGGCGATGCCGCGGAAGGCTATCATCAAAGCCTGATCGACATCACGCCAGAACGCGTCCTGCAAGAGCTGAACGAATTGTTGACGGAAAAAACCGAGCACGAGGAAGCGTAACGGATGCGGGTATTGATCGTAAAAACCTCGTCCATGGGCGACGTGCTACACACGCTGCCCGCGCTAACCGACGCTGCGCAGGCCATCCCCGGCATTCGCTTCGACTGGGTGGTTGAAGAGGGTTTCGCGCAGATCCCCTCCTGGCATGAAAACGTCGACCGGGTCATTCCAGTGGCGATTCGCCGCTGGCGTAAAGCCTGGTTTTCCGCGCCGATTAAAGCGGAGCGTCAAGCCTTCCGCGAGGCTGTTCAGGCGGTAAAGTATGACGCCATCATCGACGCCCAGGGGCTGGTGAAAAGCGCCGCGCTGGTCACTCGCCTGGCACACGGCGTGAAGCACGGTATGGACTGGCAAACGGCCCGCGAGCCGCTGGCGAGCCTGTTTTACAATCGCCGCCATCATATCGCGAAACAGCAGCACGCGGTGGAGCGTACCCGTGAGCTGTTCGCCAAAAGCCTCGGCTACGCGAAACCCCAGACCCAGGGGGATTACGCCATTGCGCGCCATTTCCTGCAGCACGAGGCTAGCGCTACCGCGCCCTATCTGGTGTTCCTGCACGCCACCACCCGCGACGATAAACACTGGCCAGAAACCCGCTGGCAGGAGCTTCTCGATCTGCTGGCCGACAGTGGCGTCCGCATTAAGCTGCCGTGGGGCGCCCCGCACGAAGAGTCGCGGGCAAAACGACTGGCGGAAGGACGTGAGTATGTTGAAGTGCTGCCGCGCATGAGCCTTGAGCAGGTGGCGCAGGTCCTGGCCAGCGCCCGGGCCGTCGTCTCGGTCGATACCGGACTGAGCCATTTGACCGCTGCGCTGGATAAACCGAACTTCACGCTCTACGGCCCGACCGATCCGGGGTTGATTGGCGGATACGGTAAAAACCAGCATATCGTCAGGCCGGAAAACAGCACCAGCACCAGCGATATTCCGGCCAGTCGGGTTCATCTTCTCCTGCAAAATCAGGGGCTGCTCTGATGGGATCCCTGTTTAAACAGATCTACCGCTATACACGCCCTCGCGCTTATCGCCACAATGAAAATCTGTGGCCTTTTACCCGCATTACGCGCGCGCCGAGCGGCGAAATCAGCGCGTTACGCTATAAAGGGAAAACGGTGCCGCTGGTCAGCCTGAGCGCGCTGAAAAACAGCATGCAGGGCGAAGTCCTGCTGACCGCTACCGGCCCCTCGACCCGTAATATCGACTTTTCCCTGTTATCGAAAACGATCCCGGTAATGGGCGTCAATGGCGCCTGGCATCTTGCCGACCGGCTGCACTTTTCGCTCTATACCATCGTCGACATGGAATTTTTCGATAAGAAGCCTGATATTATCCGCGCCATTGTCAGCCAGCCGGAGATTCTGCTGTTCACCACCATGCACGGAATTGCCAAGATCCTCGATCGCTATGGGGACGCACTACGCTGCCGTTTGGCGTTGATTGAGGACGGTTGCTATAAGATTTACCAGCCGAAAGTCGCCAGCGAAGCGATAAAGCGCACTTACCAGCAGAATGCGGCGATGTGCTTTCATCCCCAGCGCCCGGATATCTGCTTTAGCACCGATATTCGCCAGGGCATCTTCGATGCCGGCACGGTGGTCTACTGGGCGCTGCAAATTCTCGCCTGGCTGGGTTTCAATACTATCCTGGTGAGCGGCCTGGATATGACCAACTTTAACCAGCCGCGATTCTATGAAACACAACAAGAAAAATTGCCTTCGTACCTGGCAACAAAAGTGGATACCCTCGTCATGCCCTCCTTTGCGCATGCCGCTCAGGTACTGCAGCAACGTCAGGTCCGGGTGATTAATTTTTCTCCAGAAAGCGCTGTGCCGGATACTATCTTCGAAAAGGTTGCGTTTAATGAGTACTTTAAAAATGAGTAACTACGCCAGACAGGGTTACTCGATTGTCTTTCCTTTATTTTTATTTTTCAGCGCGATTTTTTGCATGTCCACCCGGACCAATAATCTGCTGCATTTATCGATCCTGCTGCTGTTGCTGTCGCTGGTACGCCAGGAAAACCGCCAGGCGCTGGCCGGGGTGTTACGCGAGCAGTGGCAGACCTGGACGCTGCTGGCGGCTTTCTTTATCTATTACGCCCTCAGTAACCTGTGGGGGCATACGCCGCAGCATATTGACTCGCCGATCACCCACGGCGTGTATCTGACGGGGTATCTGTTGCTGATGGCGATGCTGCTCAGCGACGGACAAACCCGCCGTCTGGCCATGCTGGCGGTGGTTGGCGGGATCACTGTGCTCTCCCTGTGGACGCTGATTATCGACCACACGCTGGTCCTCACTGCACGAGCGGTCTCCCCCGAGAACCCCGGGCCAACGAACGTTATCGACCTTGCCGGTTACTGCGGCATCGGCATTTTAATCTGCGGCATGCTACTGAAAGAAAAAGCCAGCCACTGGCTCTATCTGCCGATCGCCATCATGCTGGTGATGCTGCTGCTCACCCAAAGCCGTGGGCCGATCATCGCCCTGGTACTGGCGGTCGGCTGTACGCTGCACCTGCACGTCTTCACCCGCCGCAACCTGCTGATCGCCGCGGCGCTGGCCGTGCTGGTAGCGCTGCTTTTGGTCATGACGCCGGTGGGTGACATGCTGCTCGCCCGTTTCGAGGAGCTTGGCACCCAAAGCGGGCTGCGCCTGAGCATCTGGCATCATACGCTGTCGGAGATGGCCAGCCAGCCGTGGCTGGGGCGCGGCTTCAGCTATGAACTGGATTTCATCAACTACAGCGGCGAGCACATCACGACCACCCACAGCGTGTATATGGGTGCCCTGCTGAAAGGCGGCATTGTAGGGTTACTGCTGCTGCTGGCGGTCATTGCCTGTGGGCTATGGCAGGCGTGGCGCAAGCGCCGCACCGACAGCCGCTACAGCCTGGCGATCCTGTTTTACGCGCTGGTTTTTATGGCCTCGCAGGGGATGTTTATCATTAGCAACCCACGGGAGACCTGGGTGCTGTTCTGGCTGCCGATGGGCATTGCGCTCAGCAAAGGGTTGGCGGAAAAACGCTAACAAAAAGGGCCGTCAGCGGCCCTTTTTTATATTCACTTTTAAATCAACCGCGGGCGGCGACCAGCCGGTCGGCCTGCTCTTTAATCACGGGCCACACCGACTCAATCGCCACATCGGCGACATTCGCTTCTTCACAAACGATCTGCTTCGCCTTGTCATAGCCCGGCGCCCAGATGTGATAGCCGGGCAGCCCGGTATCCTTGAGTTTGCGCTTGTTATAGACCGCCACCATCGGTTTATCGAAGGCACGGGCGATATGCACAATTGAGGTGTCCGGCGTAATGACTAAATCACAACTGCGGATCACTTCGACGGCGGAGTTGATGGTGCTGTCGGCGATGTACAGCGCCAAATTCAGCCCAAGCTGCCGAATTTTCTCACTGCGCCCCACCATCACGATACAGACCCGGTAAGGCAGAGCATGTAGCCGCTCGACCAGGGCCGCCACCTGATGACGACAGAAGTCTTTATCCTCGGAGGCGGTAAAAGGGTTAATGGCGATGCGCAGTTCGACCTCTCCGGCCTGGGAAAGCAAGCGAGCCACTTTCTCCCGCTCATGGCGACAGCCGGGGAGATGATAGTGATATGGGTGGTCGTCAACGATGCCAAACAGCTTCACCACCTGTTTATAGCGCTGGGAAATATGGCTGTTGCTGTCAAAAAAAGCGATCGAATGATCGTAAAGTTTATAGGGCTCTTTATTAAAACCAATCACGCTGGCCGCCCGTAAATCGGCGAGTAATTTAAAGCGTTCATAGCTGGTCACGTCATCAAAATCGATAACTGCATCAAAACCTACCGCCCGCAACGTATTTAAGGACATACGCGGCCGATATAAATATACTTGCTGAATGAATTCTGAGCCTGCTAATATTTCGCAGCATATTGGTCCGGTTAACACCGAAACCTGATATCCCCGTTCGGCCAGTATTCTGGCGCAGCCGGTCGTGACCACCATATCGCCGACTTTATCGTCCAGGCGCAATAGCAGCACGCGACGGACAGCCGCTGGGTCAAAGGCTTTACGCGCTGGCTTATTTCTGTATCGATAGTTAATTAAATTAAATTTAATGCCGCGGAAAAAAGCATTCTTTTTCCGCGTTAATTGTTTAAGGATACGCATACGGTACCTTGAGCTGTGTTAGCGCTGTGTAATTTTCCGCTGGTAATATTCTGCCAACGTCATGCCCTTCACCTGCGGCGCCAGCCAGCTAAAAAAGGCTTCAAGGTCAGCGTATAAACGCTCAATATCCCGTTCATTCTGGAACGTAGGGCTGCCGCCGGGCATATACTCTGAAGAGTGGAGCATATATTCCACGTAGTCATTGCCCTGCGTCAACGTTTGTTCGACGACTTTTTTCATCGTCTCCACGTTGCCGCCCATCGGACGCAGCCAGTGTACGGAGGGGGAACGCACTTTACCCCGCAGGCGATCGTAGCCCTGCTTCACGCTATTCATCCACGCTGAGTGCTTGTACTGAATGCTCATCGGCACTTCCAGCAGCGGAGAGTGGCCTTCGCGGCTGATATCATTTTCATCGAGAAAATAGGCATGCTGCGGGAAGCGGCGATAATCGGTCCCGCCATCGCCCTGCGGCGCCCCCTTGGCGGTCTTCCAGTTCACCCGCGGGGTCACCGAGCAATCCACCTGATAACCGTGCTCCACCAGCAGACGCGCATAGCGCTCGTCAAAGGCCCAGCGCCCGGCGCGATGGCTGACCATTTTGGTCTGGAAAGTATCCTCCAGCAGATGCGTCATATAGTCGACTTTCTCACGCATCATGGCATCGCTGTATTCAATGAGATAAGGCTTATGACGCCAGTCATCGGCGGTCAGCGGCTCGGTCGGCGGGCTGTTCCACGCATGCAGATGCATGCCGACTTCCGCGGTGCCGCGGGCAATCACGTCTCTGGCGAATTCGATATAAAAGGGGTCGATGGCCATTTCATAGTTGGTCAAATAGACCGGTTTAAAGCCATACTTTTCGCAAAGCTGCTGAAAACGCGGGAGATAACGCGCATTCTCGGTGGTGATGCTGTCATGTTTTTGCCAGAGGTTATCGCCCTCTGTATCAATCGTGATGAGAAATGCGGGATTGTGCACGAAAACGTCCTCAGGCCATACGTATCAGGTCATGGTAGAGCAATACAACGCTTCTCTCAATCTGTCTGATCCCCTAGAATCGGAACCCTTATCCTGGATGAAGAACAGAGTATGACGCCTGAAACCCTCTCCCGCGGCCCGTTGAACCCGGCGCGGATCCTGGTCATTAAGCTGCGCCATCATGGCGACATGCTGCTGATCACGCCGCTTATTCACGCGCTGAAACAGCAGTATCCCGCCGCCAGCGTGGATGTGCTGCTGTATGAAGAGACCCGGGATATGCTCGCCGCCAACCCCGATATCCATCATATTTATGGTCTCGATCGCCGCTGGAAAAAGCAGGGAAAAAGGCATCAGTTGAAGATGCAATGGCAGCTCATTCAGACGCTGCGTCAGCAGCGATACGATATGGTGCTTAACCTTGCTGACCAGTGGCCGAGCGCGATTATCAGCAAACTGACCGGCGCCGCGACGCGGATTGGTTTTGATTTTCCGAAGCGCCGCCACCCGTTCTGGCGCTATTGCCACACCGCGCTAGCCTCCACCCAACAGCACAACCAGCTGCATACGGTACAGCAGAATCTCTCTATTCTCGCTCCGCTCGGTCTCCCGTTGAACGACGCGCCGGCGCGGATGGGCTACAGCGAAGCAGACTGGGCCACCAGCCGCGCCCTGCTGCCGGAGGAGTTCCGGGAAAACTACATCGTCATCCAGCCAACGTCGCGCTGGTTCTTTAAATGCTGGCGCGAAGATCGTATGAGCGCGCTGATCAACGCGCTATCCGCCGAGGGGTACGCGGTCGTGCTCACCTCCGGCCCCGACGATAGAGAGAAGAAAATGGTGGACACCATCATCGCCGGCTGCCCGCAGGCGCGTCTGCACTCTTTAGCCGGCCAGTTAACGCTGCGCCAGCTGGCGGCAGTGATCGATCACGCCCGCCTGTTTATCGGCGTCGACTCGGTGCCGATGCATATGGCTGCGGCTCTCGGCACTCCGCTGGTCGCCCTGTTCGGCCCCTCGAAGCTGACCTTCTGGCGTCCGTGGCAGGCGAAAGGCGAAGTGATCTGGGCCGGCGACTTCGGTCCGCTGCCCGATCCGGACGCCATCAACACCAACACCGAAGAACGTTATCTCGATTTAATTCCTACCGACGCCGTAATCGCAGCGGCGAAAAAGGTACTGGCATGAGTAAATTCAGGCTGGCTCTGGTGCGGCAGAAGTACCGCCCGGACGGCGGTGCAGAACGGTTTGTCTCCCGCGCGCTGGAAGCCCTCGACAGCAGTCATCTGCAGCTGAACGTCATCACCCGCGAATGGCAGGGGCCGGTGAAACCGGACTGGCAGATCCATATCTGTAACCCACGTAAATGGGGGCGCATCAGCCGCGAACGCGGGTTTGCCAACGCCGCGCGCGCGCTCTGGCAGCGTGAGTCCTTCGACCTGGTGCAGAGCCATGAACGTATTCCCGGCTGCGATCTCTACCGCGCTGGCGATGGCGTTCATCGCCGCTGGCTGCAGCAGCGCTCGCGCATTTTACCGGCCTGGAAAAGCCGCCTGCTGTTCGCCGACCGTTACCACCGCTACGTCATGCAGGCGGAGCGCGAGATGTATGAAGACTCACACCTGCGCGGGGTGATCTGCAACGCCGAGATGATCAAGCGCGAAATTATCGAAGACTTTGGCCTGCCGGCGGAGAAGATCCACGTTATTTATAACGCCATTGATAACCAGCGTTTTCTGCCGCCGGGCGAAGACACCTTTGCCGCCTTACGCGCCAAATGGCAGCTACCGCTGCAGGCAACCTGCCTGATTTACGTCGGCTCCGGCTTTGAGCGCAAAGGACTGGCGGCGGCAATTCGCGCCATCGCCCCGACCGATCGCTATCTGCTGGTGGTTGGCAAAGATAAGGATCAGCCGCGCTATCAGGCGCTGGCGAAGAGTCTCGGCTGCGAAGCGCGCGTGCGCTTCTTCGGCATGCAGTCGGAGACGCTGCCCTTCTATCAAATGGCCGATGGTCTGCTGCTGCCCACCCTCTACGATCCGTTCCCCAACGTCATTCTCGAGGCAATGGCCTGCGGTCTGCCGGTGATCACCACCACCGGATGCGGCGGAGCGGAGTTTATCGTCGACGGCCACAACGGTTACGTCTGCGACGCCCTGGATATCCCGGCGCTGCAGCAAGCGGTGATGGCTCTGCCGCCGCGCGCGCTGGGCTCTGCGCAAGGCGGCCGCGCCCGCGAGCGCATTATGGCCTGCACCAGCGAGCGACTCTCCACCCAGCTGCTTTCTCTTTATCAGGATCTGGTGAAATAACGATGCGCATCTTATTTGTGATTGACGGTTTACCCGGTGGCGGCGCGGAAAAAGTGGTCCTGACCCTGGCGGCACAGTTCCTGCGCGACGGCGATCGGGTGTCGCTCATTTCGCTGCGCGATGTCTGCGAGTACCCGTTACCCGAGGGGCTCGACTACCAGGTGGTGGCCGATCGTTGCCGCAAACCGTGGCGCAAGCTGACTGAGCTGTCCCGCCGCGCCCGCCAGCTGGACGCCGCGGTCATCCGGGCCGAAAAGCAGGGACAATTTGACCTTGTACTTTCCAACCTGCACAAAACCGACCGCATCGTCGCCCGCAGCCGGGCGCTGCGCGAGCGTAACGTCTGGTTCTGTCTGCACGGCGTATTCTCTGCCTCCTATCTCGGGCACCGCACCGGCTTTGACCGCTGGATGAAGCAGCAGAAAATTAAGCGAATTTACCAGGGTCGCAACGTGGTGTCGGTTTCCGACGCCGTGGGACGTGATCTGGTAGAAGCCTTCGCCCTGCGTCCGGCACAGCTGAAAACCATCTACAATCCCTTCGATATCACTGCCCTGCGTGCCGAGGCGGAAGCCGAGAGCGAGCGACCGGACGGCGACTATCTGATTCACGTCGGCCGCTTCCATCCGGGCAAACGCCACGACCGCCTGATTGAAGCCTATGCGCAAAGCGGCATTGACGCGCCGCTGGTGCTGTTAGGCCAGGGAAAACCGGAGCAAGAGCAGCGCCTGCGCCAGCTGGCCAAAACGCTGCAGGTTGACGATCGGGTGTGGTTCAAGGGTTTTCAGAAAAACCCCTTACCGTGGATCAAAGGCGCACGGATGCTGGTTTTAAGCTCCGATAGCGAAGGATTCGGCAATGTGGTGGTGGAAGCGCTGCTGTTGCATACGCCGGTTGCCAGCACCCGCTGCCCCGGCGGCGTCACCGAGATCCTCACCGGCGAACTTGCCCGCGGTCTGGCGGATCTGACCAGTCCGGCGCTGGCTCAGACGATGCAAAGCATTTACCATAACCCGCCGACTATCGACGACGCCGCGCTGGAAAAATTCAGCGTCGTGTCCATTTGTCAGCAGTATCGTCAGCTGCAGCGCACCTGACGCCGTTAGTTAACCAGGATCGAAGATTTATGAGTCAAACGCCTTTATTGAGCATCGTGGCTGCCGTCTACAACGGTGAGAAATTTCTTGCGCAATTCTTTGAGTGCCTTGAACAGCAGCAGCTGGAAAGCTATGAACTGATCCTGGTGAACGATGGTTCGACGGACAACAGCCTGGCGGTGATCGCCGAATGGCGGGATCGGCTGCAGAACGTCCAGGTACTGGAGCAGGAAAACCAGGGCGTCTCGGTCGCGCGCAATACCGGCCTCGCCGCCGCCAGCGGCAAATATCTCGCGTTTCCGGATATCGACGACAAACTCTATCCGGGCATGTATCGCACGCTGCTGGAGATGGCGGAGAAAGAACATCTCGATATCGCGACCTGCAACGGTACCTACGTGTACGAAAAGCGCCGTGAGAGTCACCCGATCTTCCCGCTGGATCGCCTGCCCTCGACCAGTGTGCTGCCGGGCCATGTCTGGCTCAAGCAGGCCCTGGACTCGCGGAAGTTTCTGCACGTCACCTGGCTCAACATCTATCGCCACGACTTTATCCGCCAGCACCACTTCCATTTCGAGCCCGGCCTGCGCCATCAGGATATCCCGTGGACGACAGAGGCGCTGCTGGCCGCGGAGCGCGTGCAGTACACCAGCCAGCAGTTCTATGATTACTACATCCACTCTGAGTCGGTGTCGCATAAGCCGGACAACGACGACACGCTGATGCGTTCGGCGCGCCACTATATGAAGATTCTGGAGATGCTGGAGGCGATCAACCAGCGCTACCCGGATAAAGTGCGCCATATCGCCGCCTGTCGCTGGCAGATCGCCAAAGAAGGCCTGGGGATCATCCACACCTTCGACAGCATGAAAGATGAGTCGAAAAAGCATGTTATTATTAAAGAATTCTTCGACCGCGGTATCTGGCGGTTAATCTGGAAAAACGCCTGTACTTTCCGTTTACGCTGGCGCCTGGGACGCCGTTATCTGCGTATTAAGCGTTATCGCCACGCGGTATAGACCAAAAACCCGCTGTTTCCGCCAAAGAGATAGCTTTACGCGGGCTAAATGCTTAGAATTTGCCCGCCAAAACAGAGAACGGATAAATAGTTTGGAATTGCTTTATACCACCCTACTTTACCTTATTCAGCCGCTGGTGTGGCTGCGGCTGCTGCTGCGCAGTCGTAAGGCTCCTGCCTATCGTAAACGCTGGGCGGAACGCTATGGCTTCTGTCAGAACAAGGTAGAGCCGGATGGCATTCTGCTGCACTCCGTTTCCGTCGGAGAAACCCTGGCCGCCATTCCGCTGGTTCGCGCTCTGCGCCACCGCTACCCGTCGATGCCGATCACCGTCACCACCATGACGCCGACCGGCTCCGAGCGCGCCATGTCGGCGTTCGGCAAAGATGTCCATCACGTCTATCTGCCCTACGATCTGCCCGGCGCCATGAACCGCTTCCTGAATACCGTTCAGCCGAAGCTGGTTATCGTTATGGAAACCGAGCTATGGCCGAATATGGTGGCCGCGCTGCATAAGCGTAAGATCCCGCTGGTGATCGCCAACGCCCGCCTCTCTGAACGTTCCGCTAAAGGCTATGCCAAACTGGGCGGTTTTATGCGCCGTCTGTTAAGCCGTATTACGCTTATCGCCGCGCAGAATGAAGAGGATGGCAACCGCTTCCTCGCTCTGGGGCTGAAGCGCAACCAGCTGGCGGTCACCGGTAGTCTGAAATTCGATATCTCCGTCACCCCGGAGCTGGCGGCCCGCGCGATTACGCTGCGCCGCCAATGGGCGCCGCACCGCAAGGTATGGATTGCCACCAGCACTCACGACGGCGAAGAACAAATCATCCTGCAGGCGCATAAAAAACTGCTGGAGACCTTCCCGAACCTGCTGCTGATCCTCGTTCCTCGGCATCCGGAGCGCTTCCCCGATGCGCGTGAGATGGTGCAAAAGGCCGGAATGAGCTTTACTCTGCGCAGCACCGGCGAGATCCCCTCCTCCAGTACCCAGGTGGTGATTGGCGATACCATGGGTGAACTGATGCTGCTCTACGGCATTGCCGACCTCGCCTTCGTTGGCGGCAGCCTGGTGGAACGCGGCGGTCATAACCCGCTCGAGCCGGCGGCGCATGCCATTCCGGTGCTGATGGGGCCGCATACCTTCAACTTCAAAGATATCTGCGCCAAGCTGCAGCAGGATGATGGCCTGATCACGGTCACCGACGCCGACTCGCTGGTCAGGGAAGTGTCCACGCTCCTGACCGATGAAGACTACCGCTTGTGGTATGGCCGTCACGCAGTGGAAGTGCTGCACCAGAACCAGGGCGCGCTGTCGCGTCTGCTCAAGTTACTGCAACCTTACATGCCGCAACGGAGTCATTAATGTCGAACCGACTTTCCGTGGTGATGATCGCCAAAGATGCAGCGGACCTGCTGCCGGATTGTCTGGACTCCGTTAGCTGGGCAGATGAAATCATCGTCCTCGACTCTGGCAGTACCGACAACACCGTCGAGCTGGCCCGCCGCCTCGGCGCCCAGGTCTATACCCATACCGACTGGCGAGGCTATGGCATTCAGCGCCAGCGCGCGCAGGACTATGCCACCGGCGACTGGGTGTTGATGATCGATACCGATGAGCGCGTCACGCCAGAACTCAGGCAGGCTATTCTTAAGGTGCTGGCAGCGCCGCAGCGCGGCGCTATCTACAGCATCGCTCGTCGCAACTACTTTCTCGGACGCTTTATGCGCCACAGCGGTTGGTATCCCGATCGCGTGCTGCGCCTGTACGAACGCGCCCGTTACCGCTATAACGATAATCTGGTCCATGAATCGCTGGATAGCCTGGGCGCAGAGGTCATTCCGCTAACCGGCGATCTCTTGCATCTGACCTGCCGCGACTTCGCTGGCTTCCAGCAAAAACAGCTGGCGTATGCTGCCGCGTGGGCGCTTGAGCGCCACCGCAAGGGCAAGAAGACCTCGATGGCGGGAATTTTCAGCCATACCCTGGGCGCGTTCCTGAAAACGCTGCTGCTGCGCGGTGGGGTGCTGGACGGTAAGCAGGGCTGGTTACTGGCGATGGTCAACGCGCAGTATACGTTTACGAAATATACCGAGCTGTGGGCGCTGAGCCACGGCTACTCGGAGAAAGGGTAATCATGAGCACAAAAGCGATCTATCCGGGTACCTTTGATCCCATCACCAACGGTCATATCGACATTGTCACCCGCGCGGCGAGCATGTTCGATAAAGTGGTGCTGGCTATCGCCGCGAGCCCGAGCAAAAAGCCGATGTTTACCCTCGACGAGCGTATCGCGCTGGCCACTCAGGCAACAGCGCATCTGGTTAACGTGGAGGTTATCGGCTTTAGCGACCTGATGGCCAGTTTCGCCCGCGCGCAGCAGGCCAATATTTTAATTCGCGGCCTGCGGGCGGTGGCGGATTTCGAGTATGAGATGCAGCTGGCCCACATGAACCGCCACCTGATGCCCACCCTCGAGAGCGTGTTCCTGATGCCGTGCAAAGAGTGGTCGTTTATCTCTTCCTCACTGGTGAAGGAAGTGGCGCGTCATCAGGGCGACGTTTCTCATTTCCTGCCAGCTAACGTCCACCAGGCGCTGTTGAATAAGCTGAAGTAACGCATCTATCTGCTGGGGCATGAGCCACGCAGGCTGGCGCTGCACTGCGCCGCCGGCCCATCCACACCGGCTCTGTCCCGGTCTTTGTGCCAGGTGGCGCTACGCTGACCTGGCCTACAAACATCCCCGGCCCACCAGATGCGCACCCGCAGGCTCGCTGACCGGGCCTACAAACGTTCCTGTTCCTGAGAACTACTTCTGGCACTGACGGCAATAAAAGGTCGCGCGCTGGGCATGTTTGGTCCCGACAACCGGCGTGCCGCAGATCCGGCACGGTTCGCCCTTGCGGCCATAGACCTGCAGCTCCTGGGCAAAATAGCCCGGCTTGCCATCGCTTTGCAGGAAATCCTTCAGCGTCGTGCCTCCCTGCTCTATCGAACGCAGCAGGACCAGCTTAATCACTTTCACCAGTTGCTCACACTCTTCCCGCGATAGTGAAGAAGCCAACCTGTCGGGATGGATCCCGGCCGAGAACAGCGATTCGCTGGCGTAGATATTGCCGACCCCTACCACCAGCTTGTTATCCATCAGCCAGGGTTTGATCGCAGTTTTTTTCTTCGCGCATTTCTGCTGAAGATAGTCGGCGTTAAATTCATCGCTGAGCGGCTCCGGGCCAAGATGCGCCAGTACCGGATGGCCTTCCAGCGTATTGGTCCACAGCCAGGCGCCAAAGCGGCGCGGATCGGTATAGCGCAGCACCTTGCCATTACTCATGACCAGGTCAACGTGATCGTGTTTTTCGGCCGGTAGCTCTTCGCTCAGGATACGCAAACTCCCCGACATCCCGAGATGGACGATGATCCAGCCGTCCGGCAGTTCCAGAAGCAGGTATTTGGCACGACGCCGCACGCTGAGCACGGGTACATCGCTCAGGCGATAAATCTCTTCGGAAACCGGCCAGCGCAGCCGTCCATTGCGCACAACGGCGTGCAGAATGGTTGCGCCAACCAGGTGCGGCTCGATGCCGCGGCGGCTGGTTTCAACCTCTGGTAATTCAGGCATGATTTTCCTCCATTTACCCGACGTATTGTGCTTCACGGGCAGGGGACTGAAAAGGGAGTATGTGAAAGCAATATGGGGAAGTTTTAAAAACAAAAAACCCCGCCGAAGCGGGGTTTTTATACAAGGAGGCTAAAATTATTTGATTTTAGCTTCTTTGTAGATAACGTGCTGACGTACAACCGGATCGTACTTTTTCAGTTCCATTTTTTCCGGTTTGGTACGCTTGTTCTTCGTGGTGGTGTAGAAGTGACCAGTACCAGCGGAAGAAACCAGCTTGATTTTCTCACGAATACCTTTAGCCATGATTTATTTCCTCTAAGTACTTAGTACTTTTCGCCACGGGCACGCAGTTCAGACAGAACTGTATCGATGCCTTTCTTATCGATTACACGCATACCTTTAGCAGATACGCGCAGGGTGACAAAACGCTTCTCGCTCTCAACCCAGAAACGGTGAGAGTGCAGGTTCGGCAGGAAACGGCGTTTAGTCGCGTTCAGTGCGTGGGAACGGTTGTTACCGGTCACCGGACGCTTGCCAGTAACTTGGCAGACTCGGGACATGTCTATTCTCCAAAAATCAAATTAGCTCGAGCTTCGTATGGGGTATTGGCGCCTCGTCAGGCTTTACAGCCTGGTCATCGCAGTTCAATGTGAACTCTCGACTGCCAGGCCCAAATGCCAAACCCGAGATTCTCAAAGGTGGCGTAGTATACGCTGACTCGGCGATGTGCTCAAGTCCCGAACAGACAAAGATCCCGAAGGATCGCCAGTTCGGGGCTAAATCCAGCCACGTTCGGCAAAAGATACATACGCACCGCGGCCGATGACCAGATGGTCAAGCACGCGTATCTCCATGAATCGACAACATTTTACCACCCTTTCGGTAATCAGCCTGTCAGCCTGGCTCGGCTCCGGACTCCCGGAGGGATGATTATGCGCAAGGATCACGGCGGCAGCGTTCACTTTGATGGCTTCGCGTACAATTTCTCGCGGATGCACCTCAACGTGGCTAAGAGTACCAGAAAAAAGGCGACTATGTTTCAACACGCGGTTCTGATTATCTAAAAAGATCACCATAAAGATCTCGCGCTCCTCTTCCGTGAGCTGGCTTTGTAAAAATTCCCGCGTCATTGAGGGGCTGACCAGCGCAGCCTCCTCAACCAGCTGCGAGCTAAAATAGCGTCGCGCCAGCTCGGCAATGCCCTTCAGTTGCGCATATTTCGCCAGTCCCAGTCCATCCACAGCTATCAGTTGCGCTTTATCCGCGGAAAGCAGAGCGTAGAGCGAGCCAAAACGCTGCAGTAACGCCTGCGCATAGCTGAGCACATCCTGACGGCGCGTGCCGACACGCAGAAACAGCGCCAGCAGCTCAACATCCGTTAGCGCTTCGATGCCATACTGCAGCATCTTCTCCCGTGGCATCAGATTTTCCGTTCCGTCCATGCGCCCTCCTGCGTTAATCAGGCTATCCTGGCACAGCCTGACGGCGCTGCCGACCCGCGGCTTTTCACCCTGCGTAGCAGCTCGCAAAGTGAATGCCCACCAGAGGCACGACGGCGACAGGATTGTGATAAGATGCGCGGATTCTGGTCTACGGCAACAGGAATACATCATGATGACTCTGGCGGGTAAAAAAATCGTCCTGGGCGTCAGCGGCGGTATCGCGGCGTATAAAACCCCGGAACTGGTGCGCCGACTGCGTGAACGCGGCGCGGAAGTGCGTGTCGCAATGACGGAGGCGGCAAAAGCATTCATCACCCCACTCAGCCTGCAGGCGGTATCCGGCTATCCGGTTTCCGACAGCCTGCTCGATCCGGCGGCGGAAGCGGCCATGGGCCATATTGAGCTCGGAAAATGGGCCGACCTGGTGATCCTCGCCCCGGCAACCGCCGATTTAATTGCCCGCGTGGCGGCCGGCATGGCCAACGATCTGGTGTCGACGATCTGCCTCGCCACCCCTTCCCCGGTTGCCGTGGTGCCCGCCATGAATCAGCAGATGTATCGCGCGCAAGCCACCCAGCACAATCTGCAGACGCTCGCTTCCCGCGGCCTGCTGCTGTGGGGACCGGACAGCGGTAGCCAGGCCTGCGGCGACGTCGGCCCGGGGAGAATGCTCGATCCGTTAACCATCGTGGAGATGGCCGCGCAGCATTTCGCCTCCCCTGTCAAAGATTTGCAACATCTCAACCTCATGATTACCGCGGGCCCGACCCGTGAGCCGTTGGATCCGGTGCGTTACATCAGCAACCACAGCTCAGGCAAGATGGGCTTCGCGATTGCTGCCGCTGCCGCGCAGCGTGGTGCGAAGGTCACTCTCGTCAGCGGCCCGGTATCGCTACCGACACCGCCGTTTGTGCAGCGCATTGATGTCACTACCGCACTGGAAATGGAAGCGGCCGTCCAGGCCAGCGCACAACAGCAGCATATTTTTATTGGCTGCGCCGCGGTGGCGGATTACCGCGCTGCCGCCATCGCCGAAGATAAAATTAAAAAACAAGGTGATGAATTAACAATAAAAATGATTAAAAACCCCGATATTGTCGCTGGGGTTGCGGCGCTAAAAGCGCATCGCCCTTACGTCGTTGGGTTTGCCGCCGAAACGAATAATGTGGAAGAATATGCGCGGCAAAAACGTGCCCGCAAAAACCTCGACCTGATTTGCGCCAACGATGTTTCTCAGCCTAATCAGGGCTTTAATAGCGATAGCAACGCATTACACCTTTTCTGGCAGGATGGGGAAAAGCGCTTACCACTTGAGCGCAAGGAACTCCTGGGCCAATTATTACTCGACGAGATCGTGACCCGTTATGATGAAAAAAATCGACGTTAAGATTCTGGACCCGCGTGTCGGCCAGCAATTTCCGCTGCCGACCTATGCCACCTCCGGCTCCGCCGGACTTGACCTGCGAGCCTGTCTCGACGACGCCGTAGAGCTGGCGCCGGGTGCAACCACGCTGTTGCCGACGGGCCTTGCGATTCATATCGCCGATCCCTCTCTGGCGGCGGTGATCCTGCCGCGCTCCGGCCTGGGTCATAAGCATGGCGTGGTGCTGGGCAACCTGGTGGGGCTCATCGACTCCGATTACCAGGGGCAACTGATGGTGTCCGTCTGGAACCGCGGTCAGCAGAGCTTCATCATCGAGCCGGGCGAACGTATCGCACAGATGGTCTTTGTGCCGGTCGTGCAGGCGGAATTTAACCTGGTGGAAGAGTTTGACGCCACCGACCGCGGCGAAGGCGGCTTCGGTCACTCAGGGCGTAAATAAGCCCAGCAACACGGAACCTGCATCCCAACGCGCATAATGCAATAACATCACCGCAAACTCAGGTTTGCGGTCGCATTGTGGATGTCTGCCTGACAAGTGCTTATTTTCAGGGGTATTTTAAAACATGGCAGAAAAGCAAACTGCGAAACGGAATCGTCGCGAAGAAATACTTCAATCTCTGGCGCTGATGCTGGAATCCAGCGATGGTAGTCAACGTATTACCACCGCGAAACTGGCGGCTTCCGTCGGCGTCTCTGAAGCCGCGCTGTATCGCCATTTTCCCAGCAAAACCCGCATGTTTGACAGTCTGATCGAGTTCATTGAAGACAGTCTGATTACGCGCATCAATTTGATTTTGAAAGATGAAAAGGACACGACCGCGCGCCTGCGCCTGATCGTTCTGTTGATTCTTGGGTTTGGCGAGCGTAATCCTGGGCTGACGCGTATCCTCACCGGGCACGCGCTGATGTTCGAACAGGACCGGCTACAGGGCCGCATCAACCAGCTTTTTGAACGCATCGAAGTACAGCTGCGTCAGGTGATGCGCGAGAAAAAAATGCGTGAAGGCGAAGGCTACACCCTCGACGAAACCCTGCTGGCCAGCCAGCTGCTGGCCTTCTGCGAGGGCATGCTGTCGCGCTTTGTGCGCAGCGAGTTCAAATATCGTCCGACGGATGATTTCGAGGCCCGCTGGCCGCTGGTCGCCGCACAGCTGCAGTAAATCCTCACATGCAGCCGCCAGGCTGCATGATTCTCCTCGCAATCTGCGTAAGTTTGTTGCAAATCCCAGGGCCATTGGTTGAATTGCCCAATGCGCGTTTCCGCTTTCCTTTCCTACTATCCAGCTTGCTGATCGTTTCACCCTCCCCCAACACCACCCGACAAGGAGAGATTTGATGGCGACGTCACGGCGGGATTTATTGAAGATAGGCGGGTTGGCAACCGCATCACTACTAGTCAGTCAAAAAAGCTTCGCAGCATGGGCCCCTTCGGAACGCTATCCTGACCCACGCATCGTGGCCGTCGATGACAGCTTTCGTCGCTATATGCTTGCCAGCGCAAAGGTTGAACGCATCGCCAGCGGCTTCCGTTGGGCGGAAGGCCCAGTCTGGTTCGGCGACATGCGAATGCTGCTGTGGAGCGACATTCCGAATAACGCCATCATACGCTGGGATGAAATCAGTGGAGAAACCAGCGTCTTTCGCTACCCGGCCAATTATAGCAATGGCCACGCCCGCGACAGACAGGGGCGCTTAATCAGTTGCGAGCACGACACCCGCCGCATTACGCGTACCGAATACGATGGATCTGTCACCGTACTGGCCGATAGCTACCAAGGTAAGCGCCTCAATTCCCCAAACGATATCGTTGTGAAGTCAGACGGTACCATCTGGTTTACCGACCCGCCATTTGGCATCAGCGGCTTTTACGAAGGCCACAAAGCAACGCCAGAATTGCCGCAAAACGTCTATTGCCTGGAGCCGGAAAGCCGCAAACTAAGCGTGGTATTGGGCGACATAAAAGGGCCAAATGGTTTGTGTTTCTCGCCGGACGAAAAGACCCTGTACGTGGTGGAAAGCCGGGCGACACCGAACCGCTTAATTCTGGCGTGGGACGTGGAAGGCAATACGCTGAAAAATAAACGGGTGTATCTCGACTGTGGCAAAGGTACCGCCGATGGGATCGCCTGCGACGCAGACGGCAATCTGTGGTGCGGATGGGGAAGCGGAAACGAAGAACTCGACGGCGTGCGGATCTTTAACCCTCAGGGTAAGCATATCGGCACCATTCAACTGCCGGAGCGCTGCGCGAACTTGTGTTTTGGCGGCGAACAGCGCAATCGGCTGTTTATGGCGTCCAGTACGTCAATCTATTCGCTGTACGTCAATGCGCAGGGCGCTAAGCTGGTATAGAGGAAATATCCGGCAGCCGAGGCTGCCGGATGCATCATCAGATGCCGTAGGCTTCACGATAGGCGCGAACTGACGCCAGATATTCCGCCATCTCGGGTTTCTCTTCCAGATAAGCGATCAGCTCTTTCAGAGTGATGATTGAGATCACCTGGCAGCCGTAATCACGCTCCACTTCCTGAATGGCGGAGATCTCGCCACGGCCGCGCTCCTGACGATCCAGGGAGATCAGTACACCCGCCAGCTGCGCGCCCTGGGCCTGGATAATCTCCATGGATTCGCGGATCGCCGTACCGGCGGTGATCACGTCATCCACCAGCATCACACGCCCCTGCAGCGGGCTGCCAACCAGATTGCCACCTTCACCGTGAGTTTTTGCCTCTTTGCGGTTAAAGCAGTAAGGCAGATCGCGGTCATGATGCTCGGCTAACGCCACCGCGGTGGTAGTGGCGATCGGAATACCTTTATAGGCCGGGCCAAACAGCAGGTCGAACTCAATCCCGGAATCCACCAGCGCCTCGGCATAAAAACGGCCCAGCAGTGCCAGATCGCGCCCGGTGTTAAACAGGCCGGCGTTGAAGAAATAGGGACTCTTGCGCCCGGATTTCAGCGTGAACTCGCCAAACTTAAGAACCTGCTTGCTAAGCGCAAACTCAATAAACTGGCGCTGATACGGCTTCATGGATTCGCTCCTTTAGTACTGTCATCATTGTCGGACTACGCACTCTCCCTTCGCAGGTGTAATGAAGGATAAAGCGCAAAAAAAAGGCGACTTCTCAGTCGCCTTAATCATTAATTTTCTAACGCCGCCTTCTGCGTCGTGATAATGGATTCGATCCCCCCTCGGGCTAACGCCAGGAGAGTGAGGAGCTCTTCATGGGTGAACGGCTCGCCTTCTGCCGTGCCCTGCACCTCAATAATGCGGCCATCTTCGGTCATCACCACGTTCATATCGGTTTCCGCGGCGGAATCTTCGATGTACTCCAGATCGCAAATGGCTTCGCCATTAACGATACCAACGGACACCGCGGCCACCATCCCCTTCATCGGGTTGGTTTTCAGCTTGCCGGCTGCCACCAGCTTGTTCAGCGCATCGGCCAGCGCCACGCAGGCCCCGGTAATAGACGCGGTCCGGGTGCCGCCGTCTGCCTGCAGCACATCGCAGTCGAGGGTGATGGTGAATTCGCCCAGCGCTTTCAGGTCAACCGCCGCGCGCAGCGCGCGAGCGATCAGACGCTGAATTTCCATCGTCCGGCCGCCCTGCTTGCCTTTTGCCGCTTCACGCGCGTTACGCGTGTGCGTTGAGCGCGGCAGCATGCCATATTCGGCAGTGATCCAACCCTGTCCCTGTCCTTTCAGAAAACGCGGAACGCCTTCGTCAATGGAAGCGGTGCACAGCACTTTGGTATCACCGAATTCGACCAGCACGGAGCCTTCAGCGTGTTTTGTGTAATTACGGGTCAGGGTGACGGGACGCACCTGATTAGCGCTACGGCCTGCTGGACGCATGATAGAAATCTCCGGCTTGAAACGAATGTGGGGCGCATTATACGAATTTCATGGCGAAAAGCCTATGCCAACACGTGCCGGGCGCACACATAATGTCAGTCCAGCGTTTTACGATAAGATTTCAACCCCACGCCAATCACAATCACCGCCAGGCCGATCAACGGCAAAAGATCGGGTAATAATGCCATCGCAGAATATCCTTTCAACATGATGCCCTTAACCAGTCGGATGAAATAGGTCAGCGGTAAACAGGAGCCAATGGCTTTCGCCCAGTCAGGCATACTAATAAAGGGGCTGATAAAACCGGAAAGCATAATGGAAGGAATAAAGTAAAATGACGACATTTGCAGCGCCTGCAGTTGGTTTTGTGCCAGGCCAGAAATACCAATCCCGATTGACAGGCAAAGAAAGACATAAATTAACAACACAAAAAATAGCAGGAAGACGCTACCGTGAAGGGGAATATCGAACAACAGAACGGCGGCAATCAGAATCAAGGTCGCCTGAAACAAACCAATGATAACAAAAGGTGTTATTTTCCCAATGATGACCTCAAGTCCGGATAACGGAGAGACCAGTAAATTTTCTAACGCCCCGTTTTCTCGCTCACGGGTAATAGACAGGGCGGTCATCAGGATCAAGGTTGTACTGAGTATCGATCCCATAATACCTGGAATAGTATTAAACTGGGTAATCCCCTCCGGGTTAAACATGCGATGGATAATAAGCTCAAAATCATCCTCGTTTTGCTCTACACGCATGTCGCCCGGCAAATCGTGTTGAAACATCGATTTCGCAACCTGCACAAGGGCGCTGAGCGCATTCCCCGTGGTTATCGGATCGATGGCATCCCCCTGAATTAACAGCTGAGGCTTTTCTCCACGCAACATCTTGCGCGTGAATCCCTCAGGAATCGTCACGATAAAAGTGACATCTCCTCGAACAAACGCTTTCTGAGCTGCTTCTTCTGAATCGACAGGAATCATCGAAAAATACCCTGTATTTTGCGCTTCCGTCACAAAAATCTGACTCATGCGTTCGGTATCATAATTTAATAAAGCGGTAGGAAGATTATGGGGATCCATATTGATGGCATAGCCAAGAATGATCAGCTGAAAAATAGGTGTCAGGAGCACCATACTGATGCTGACTTTATCACGACGTAATTCATGGATTTCCTTAATAACCACACCGATCCAGCGAGTAAAGGAGAAGCTTAAATTAATTTTTTTCACAATCGTTTTTCATCAAATAGGTAAATGCATCTTCCAGATTGGTATCCACCTGGCAGAACTCATAGCCCTGTTGTGTAAATGCAAAAAGCGTGGACTTTAACTTCGCTTCATCTCTGGAAGTAATATAAAGCTGATTGCCAAAAATGACCGTTTGCTCAATATCCGGCAAGCGCTGTAGCTGGTTTTCAAGCATCGTCAGACCGGCGCCGCTCGTTCGCATGGTGATCAGATTCTGGGACGCGATAATCGACGCAATAGTGCCATTTGCCAACAGGCGGCCATAAGACAGATAGGCAACCTTATGGCAACGCTCGGCCTCATCCATATAATGCGTGCTCACCAGTATCGAAATACCTCGGTCCGATAGCTGGTGCAGCATTTGCCAGAACTCGCGCCGCGCTTTTGGATCCACGCCAGCGGTTGGTTCGTCCAGAAACAGCAAAACAGGTTCATGCAACATGCAGGCGGCAAGGGCCATTCTTTGCTTCCAACCGCCAGAAAGCTCCTTAGCCAGCTGGTGCTGTCGGGTTGTGAGACCTAACTCTGAAAGCGCGTGTTCAACCCGGGCCTTACGCTGATCGAGGCTATACAACCGCGCGATAAAAAGTAAGTTTTCCCGGATGGTTAAATTTCCCCACATCGAGAAATACTGGGTCATATAACCTATCTTTTTTTTTATTTTTTCCCGCTGTGTAAAGATGTCCATGCCCAGACAAGAGCCTTCACCTGAATCCGGGGTAATCAAACCACACATCATCCGAATCGATGTTGTTTTCCCGCTACCGTTCGGCCCAAGAAAACCATAAATTTCGCCTTTTGCCACCTGCAAAGAGAAATCCTTTACGACGTGATGCTCACCAAAATACTTATTGAGATTTTTTACATCAATACAAAGATTATTCATTACCAATAACCTCCACATCAAACGGCTGGCCGATTTTCATCCGCTCAGCCTGCTTCCGGGCAGGAACAGCCTCAGCCATAAAAATGAGTTTCTCCCGGCGTTTCGTACTATAAATAACCGGAGGCGTAAATTCCGCTTCAGGACTGATGTAGTTAATCACGCCAGCAATGGGCTCAGCGCAACCATCGCATATCAGTTTTACCTTAGTTCCGATTTTAAATTTACCAAGCATCGCCTCGGGTATAAAAAAGCGTACTTTTATATTCTCAGGAGGTAACAGACTAATTATTGGTCTGCCGGCAGTGGGCCGTTCCCCGGCACGATAAATAATATCGAAGACTTTAGCATTGACCGGAGAAACAATCGTCGTTTGCTGGACATCCCAAAGCGCCTTGTCACGTTCGAGTTTTGCCGCGGCCACCATCGAGAGCTGTTTGCTAATCTCATCCTGACGGGCAGGCAGTTGCCGCGCTTTGAGTTGATTAATTAACTCTTCAACCTGCGCGCCTTTTTGCGTTAACTCATCCCGGATATCCTCCCATTCTGCGAGCGAGATGGCGCGACTGGCGTAAAGATTACGATACCGCTCAAGCTGACGCT
Organism: Klebsiella sp. G-Nf4; assembly: GCF_002810615.1. Lineage (NCBI taxonomy): Bacteria > Pseudomonadati > Pseudomonadota > Gammaproteobacteria > Enterobacterales > Enterobacteriaceae > Klebsiella > Klebsiella sp. G-Nf4. Next base: position 83,115 of record NZ_PION01000014.1, on the reverse strand, counting down.
TTACCTGGGATTCCGCCGATCGTGCTTTTTTAATCTGGGCACGAATAATATCCAGCTCTTCAGGCCGCTCTCCCGACTCCAGATTTCGCAATAATGCGCTCTCTGCAGAAAGTTTTTCCTCAGCTCGCAGGAAAATATTTTGCGCATCAAAGGACTCAATCTTCACTAACTCTTGCCCAGGCGTGACATTATCTCCTTTCTTAATGAATAGCTGTTCAATTTTTGCAGTGGAAGAATAAGAAAGATAGACAAATTCGCCATGTGAATAACCAGATAACCTGTTCTCCGGTTTGTTATCACACCCCGTTACAATCAGCATTGCTACCAAAACAAAAAATATATTTACTGGCTTTTGCATTAAAACGCATCCGTACGCATAGAGTTTTTCATTACTGATGTCTGGATTGAATTATTCTCATTCCAAACCCTAACGTTATCGTCAGTTTAATCCTTTAAATAATGCTTAAAGTATATTTCATTCAATTTATCGAGAGCACTCAGGTTTAACCCAGCGATCGAGTGAAAAGCATCATCTTTTGTGAATGCAAGAATCGACGATCCGCCTGGAGAAAACCATTTAGCGCTCTGTTTAAAAGGCCATGGTAGTTCATAACCTTTTTCTCTCAGTAAATCGTTAAGCACACGCCAGTCGTCTCTAAAATCATTTCCGGAAAATGGGCTATCACTTTGTGCACCTTCTGCAGTGAATAATTGAATTGGCGTACAAAAGTTAACCGAACTGGGAAAGTACATATTATAAAAGCTTACAATGAGTTTCTGCACCTCTTCAGGAAAAGAGCCGGGGATCGTCAACACACCTAACAAATATTTATAGTCTGGATATCTTTTTATAAAATCAAATATCCCGCGCCATAAATAATCAAGAACATTACTTTTTTGATAAGGCTTCTGGATAAATCCACGGCCGATTTCCACACACTGGCTTAAACAGGAATAGGCATTATTATGGTACTTGAACAGGCTGTTGCTATAGAGGCCTGTTATTCCATGTTGCGCTAACTGCTCACCAACGGGTATTAGACGATAGGCACCCAGTATTTCTTCATCAGAAGGATCCCATAAAATGATATGGTAATAGGTTTCATCAAAAACATCATTATCTCTGTCTTTACCGGATCCAGCGCCAATATCGCGATAACAGCGCTCGCGTAAGCGCCCTAACTCATCGATAATGGGTGAGGTTCCGTGAGTATTGCTGCGATATATCAATAGTTTTCTACCATCATCAAATTGTCTTAATACTTCACATTCTTCTATTGCATTTATTAAACTCTCTCGACTGCCTGTTAATTCTTGTGGAGAAACCGTATCTACAAGCGCCGGGCCATTCTCTCCGATGCTCTGGAGATGCATCAAACATACATTTGCCGCGGCAGACAGATCTTTATTAAATCGATTAAACGAAGATAAGGCTATTTGCTGCCCCACTTTGATTTTCATGGTCTTACCACGATGGCGTAGCGCTTCACGAATAATCATTATATTTGACAGTTGCCGCCAGACCGTCGCAGCAAAATAATAAGTTTTGCTGTTTGACCCCGTAATATGAACAGGCACCAGCGCCGCGTTGTTTCTCATCGCCAGTTGTAAAAAACCGGGATTCCATTGATGTTCCTGTAAACCTGAGAGAGACCAGCTAGCCAGCTTACCTGCAGGGCAAATAATCAACACACCACCGTTCTTCAGATGATCGTTCATCTCCCTGAATTTCTTATGGCTCATTTTACCAGCCATATTCTCAATACCAATGGTAAGTTCTGCTACCTGTGGGAATATCATTGGCAAAATATGGTTAGCCACGATTTTTATATCTTTTCTAACCTGAGAGACAGTATGTATTAAAGCAATACCATCCATCACCGTCGGATGATTTGAAATAACAACCGTAGCACCGTGTCGGGGTATATTATTAAATTCAGAGTATTCCGTCTCACATCGAACGTTAAAAAAATCAACGACAGAAGTAACCCAGTCTACGCCATTTCTATTAATTAACCGTTCATCATTTATTAAACGAGAGAATACCTTACTGCCAAACGCGGCGCTGAAAACCCATTTTTTCCAGCATGGTATATTAGCATCAGGAAAAAACTCTCTAATGATCCTGTCAAAGATAGCGTTCATATTAAAATCCTTTTCATAGAACTAATCTAAAACGACTATACTCGTGATCTTTCTGTCGGACAATACCGTCCAAAATGAAAAGCCACTAATACAGAATTAATGGGTATAGTTGAAGTGATAATATTCATAGCGACAATGTAAACAATGCCATGTTTAATATATATGCCGTAATAAATTCAAAAAAAACATACATAGTGCTTACAGGTAATGCACCATAGCATTTCGCGTATTTATATTTGGCACAAAATCATCACGCTGAGCAGATTTTGTGCCAGGAAACTAACCCGTATAATACCACCTGGGTTTGATGCTCATACCAAATAATATAAAACCATTAACTACAGAAAAACGTAATATGCCACAGCTGTCAGCGCAGCTCGCAAAAATTATTTATTCAGCAAACCTAAATAATATAACCACATAAAACTTTACAGCATAATTGACGTAAAGTTGCTAATACAAAAAGTCTTATTTCTACCCACAACAGAAGCATACCGTTCACTTAACTTAGTAATTGCATGAAATACATTGCGGTTATGCCCCTCAAAACAATCGCCATCCAGGTATTTCATCACTATTCCTGTTAAGTCACCGCCCGCATAGCTATAATCCTTGCATTCATTATTACGAAAACAGGAACGTCTATGATCCGCAGTATGACCGCCTATGCCCGCCGTGAAATCAAGGGTGACTGGGGTAGCGCCGCATGGGAGCTGCGCTCGGTAAACCAGCGCTATCTGGAAACGTACTTCCGCCTGCCGGAGCAGTTCCGTAGTCTGGAGCCCGTGGTACGCGAGCGCATTCGCGCCCGCCTGACTCGCGGTAAAGTCGAATGCACCCTGCGTTTTGAACAAGATCCCAGCGCGCAGGGTGAACTCATCCTCAACGAAAACCTGGCGAAGCAGCTGGTCAACGCTGCCAACTGGGTGAAAATGCAGAGCGATGAAGGGGAAATCAATCCGGTTGATATCCTGCGCTGGCCGGGCGTGATGGCTGCCAAAGAGCAGGATCTCGACGCCATCGCAGCCGACATTCTGTCAGCCCTGGACGGCGCGCTGGACGACTTCATCGTCGCCCGCGAAACGGAAGGCCAGGCCCTGAAAGCGCTTATCGAGCAGCGGCTTGAAGGCGTGAGCGGCGAAGTGACCAAAGTTCGCGCTCATATGCCGGAAATTCTTCAGTGGCAGCGCGAGCGTCTGGTTGCCAAACTGGAAGACGCGGAAGTGCAGCTGGAAAATAACCGTCTTGAGCAAGAGCTGGTGCTGATGGCGCAGCGTATCGACGTTGCCGAAGAGCTGGACCGCCTCGAAGCGCACGTTAAAGAGACCTACAACATCCTGAAAAAGAAAGAGGCTGTGGGTCGCCGTCTCGACTTTATGATGCAGGAGTTCAACCGTGAGTCGAACACCCTGGCGTCAAAATCGATTAACGCCGAGGTCACCAACTCCGCGATTGAGCTGAAGGTACTGATCGAGCAAATGCGCGAGCAAATCCAGAATATCGAGTAAGCTAAGGCACACTACTAAAGGCCGGTTTTCCGGCCTTTTTTTCATTTATTTCAGAAGAAATATTTTTTATCCAGGATCCTGCAGGTTAAAAACGCCCCTGCCGCGCACAGCAGCATCGGGGCCAGATAGCTGTGATCCATGTGGGTGAACTCCATCACCAGCGCCACCGCCGTGAGCGGCATCTGCATTGAGGCGGCGAGAAACGCGGCCGCCCCCACCAGGGCGAAGCTGCTTTTATCTCCGCCAGGGAAGCCGAGCTGCCAGAGTGCGCAGAGCAGCAGACTAACCAGTCCGCCTACCGCCAGCCCCGGGGTTAACAATCCGCCTTCCGCGCCGCCGCGCAGCACCGCCAGGATCACCACCATCTTCAACACTAACAGGATAGCGACGGTATAAAGAGGCAGCCCGTCGCTGAGCGCCAGCTGCATTGGTCCCTTGCCATTGCCCGGAAGCTCGGGGAAATAAAGGCTCAGAATGGCAAGAAGGGAAAAACCCAGCAGACAGAACACCGGCATCTGCCAGTTACTTCGGACGCGTGAACGCGCCGCGCTGGTCGCTTTGCGAAAAAGCCAGGCGCCGGTGCCAAGAATCGGGCCCGCCAGAATCGCCCACCAGAGAAAGGTGTACGGGAGTGCGCTGGAAACAAAATGGTATTGCGATTCATCCCCTAACCCCAGGGTGGCCGTCCAGGCGGCAATCGCCGAGGTGACCATCGCCGCCAGCGTTTTTTCCCAGCTAAACGACAGCAGCATGACCTCAAGGCTGAACAACGCCCCTGCCAGCGGGACGTTATACACCGCCGCCAGACCCGCGCCCGCCCCACAGGCAATCAGTGTCCGGGTTTCATCTTCCAGCAGGCCCAGCTTACGCGCCACCATCCCGGCTCCCAGCGCGCCCATTTCCCGGGGCGCCACTTCGCGGCCAAGCGGGGAACCCAGCGCCACGGTGACGATCTGCAGCAGGGCATGGATCGTTGTGGTGCCCGCAGGCATGGGTGCGGAAGGGTTGGCCACCGCCGCCGCAATGGAAACCCGCTTCTGCCCATAGCGACCAAGCAGCCACCAGCCAAATCCGGCGACGACGCCGCCAGCCACGATTGCCGCGATGCGACGTGGCCAGGACGACTCCGTGACGCCCTGTAAAAATGACACCGAACCGACGATCTGCCCGGCACTGTAGCCAAAAGCCAGGTGCTGTATCGCATGTAAAATCAGCGCCAGCACCATGCCGGACAGGCCAGCCAGAATCCCGGTTAATACCACGGCTATCAGACGAGTCAGATAATTTTTATTCCCGGCGGCTACACTCATTTCTCAGGCCTTGAAGAAGAAAAATAAAAGAATAAAGGTCGAGACTTAAACATTAGGTATTCATCGTGTTTTCAATATAGATGCCTATCTTTCCATTTATCATTACTTTTTCTAATCAATAAAAATTAATACAAAATCAACAAACCTTTAAACAAAGCCATCACAGGCACTATTGTCATTAATTTTTCCTGGCGTAAATGATTCGCTTTAGAAAATCTCAATCGTGATCCTGCGCACAAATCGTTAACCTGCCCGCCATTACCTGGGGGGATCTATGCTGCTTCATGTTCTGTATTTAATCGGTATTACCGCGGAAGCCATGACCGGCGCGCTGGCTGCCGGGCGCCGGCGAATGGATACGTTTGGCGTCATTATTATCGCCACCGCGACCGCGCTGGGCGGGGGTTCCGTTCGCGATATCCTGCTGGGACATTATCCTCTCGGCTGGGTGAAACATCCGGAATATGTCATTATTGTCGCTGTCGCCGCCGTCCTTACCACCATTGCCGCTCCGGTGATGCCGCACCTTCGTCGGCTGTTTCTGGTGCTGGACGCGCTGGGACTGATCGTGTTTTCCATCATCGGCGCGCAGATCGCCCTGGATATGGGCGAAGGTCCGATCATCGCCTCTATCGCGGCGGTCATTACCGGCGTTTTTGGCGGCGTACTGCGCGATATGTTCTGCAAACGCATTCCGCTGGTCTTCCAGAAAGAGCTGTATGCCGGGATCTCGTTTGCCGCAGCCGTACTCTATATTGCCCTGCAACATTACGTCAGCAGCCACGATGTGGTGGTGCTAGCCACGCTGCTGTTCGGCTTTACCGCCCGCATGCTGGCGCTGCGCTGGAAACTGGGGCTACCGGTCTTCCACTACACCCATGATACCCACTAGCCGCCTCAAAACCCGGAGATGCGCTGCCCGCTAAGCCATTGCGCCAGCGCCACCACATCCGGATGGTGCAGGAAGGCCACCAGCTGGCGGGCTCTGATCTCCCCCACGCCCGGCAGCGCGCGCCATTGCGCTTCACTTTTTGCCGCCAGCAGATGCCAGTTCTCGCTTTCGAGCTGCGCCAGCGCCCCCTGAGGCACCGGGAGCCCCATCGCCAGCACCCAGCGGATAAAAGGCCGTTTGCGAACGAGATCAAATTGATGCCAGAGGTGCTGCCCACGGGCGGCGGAGATCCCTGGCACCGCCTGCAACTGCTCCATCGTAAGCGCCAGCCAGGAAAAAATATGCGTCATCGGGTTTTGCTGCTGAATGGCGCGCCATAAATTTGCCCCCACGCCATCGACATCCAGCGCTGACTTTGATGACAGCCAGATCAGCCGGGAAAGAAACTGTTCGCTGCACTCAGGGGTGGCGAAATAGCAGCTTAGCGCATTGAATTTCGCCGGCGGCGGCGTCGGTTTATGGCGCTCGGCCGTCCGCCAGACGACGGCGTCGATCCGAGGAATACCCTGCCCTGCCAGACTGATCTGCAGCTGATCGCCAACCCCAATATCCAGCGCCTGCCAGCGGGCCACAGAGCCAACATTAACCCGCTGCACGCGTTTATCATCCAGCCGCTGGGGCTCAAGCTGGGCCACGACGTTGAACCTGCCGCTGCGGCCGGTGCTGAAATGGATCGCCCGTACCTCCATCACCTGCGAGGCCGGAGGATACTTCCAGGCCGCCAGCCACTCTCCCTTTCCGGGAGACCAGTCACGCCCAGGAGGCTCACGACCTTCACGTACAATCACACCATCACTTACGAAGGGAAGCGGCGAGCGATACCAGCGCTGACGCCATTGCGCCACCTGTTCGACGCGTGTCACCGGGTGGGTATATTGCCCGCTGTACTTAAACCCCGCCTGCGTCAGCAGCTGCTGTCGACGGCGCATATCCGACGGGCCGTCTGGCCAGGCCCAGATAAAAACGTCCAGTTGACCGAGCGCTGCCGCCGCGTCGGCTCGCATCATCAACCCGGCGACTTTCGCCCGCGCGTTCATCCCCCCAGCCTGCTGCTGAACATGGTCGTCCCGGCGCAGAAATAGCTCCCCCTGCAGCACGCTGTTGGCCAGTTCTCCGGTCGTCACTTTTACCAGCGCCGGGATCTGCCGCGCTCGGGCGGTCCATGCTTCACCGCGCAGACCATCGCCGCGGCTAATGGCCTGAACCAAACTCCCCTGGCGATAGACCAGGGTCACCGCCACACCGTCCACTTTAGGTTGTACCCACAGGTCGTTTTTATTTTTCATCCAGCGGGCAACGCTGGCGCCATCGGCCAGTTTGCGCACGCCGGTATGCGCCACCGGATGACGCGTATCGCCCGTCGGCGGAGGCAGATCGTCATCCTCAGGCGTCTCGTCCGGAAAACATTGCCGCCACTGCGCCAGCCGCAGAGTGAGCTGGTCATAAACGTCATCGCTTACCTCACTGGCGCCTTGTCGCCAGTAGGCCTCTTTCCAGGCGACAATTTGCTGATGAAGGCGTGAAATCTCCTGCCTTCCTTTGGCCGGCGGCCAGTCCGGACACGTCGCCAGCGCGCTGGCAGAGAACATCCCCATCGCCAGCCACCACCCTCCTTTTCGCATAGCATTCCTCTCCTTCGTCACCTGGCGGAGAGTCTGCTGTAGAACACCGCGAACCGCGATGGGTACTTTTGCGCCTTGCGAAGCGCCTTCCAGGATTTACGCCTCATTGCAGCAACGGCTGGCGAATTCAGGAAAACGGCAGGCAAAATGAAAGAAACCGCGGCAAAAAGTGTGACAATGACTGCGTCACGCCGCGGCGACGTGTATAATAGGCTCGTATGTAGGACCTCTTTCGATAACCACATACAAAAGACACTCATGGCTCAAGGCACGCTTTATATTGTTTCCGCCCCTAGCGGCGCGGGTAAATCCAGCCTGATTCAGGCTTTATTAAAAACCCAACCGTTGTATGACACCCAGGTATCGGTTTCCCATACCACGCGGGCGCCGCGTCCGGGTGAAGTGCACGGCGAACACTATTTCTTCGTGAATCACGACGAATTCCGCTCGATGATTGGCGAAAACGCGTTTCTGGAACATGCAGAGGTCTTTGGCAACTATTACGGCACGTCGCGTAAAGCGATCGAGCAGGTGCTGGCGACCGGCGTCGATGTCTTCCTCGATATCGACTGGCAAGGTGCGCAGCAGATCCGTAAAAGCATGCCCGGCGCACGCAGCATTTTTATTCTGCCGCCGTCAAAAGATGAACTGGACCGTCGCCTGCGCGGCCGCGGCCAGGACAGCGAAGAGGTAATCGCGAAACGGATGGCCCAGGCCGTTGCGGAAATGAGCCATTACGCGGAATATGATTACCTGATTGTGAACGATGATTTTGACACCGCCCTGAGCGACCTGAAAAATATCATCCGCGCTGAACGTCTGCGCATGAGCCGCCAAAAGCAGCGACATGGCGCTTTAATCACCAAACTATTGGCAGACTGAACCCACATTCAGTATCATGCCCAGTCATTTCTTCACCTGTGGAGCATTTTAAGTATGGCACGCGTAACTGTTCAGGACGCTGTAGAGAAAATTGGTAACCGTTTTGACCTGGTACTGGTCGCCGCGCGTCGCGCTCGTCAGATGCAGGTAGGCGGAAAGGATCCGCTGGTACCGGAAGAAAACGATAAAACCACCGTTATCGCACTGCGCGAAATCGAAGAAGGTCTGATCAACAACCAGATCCTCGACGTACGTGAGCGCCAGGAACAGCAAGAGCAGGAAGCCGCTGAATTACAAGCCGTTACCGCGATTGCTGAAGGTCGTCGTTAATCACACAGCGGGTCGCCCTTGTATCTGTTTGAAAGCCTGAATCAGCTGATTCAAAACTACCTGCCGGAAGAGCAAATCAAGCGCCTTCGGCAGGCGTATCTCGTTGCACGTGACGCTCACGAGGGTCAGACACGTTCAAGCGGTGAACCCTATATCACGCACCCTGTCGCGGTAGCCTGCATTCTGGCCGAGATGAAGCTCGACTATGAAACGCTGATGGCCGCGCTGCTGCATGATGTGATTGAAGATACCCCCGCCACCTACCAGGACATGGAACAGCTTTTTGGTAAAAGCGTTGCCGAACTGGTAGAGGGGGTGTCGAAACTTGATAAGCTCAAGTTTCGCGATAAGAAAGAGGCGCAGGCCGAAAACTTTCGCAAAATGATCATGGCGATGGTGCAGGACATCCGCGTCATCCTCATCAAGCTTGCCGACCGCACCCACAACATGCGTACTCTGGGCTCGTTACGCCCGGATAAACGCCGCCGCATCGCCCGCGAAACGCTGGAAATTTACAGCCCGCTGGCGCACCGTTTAGGTATCCATCACATCAAGACCGAGCTCGAAGAGCTGGGCTTTGAAGCGCTGTACCCTAACCGCTACCGCGTCATTAAAGAGGTGGTCAAAGCGGCGCGCGGCAACCGTAAAGAGATGATCCAAAAGATCCTCTCCGAAATCGAAGGACGGTTGCAGGAAGCGGGCATCCCCTGCCGCGTCAGCGGTCGCGAAAAGCATCTGTACTCCATCTACTGCAAAATGGTGCTCAAAGAGCAGCGTTTTCACTCGATCATGGATATCTACGCCTTCCGCGTCATCGTCCATGATGCCGATGTCTGCTACCGCGTGCTCGGCCAGATGCACAGCCTCTACAAACCGCGTCCAGGTCGTTTCAAAGACTACATTGCCATTCCGAAAGCGAACGGCTATCAGTCTTTGCACACCTCGATGATCGGCCCCCACGGCGTCCCGGTTGAGGTACAAATTCGTACCGAAGACATGGACCAGATGGCGGAGATGGGGGTTGCGGCGCACTGGGCTTATAAAGAGCACGGCGGCGAAAGCAGCACCACCGCGCAAATCCGCGCTCAGCGCTGGATGCAAAGCCTGCTGGAGCTGCAGCAGAGCGCCGGTAGCTCGTTTGAATTTATCGAGAGCGTAAAATCCGATCTGTTCCCGGATGAGATTTACGTTTTCACCCCGGAAGGTCGCATTGTCGAACTGCCCGCTGGCGCCACGCCGGTGGACTTCGCCTACGCGGTGCATACTGATATCGGCCATGCCTGCGTTGGCGCACGCGTCGACCGCCAGCCTTATCCGTTGTCGCAGCCGCTCTCCAGCGGCCAGACTGTCGAAATTATCACCGCGCCGGGCGCACGCCCGAATGCCGCCTGGCTGAACTTTGTCGTCAGCTCGAAAGCGCGCGCCAAGATCCGTCAGCTGCTGAAAAACCTTAAGCGCGACGATTCGGTCAGCCTTGGCCGTCGTCTCCTCAATCACGCACTGGGCGGTAGCCGCAAACTCGCCGAGATCCCGCCGGAAAATATCCAGCGCGAACTTGACCGCATGAAGCTGGCCTCGCTTGACGATCTGCTGGCGGAAATCGGTCTGGGCAATGCCATGAGCGTCGTGGTCGCCAAAAATCTGCAGCAGGGCGAAGCCTCTGCCGCACCGGTACCGGCTAACGCCTCGAACCACGGACATCTGCCGATCAAAGGCGCCGATGGCGTGCTGATTACCTTCGCCAAGTGCTGTCGTCCGATTCCAGGTGACCCGATCATCGCCCACGTCAGTCCGGGTAAGGGGCTGGTTATCCACCATGAATCCTGTCGTAACATTCGCGGCTATCAGAAAGAGCCGGAGAAATTTATGGCGGTTGAGTGGGATAAAGAGACCGCTCAGGAGTTCATCACCGAAATCAAGGTGGACATGTTTAACCACCAGGGCGCGCTGGCTAACCTGACGGCGGCGATCAACACCGCGTCTTCCAATATCCAGAGCCTGAATACGGAAGAGAAAGATGGCCGCGTATACAGCGCCTTTATCCGCCTGACCGCGCGCGACCGCGTGCATCTGGCGAATATCATGCGCAAAATCCGCGTCATGCCGGACGTGATTAAAGTCACCCGTAACCGAAACTAGCTTTATGAACTCAAAGCGCTACGAGCGTATCTGCGAGATGCTCGCCAGGCGTCAGCCTGACCTGACGGTCTGTATGGAGCAGGTCCATAAGCCTCATAACGTCTCTGCGGTCATTCGGACCGCAGATGCCGTTGGCGTACACGAAGTGCATGCCGTCTGGCCAAGCAGCCGGATGCGTACCATGGCCTCCGCCGCCGCGGGCAGCAACAGCTGGGTGCAGGTGAAAACCCACCGCACCATCGCAGATGCCGTCGGCCACCTGAAAGGCCAGGGCATGCAAATTCTCGCCACTCACCTTTCCGACAAAGCCATCGATTTTCGTGAAATCGACTATACGCGCCCAACCTGTATCCTGATGGGTCAGGAGAAAACCGGCATCACCCAGGAAGCGCTGACGCTGGCAGACCAGGACATCATTATCCCAATGATCGGCATGGTACAGTCGCTGAACGTCTCCGTCGCCTCGGCGCTGATCCTTTACGAGGCGCAGCGCCAGCGGCAAAACGCCGGGATGTACCAACGCGCCAACAGCATGCTGCCGCCGGAAGAGCAGCAGCGCCTGCTGTTCGAAGGCGGTTATCCGGTGCTGGCCCGCGTCGCCCGACAAAAAGGTCTGCCTTACCCCCACGTCAACGAGCAGGGCGAAGTGGAAGCCGATGACGCATGGTGGGCTACCATGCAGGCAACGAGGTAAACCTGATGTCAGGCCGCCTGCTCGATGCCGTTCCGCTCAGCTCACTCACCGGTGTGGGCGCTGCGCAAAGCAGTAAACTGGCGAAGATCGGCCTGCATACGGTTCAGGACCTGCTGCTGCACCTGCCGCTGCGTTACGAAGATCGCACCCATCTTTACCCGATAGCCGAGCTGCTTCCCGGGGTTTATGCCACCGTGGAAGGCGAAGTGCTCAACAGCAATATCACCTTCGGCGGCCGGCGGATGTTGACCTGCCAGATCAGCGACGGCACCGGCATCCTCACCATGCGCTTTTTCAACTTTAACGCGGCGATGAAAAACAGCCTCGCGACTGGTCGTCGGGTGCTGGCCTACGGTGAAGCCAAACGCGGGAAGTACGGCGCCGAGATGATCCACCCGGAATACCGCGTCCAGGGCGATATGAGCACCCCGGAGCTTCAGGAAACGTTAACTCCGGTCTATCCGACCACCGAAGGCATCAAGCAGGCGACCCTGCGCAAGCTCACCGACCAGGCGCTTGAGCTCCTGGAAACCTGCGCGATTAGCGAACTCCTCCCACCGGAGCTGGCGCAGGGGATGATGAGCCTGCCGGAAGCGCTGCGTACGCTGCACCGTCCGCCTCCCTCCTTGCAACTTAGCGAGCTGGAAAGCGGCAAGCACCCGGCGCAGCAGCGTCTGATTCTGGAAGAGCTGCTGGCGCATAACCTCAGCATGCTGGCGCTGAGGGCAGGCGCCCAGCGCTATCACGCCCTGCCGCTCGGCGCCAACGATACCCTGAAAAACCAGCTGCTGGCCTCCCTGCCCTTTAAGCCCACCGGCGCGCAGGCGCGGGTTACCGCCGAGATCGAACACGATATGGCGCTGGACGTGCCGATGATGCGCCTGGTGCAGGGCGACGTTGGCTCCGGCAAAACGCTGGTCGCCGCGCTGGCCGCCGTGCGCGCTATTGCCCACGGCAAACAGGTGGCGCTGATGGCGCCCACCGAACTGCTCGCCGAGCAGCATGCCAATAACTTCCGCAGCTGGTTTGAACCGCTGGGCATAGAAGTCGGCTGGCTGGCGGGCAAGCAAAAAGGCAAAGCCCGTCAGGTACAGCAGGACGCTATCGCCAGCGGCGAAGTGCAGATGATTGTCGGCACTCACGCCATCTTCCAGGAGCAGGTGCAGTTTAACAGTCTGGCGCTGGTGATTATCGACGAACAGCACCGCTTCGGCGTGCATCAGCGGCTGGCGCTGTGGGAAAAAGGTCAGCAGCAGGGGTTCCACCCGCATCAGCTGATCATGACCGCGACGCCAATCCCGCGCACCCTGGCGATGACCGCCTATGCCGATCTCGATACCTCAGTTATCGACGAGCTGCCGCCAGGCCGAACCCCGGTGACCACCGTCGCCATCCCGGACACCCGGCGCAGCGATATTATCGACCGCGTACGCAACGCCTGTACCCATGAAGGCCGCCAGGCCTATTGGGTCTGTACGCTGATTGAAGAGTCCGATCTGCTGGAAGCCCAGGCGGCGGAAGCGACCTGGGAAGAGCTCAAACTAGCGCTGCCGGAACTGAATATCGGCCTCGTCCACGGGCGGATGAAACCGGCGGAGAAGCAGGCCGTGATGCAGGCCTTCAAGCAGGGCGAAATGCATCTGCTGGTGGCCACCACGGTGATAGAAGTCGGCGTCGACGTGCCTAACTCAAGCCTGATGATTATCGAAAACCCGGAACGTCTGGGTCTGGCGCAGCTGCACCAGCTCAGAGGGCGAGTCGGGCGCGGCGCGGTCGCTTCCCACTGCGTGCTACTCTATAAATCGCCACTCTCCAAAACGGCGCAGAAACGCCTGCAGGTCCTGCGCGACAGCAACGACGGTTTCGTCATCGCCCAGAAAGACCTCGAAATCCGCGGTCCCGGCGAGCTGCTCGGCACCCGCCAGACTGGCAACGCCGAGTTTAAAGTGGCGGACTTGCTGCGCGATCAGGCGATGATCCCCGACGTTCAGCGCATTGCTCGCCATATTCATGAACGCTATCCGCTGCAGGCCCAGGCGCTTATCGAGCGCTGGATGCCGGAAACCGAACGCTATTCCAACGCGTAGCGCGCGCTTTTGCCGCGCTGCGGGCAATTTTTCTACACAACGAGTGGATTATGAAACGAGAACTGGCCATCGAATTTTCGCGTGTCACCGAAGCCGCCGCGCTGGCGGGCTATAAATGGCTGGGCCGCGGCGATAAGAATACCGCCGACGGCGCAGCGGTTAACGCCATGCGCATTATGCTTAACCTCGTCAATATCGACGGCACCATCGTCATCGGCGAGGGCGAAATCGATGAAGCGCCGATGCTCTATATCGGCGAAAAAGTGGGTACCGGCAAGGGCGATGCGGTAGATATCGCCGTCGATCCCATCGAAGGCACCCGCATGACGGCGATGGGCCAGGCCAACGCCCTGGCGGTGATGGCGGTCGGCGATAAGGGCTGCTTCCTCAACGCGCCGGATATGTATATGGAAAAGCTGATCGTCGGCCCGGGCGCTAAAGGCGCTATCGATCTCAATTTGCCGCTGGAAGAGAACCTGAACAATATCGCCCGCGCCCTGAACAAGCCGCTGGGCGAGCTGACCGTCACCGTGCTGGCGAAACCGCGCCATGACGCGGTCATTGCCCAGCTGCAGCAGCTGGGCGTGCGCGTATTCGCGATTCCCGATGGCGACGTCGCGGCCTCTATTCTCACCTGCATGCCAGATAGCGAAGTCGACGTGCTGTACGGCATCGGCGGCGCGCCGGAAGGGGTGGTTTCCGCCGCGGTGATCCGCGCCCTGGACGGTGATATGCAGGGGCGTCTGCTGGCTCGCCACCACGTGAAGGGCGACAACGAAGAGAACCGCCGCATCGGTGAAAACGAGCTGGCGCGCTGCAAAACCATGGGCATTGAAGCGGGCAAAGTGCTACGTCTGGATGAAATGGCGCGCAGCGATAACGTCGTCTTCTCCGCCACCGGGATCACCAAAGGCGATCTGCTGGACGGCATCACCCGTAAGGGCAACATGGCCACCACCGAGACGCTGCTGATCCGCGGCAAGTCGCGCACTATCCGTCGTATCCAGTCGATTCATTACCTCGACCGTAAAGATCCGGACATCCAGCAGCACATCCTGTAATACCGCTTTTTCTCCTCCAGGCAACCGTCCGCAGGCGGTTGCCCTGTTCTTCGTTTATATTTGATCAATAGAGCTTTCTTGCACCTTCGGGGTGGAAATCTTGCTCGTCTGGACCGAAGATAAGGCATCGCTTGGCAACAGGAGAAGACGATGGCGGACTGGGTTAGCGGCAAAGTGACAAAAGTGGAGTACTGGACGGATGCCTTGTTCAGTTTGTACGTGCGGGCGCCTGTTCATCCGTTTACCGCCGGGCAGTTTACCAAGCTCGGGCTGGAAATCGACGGAGAACGCGTGCAGCGCGCCTACTCCTACGTCAACGCCCCCGGCAATCCCGATCTCGAGTTCTATCTGGTCACCGTCCCGGAAGGCAAGCTGAGCCCGCGTCTGGCGGCGCTAAAGCCGGGCGATGAAGTTCTGGTGGTGAGTGAAGCGGCAGGTTTCTTCGTCCTCGATGAAGTACCGGATTGCGATACGCTGTGGATGCTGGCGACCGGCACTGCCCTCGGGCCATACCTGTCAATTTTGCAGGAAGGCAAAGATCTTGAACGCTTTAACAACCTGGTGCTGGTCCACGCCGTCCGCTACGCCGCGGACCTGAGCTATCTGCCGCTGATGCGCGAACTCGAGCAGCACTATGCCGGTAAACTACGCATCCAAACCGTGGTCAGCCGCGAAACTGTGGAAGGCTCGCTGACCGGCCGGGTGCCGTTCCTGATTGAAACCGGCGCGCTGGAAGAGGCGGTCGGGCTGGCGATGAACACCGACACCAGCCACGTCATGCTGTGCGGCAACCCGCAAATGGTGCGCGATACCCAACAGCTGTTAAAAGAGACCCGGCAGATGACCAAACATCTGCGTCGCCGGCCGGGCCATATGACAGCGGAGCACTACTGGTAATCAGGCGTCCGCTTTCCAGCGCACGTCCTGGGTCTCCTTGCCGAACTTATTCTCGCCCTGGGTGCCGACAAACGCCCCCAGGTCGATCAACATCATGACGATAATCAGCGTCGGCACAAAGCGCCCGACGCCCCACTGCCAGACCTGCGGCAGCATCGCCCAGTTCCCCGCCAGCAGCATCCACGCCAGAATCATCAGCAGCGCCCACAGCCCGGATTTGCCGCGATCGTGCAGCCGTTTCACCACCACCGCCGCCGTCGGCCACAGCAGGCAGACGATAATAAACGCCGCCGTCTGCAGGTTGAGAAGATTGCTGCCTGCCAGGGTAAACAGGGCGCTCATGGTCACCAGCCAGATGGCAATCCAGATCCAGAAATCGCGGCGGCCAATGCGCCCTTTAATTGAGAATAACCACTGCTGTAGGGTCATGCGTTTTTCCTTATCATCATCGTCTGCGTAGTTTACCCTGGCGTCGTGACTTTTTGACAAGCGCCGCGCTTCCCGATTTAATCGTCAGCAGGCAAAAAAAGGAACGACGGGCATGAAGAAGTGGACAATCTTGTGTTTAAGTGGGCTGATGGGCCTGACCGTCGGCCCGCACGCGTTGTCCGCAGAAAGCGAATCGGCGACAGCGGCGCCCTACCTGCTCTCTGGCGCACCGAGTTTTGACCTGTCGATCAGCCAGTTCCGGGAAAAATTTAACGCCGATAACCCGAAGCTGCCCCTGAACGAATTCCGTTCCATCGCCACCAGCCGGGATCAGGCTAATCTGACCCGCGCCGCCAGCAAAATTAATGAAAATCTCTATGCCTCGACCGCGCTGGAGCGCGGCACGCTGAAGATCAAATCCATGCAGATCACCTGGCTGCCGATCCAGGGGCCGGAGCAAAAGGCGGCGAAAGCCAAAGCGCTGGAGTATATGAGCGCCATGATCCGCGCCTTTGTCCCCACCCTTAGCCCGGCGCAAAGCCAGCAAAAGCTGCAGAAACTGCTGACCGCCGGCAAGGGCAAACGCTACTTTGCCGATACCGAAGGCGCTGTACGCTATGTGGTGGCAGATCATGGCGAAAAGGGTCTGACCTTCGCCATTGAACCGATTAAGCTGGCGTTATCTGAAACGCTGGAAGGCAACAATAAATGACAAAAAGCAAAGCCTTTCCAGTGACGAGTCTCTATACTGTTTCACAGACCATGCTGCCCTCTGGGGCGGCTATATTCCTTAATTCGCTTAAGTAGCGTGGAGAATTAAAATGCGACATCCTTTAGTGATGGGTAACTGGAAACTGAACGGCAGCCGCCACATGGTAAACGAACTGGTTGCGAACCTGCGTACCGAACTGGCTGGCGTAAGCGGCTGTGCAGTTGCCATCGCCCCGCCGGAAATGTATCTGGACCTGGCTAAACGTGCGGCAGAAGGCAGCCACATTCACCTGGGCGCGCAGAACGTTGACGTGAACCTGTCCGGCGCATTCACCGGTGAAACCTCCGCCGAAATGCTGAAAGATATCGGCGCACAGTACATCATCATCGGCCACTCCGAGCGTCGTACCTACCACAAAGAATCCGACGAGCTGATCGCGAAGAAATTCGCTGTGCTGAAAGAGCAGGGTCTGACCCCGGTACTGTGCATCGGTGAAACCGAAGCCGAAAACGAAGCGGGCAAAACCGAAGAAGTTTGCGCACGTCAGATCGACGCCGTGCTGAAAACACAGGGCGCTGCCGCTTTCGAAGGCGTGGTTATCGCTTACGAACCCGTATGGGCTATCGGTACCGGCAAATCCGCCACCCCGGCTCAGGCTCAGGCGGTGCACAAATTCATCCGTGACCACATTGCTAAAGCTGACGCGAAAATCGCTGAGCAAGTGATCATCCAGTACGGCGGTTCCGTTAACGCTGGCAACGCAGCAGAGCTGTTCACCCAGCCGGACATCGACGGCGCGCTGGTTGGCGGCGCCTCCCTGAAAGCTGACGCTTTCGCGGTGATCGTTAAAGCAGCAGAAGCAGCGAAAAAAGCGTAATTCGCTTTTCCCGGTGGCGACACGCGACCGGGGTGACTGACAACGCTCCGGAGCCCGGCTTAGCACAGCACAAGCCGGGCTTTCTTTTGCCGTTACAGTTTCCCCAACAGCTGATACCACGCGTAGTCCAGCGGCAGCAAAATCAGATAACTCACCGCCGCCAGCGCCAGACACAGTTGCATCCCCGCCCTCGCCGGGACCTTGCCTAACCCCATCGCCACCACAATCGGCGACGCCTGATAGGGCAGCAGCGGCGTGGAATACCCCAGTACCTGAATCATGATCACGCTGAGCAACGGGAAACCGGTCGCGTCGGCAAAGCTCTGCGCAAAAGTGGTATACAGCGCCGGCACGCCGTTGGCGGTCATAATAAAGTTCAGCGCGCTGGTAATCCCGGTCAGAGCGAGGAAGCTGGTGAACGGATTGTCTTTATCCAGCGGCATCACCTGCAGCAGCGCATTGCCCACCGCGCCGCCAATTCCGGTTTGGGTAACGGCGATCGCCAGTCCCAGAATCCCGGCGACGTAAATACAGGTACGCATATTCACCCCGCTGGCAAACTCCTCGCCGTTGATAAAGCCCACCCGCGGCAGCAGCGTGACCACCGCTGCCGCCAGGCCGGTCCACGCCGGGCCGACGCCGTGCCAGCTCTCGGTCACCCATAGCGTGAGGACGACCGCCAGCAGCCACGCCAGACGTTTCTCGTCGCGGCTCATCGGCGGCAGCGGCGCCAGGTCACGCGGTGGATGCGGCTTACCGGGAAACAGCCAGCAAATCAGCGCCACCAGCACAGCCCCTTTCAGCCAGCCAAGCACCGGCGTATGCAGCAGTAAATAGGGAACATAATTCAGATGGATACCGTACGAGCCTTCCGCCGCCCCGCTCATCACCAGATTTGGCACGTTAGCGGGCAAAATCGTCGCCGAAAGCTGAAAGGTGCCGAACCCCACCGCCAGCGCCAGGCCGAACCAGCCGCGGCTGCCATCGACAATGCCCGCGCGGCGGGCCATCGCCGCCACGATCGGCATCAGCAGCGCGATACGCCCCATGTTGGAAGGCATCACAAACGCCAGCGCGTAGCTCAGCAACACCACGCTACCGACCATCCGCGGCCAGGAGTCAGTGAGCCGCGCAGACAGCGCCTGCGCCGCCCGGTCCGCCAGCCCGGTTTTACGGATCGCGATACCGAGCACAAAGCCGCTGAACACCAGCCAGAACGCCGAAGAGGCAAAGCCGCCGAAGATCACCTCCGGTGGAGCGATTTTCGCCATCATCGCCGCCGCGAAGAACAGCAGCGCGGTGATAAACTCCGGCAGCAGCGACGTCGCCCAGAGCACAATGGTGACGCCGACAATCAATGAAGGAAGGAACAGCGGGTGGGTAAGCCAGAGCGACATGCCTGTCTCCTGTCGTTTTTTTCAGCAAGAATACGACGACAGGTAAGACAGGTAAACGCCAGAACTAGTGGCTTGCGTTAAGAATGGCGCAGCGATGATCCTGAATTTCTTCCGCTGAAGCCCGGTTCAGGGTCAGCAGGTTACGCTCCGTCGCCAGCAGCACCAGCGAGCCGTCGCTCTGCTGTGCCATCGCCAGCGCGAAGCGTCCCATATGTTCGCGCGCTTCCGGCACCTCTTCCGCCAGCATCAGGAACGGGCTGCGCTGGGCCAGTTCGGCCTCCGTCACCCGGCGCGCCAGGTATTCATGACCCTGAAGCCCGCCCGGCAGCGGCAGCCAGCGGCTGCTGACCGCGGCCGCATCCTTATCTAACTGCGCGCGTACATCGGGGCGCAGGCAGGATATATGAATATGGAAATGGTTTTGCGTGCGTCCGCTGCGCGAGTTGATCGCCAGCGATACCGCGTTATCAGGAACTGGCGCGCCGTGACGCTGACTCATGATTTCTCGTCCCTGCCAGGCCTGCCAGAAGAAGTTCGGCGTCAGCGGATCCAGCAGCAGCGGGCTTTCGGTGCCGTTAATGCGGTAGGTCGGCATCAGCAGATATTGCAGCGGGCCATTGCGGTCTTTAAACAGCACGTAGCCGCCCTTGAGGTTCACTTCCGCACACGGCGACGGGTTTTGCTGCTGTTGCTGATGGGGTACGCACTGCTGCAGAACAATCTTGCGTAATGCGTCCGGGTTGCCGGAGTACAGCCAGTAGTAGCCGCCCGCCAGTGCCGCGAGGATCGCCACCAGCAGCGCCAGCAAAAAATATCTTACTCTTCTCATTATCGTTCCCTGTTAAGCCTGAAGCGGAAGAGTAACGTAATTTGATGACTAAATGAAAACAGATGGTGGGCGGGGAGTTATCCCGGGTAGCGGCTGACGCCTTACCCGGGATATGCACGGCGCAGAACTGTAGCCCTGCTAAGCGTAGCGCAAGCAGGGCCAAGAGGATTAACGCTGGCTAATCTGGTCGAAGGTGCCGCCGTTAGAGAAGTGCTCTTTCTGCGCTTTCGTCCAACCACCAAACTCCTGATCGATGGTAAACAGCTTCAGTTTCGGGAACTCATTGGCGTATTTTTTCGCGACATCAGGATCGCGAGGACGGTAGAAATTCTTCGCCGCAATCTCCTGGCCTTCCGGTGAGTAGAGATACTTCAGGTACGCTTCCGCCACCTGGCGCGTGCCTTTCTTATCCACCACTTTATCGACCACAGAGACGGTCGGCTCAGCCAGAATCGACTCACTCGGGGTCACGATTTCAAACTTGTCTTTGCCCAGTTCGTTGGTCGCCAGCAGCGCTTCGTTTTCCCAGGCGATCAGTACGTCGCCGATGCCGCGTTCTACGAAGGTATTGGTCGAACCGCGCGCGCCGGAGTCCAGCACTTCAACGTTTTTATACAGTGCTTTGACGAATTCCTGGGCTTTGGCCTGGTCGCCGTGATTCTGATGCAGGGCATAGCCCCAGGCAGCCAGGTAGTTCCAGCGGGCGCCACCGGAGCTTTTCGGGTTCGGGGTAATGACCGACACGCCCGGTTTGATCAGGTCGTTCCAGTCATGGATCTGTTTCGGGTTGCCCTTGCGGACGAGGAACACGATGGTTGAGGTATACGGTGCGGAGTTATCCGGCAGGCGTTTCAGCCAGTTTTTATCGATACGGCCGCGTTCAGCAATGGCGTCTACGTCGTAGGCCAGCGCCAGCGTGACCACATCCGCTTCAATACCGTTAATCACCGAGGTCGCCTGTTTGCCAGAGCCACCGTGCGACTGGCGGATCACCACGTTGTCGCCGGTCTCCTGCTTCCAGTGCGCGCTAAACGCTTTGTTGTACTGTTCGTACAGCTCGCGCGTTGGATCATAAGATACGTTTAATAGTTGAATGTCTTTTGCCAGAACGCTGGCGGATGCCAGCAACAGAGTTAACCCTACGCCCCACTTATTCATCGCACCGCTCTCTTTATGTGTGTTGTGATGGGTTAAGCGTGCCAGAAAGCGATTCAATGATTAAAGAATAAAAAAAGATTGGCTATAACTTGCGGATATAAAGAAATGAGTAAGGATAGCCCCCTCCCGGACGGGAGAGGGCGCGAAGCGATTAGACTTCTTCCATGCGGCCCAGCAGCGCCTGCAGGCGATCCTGCCAGCCCTGCTGTTGCTCTTTCAGCTGGCTGTTTTCGCGCTCCAGCTCTTCACGACCATGCTGCGCGCTCTGAACTTCCTGAACCAGGGTGTTGTTCTTTTCTTTCAGCTCTTCGATTTCCATCTGCAACAGAGTGATGGTATCAATCGCCTGCTGAACTTTAGATTCTAATTTCTCAAACACTTCTAATGACATCGTCATACCTCTCCTGAACTTGCAAGGCGTTGATAGAAACTCGTGTTTCGTATACGCGGTCCCGCCTTAACGAAAATTAGCGCACTTAGCGGTGTTATCGTCGATTGTATGAATCCCCGCCGCCCCTGTCCAGCGGCAAGCCGCGCAGATTGCGGTTTGCAACACTTTTCAGCCTTTACCTGGTGCTTTCAGCGCAGTTCGCTCGTACTTCATGGGTCATTGTTAATTTTATGGTTAACAAAATGCGAGGTGAAACGCTCCGGCACCGGTCTCAATGCGCGCGGATGGCGCGAAAACGCTCATTTTCTTGACGTGGTACACACATTTGAAGTTCGATATTTCTCGTTTTTGCTCGTTAACGATAAATTAACACTATGCCTACATGGCAATATGGTCGTCTGTGACCACCCTACATACAATAATCATCACAACGCTTCAGGATTCGATTATGAGCCAAACATCAACCTTAAAAGGCCAGTGCATCGCAGAGTTCCTCGGTACCGGGTTGTTGATCTTTTTCGGCGTTGGGTGCGTGGCTGCGCTCAAGGTCGCGGGAGCCAGCTTCGGGCAATGGGAAATCAGCATCATCTGGGGTCTGGGCGTCGCCATGGCGATCTACCTGACCGCTGGGGTCTCCGGTGCGCACCTTAACCCTGCGGTGACTATCGCACTCTGGCTGTTCGCCTGCTTCGATGGCCGCAAAGTGGTCCCTTTTATTATTTCGCAATTCGCTGGCGCCTTTTGCGCTGCGGCATTAGTTTACGGGCTTTATTACAATCTTTTCCTCGATTATGAAACCACCCACCATATGGTCCGCGGCAGCGTAGAAAGCCTCGATCTGGCCGGCATCTTCTCCACCTATCCGAACCCGCATATCAATTTTGTGCAGGCCTTCGCGGTAGAGATGGTGATTACCGCTATCCTGATGGGCGTCATCCTGGCGCTGACCGACGATGGCAATGGCGTACCGCGCGGTCCGCTTGCTCCGCTGCTGATCGGCCTGCTGATTGCGGTGATTGGCGCCTCCATGGGACCGCTGACCGGTTTCGCCATGAACCCGGCGCGTGATATCGGCCCGAAAGCCTTCGCCTGGCTGGCTGGCTGGGGTGACGTCGCCTTCACCGGCGGCAAAGATATTCCTTATTTCCTGGTGCCGCTGTGCGCACCGGTGGTCGGCGCGGCACTGGGCGCGTTCAGCTATCGTAAGCTGATTGGCCGCCATCTGCCTTGCGACACCTGCGTGGACGAAGAGCAACAGAGCCCTTCCTCTTCGACCACTCAACATAAAGCTTCGCTGTAATCTGACTACGGGACACCGACTATGACCGACAAAAAATATATCGTTGCGCTTGACCAGGGCACTACCAGCTCCCGGGCCGTTGTGATGGATCATGATGCCAATATCGTCAGCGTCTCCCAGCGAGAATTTGAACAAATTTATCCTAAGCCAGGCTGGGTTGAGCACGACCCGATGGAGATTTGGGCTTCGCAAAGCTCTACGCTGGTAGAAGTGCTGGCGAAAGCTGACATCAACTCCGACGAAATTGCCGCCATCGGCATCACTAACCAGCGTGAAACCGCCATCGTATGGGAGCGTGAGACCGGTAAGCCCATCTACAACGCCATCGTCTGGCAGTGCCGCCGTACCGCGGAGATCTGCGAACAGCTCAAGCGTGACGGGATGGAAGAGTATATCCGCAAGGCCACAGGCCTGGTGGTGGACCCCTACTTCTCCGGCACCAAAGTGAAATGGATCCTCGACCATGTCGAAGGTTCCCGTGAACGTGCGAAACGCGGCGAGCTGCTGTTCGGCACCGTTGACACCTGGCTTATCTGGAAGATGACCCAGGGCCGCGTGCACGTTACCGACTACACCAACGCCTCACGTACCATGCTGTTCAACATCCACGAGTTGGACTGGGACGACAAAATGCTCGACGCGCTGGACATTCCGCGCGCGATGCTGCCGGAAGTGCGTAAGTCATCCGAAGTGTACGGCCAGACCAACATCGGTGGTAAAGGTGGGACCCGTATCCCTATCGCCGGGATCGCCGGTGACCAGCAGGCGGCCCTGTTCGGCCAGCTGTGCGTCAAAGAAGGGATGGCGAAAAACACCTATGGCACCGGCTGCTTTATGCTGATGAACACCGGTGAAAAAGCGGTAGCCTCAACGCATGGCCTGCTGACTACCATTGCCTGCGGCCCGCGCGGCGAGGTGAACTATGCCCTGGAAGGTGCGGTGTTTATGGCCGGCGCGTCTATTCAGTGGCTGCGTGACGAGATGAAGCTCATCAGCGATGCGTTCGACTCCGAGTACTTCGCCACCAAAGTGAAGGATACCAACGGCGTATACGTGGTACCCGCGTTCACTGGTCTTGGCGCACCATACTGGGACCCGTATGCCCGCGGCGCGATTTTCGGCCTCACCCGCGGCGTAAACTCGAACCACATTATCCGTGCGACGCTGGAGTCCATCGCCTATCAGACCCGCGATGTGCTGGAGGCGATGCAGGCTGACTCCGGTATTCGTCTGCACGCCCTGCGCGTGGACGGTGGCGCGGTGGCCAACAACTTCCTGATGCAGTTCCAGTCCGATATCCTCGGCACCCGCGTGGAGCGGCCGGAAGTACGCGAAGTGACGGCGCTGGGCGCGGCCTATCTGGCGGGTCTGGCAGTCGGCTTCTGGCAAAATCTGGATGAGCTGCAGGAAAAAGCGGTCATTGAGCGCGAGTTCCGCCCGGGTATTGAAACCACCGAGCGCAACTTCCGCTACAGCGGCTGGAAGAAAGCGGTGAAACGCGCGTTAGCGTGGGAAGAGCACGACGAAGCGTAAGATTGTGGAGGTATTCCCGGCTTGCGGCGTAAACGCCTTAGCCGGGCTACAAAACCCCAAACAGCACGATCTTGTAGCCCGGACAGGTGCGCAGCACCGCCTCCGGGTTTTTTATCAGCCAAACATCGGCAGCAGCAGGTATAGCTTAATCACCAGCGCGTTAACGATATCGATAAAGAACGCTCCCACCATCGGCACCACCAGGAAGGCCATATGTGACGGGCCAAAACGGTCGGTGATCGCCTGCATATTAGCAATCGCCGTCGGCGTTGCACCCAGACCGAAGCCACAGTGGCCCGCCGCCAGCACCGCGGCATCGTAATTCTTACCCATCATCCGATAAGTGACGAACACCGCATACAGCGCCATCGCCAGCGATTGCACCGCCAGGATAATAATCATCGGCAGCGCCAGCGAGGCCAGTTCCCACAGCTTGAGGCTCATCAGGGCCATGGCGAGGAACAGCGACAGGCTGACGTTGCCCAGCACCGATACCGCCCTATCGAACACCCGATACAACCCCGCCAGCGCCAGGCTGTTGCTAAGGATCACACCGATAAACAGCACGCAGACGAAAGTCGGCAGCTCGAAGACGCTGCCCGCCAGCAGTTGCGCAACCACCTTGCCTACCGTCAGACAGATGGCAATCAGGGCGATACTTTCGATCAGTACCAGCGAGGTGATCACCCGCCCCACGTCCGGTTTTTCAAAGGCGGTTGGCGCCACCTGATCGTCCGGTGTGCCGTCCGGAGAGGAAGAGTGCTTCACCAGATAGCGTGCCACCGGGCCGCCGATCAGGCCGCCCAGCACCAGGCCGAAAGTCGCGCAGGCCATCGCCACTTCGGTGGCGTTGGCAAAACCGTAGCGTTCAACGAACAGCTTGCTCCACGCCGCCCCGGTGCCGTGGCCGCCGGATAAGGTAATCGACCCGGCCAGCAGGCCCATCAGCGGATCCAGCCCCAGCAGCGTCGCCATGCCGATACCGAGGGCATTCTGCAGCAGCAGCAGACCGACCACCACAATCAGGAAAGTGCCCAGCACCTTGCCGCCAGCCCGCAGGCTGGCGAGGTTGGCGTTAAGACCGATGGTGGCAAAGAACGCCAGCATGAGCGGGTCTTTCAGACTCATATCGAAATCAATTTCGATATCCATGCTTTTCTTCAGCACCAGCAGCGCCAGCGCCACCAGCAAACCGCCGGCAACAGGTTCAGGGATGGTGTATTGCTTGAGGAAGGGAACAGTTTGTACGAGTTTTCTGCCGAGTAATAGCACAAGCGTTGCGGCAACGAGCGTCGATAAGGTATCGAGGTGAAACATAAAAAGCTCCTTATGGGCGCATGATCCATTCACACGCGACGATATTCCTGGTGTCTTTAGCTTCTCATCATGAGGAGTCAGAGGGGGATTTTACGCAGAACGGCGGAAAAAATGACAGAAAAAGATATTTTGTATCACCAATGATGCGATTTAGCATACAAAATGTTAATAACCTCGTTGCGCATATTCACGGCATAAATTTTTATGACCAAATGCTGGCAAACGTTTGCTTTTGGTCTACAGTCCGATAAAATTCCCGCTTTGCCACCTTGGGATTGCTTGTGATGTCCGTTAACACCGCAGAGTCAGAAAATGCGCAACCGGTTGCGCATAAATCAGCTAGCGAATTAATCTACCGCCTCGAAGATCGTCCACCGCTACCGCAAACCCTGTTCGCCGCCTTCCAGCACCTGCTGGCGATGTTTGTCGCGGTGATCACTCCAGCGCTGTTAATCTGCCAGGCTCTCGGTCTCCCGGCACAAGATACCCAACATATCATCAGCATGTCGCTGTTCGCCTCCGGCGTCGCTTCCATTATTCAGATTAAAGCCTGGGGCCCCGTCGGCTCCGGATTGCTTTCCATTCAGGGTACCAGCTTCAACTTTGTCGCCCCGCTGATCATGGGCGGTACCGCGCTGAAAACCGGCGGCGCCGACGTCCCCACCATGATGGCCGCCCTGTTCGGCACCCTGATGCTGGCCAGCTGCACGGAAATGGTGCTCTCCCGCGTCCTGCACCTGGCGCGCCGCATCATTACCCCGCTGGTCTCCGGCGTGGTGGTGATGATTATCGGCCTGTCGCTGATTCAGGTCGGACTGACTTCCATCGGCGGCGGCTACGCGGCGATGGCCGACCACACCTTCGGCGCGCCGAAGAACCTGCTGCTGGCGGGCATCGTGCTGGCGCTGATTATCATCCTCAACCGCCAGCGTAATCCCTATTTGCGCATCGCTTCGCTGGTGATCGCCATGGCGGCGGGCTATCTGGCGGCGTGGTTCCTCGATATGCTGCCGGCCAATACCGCCCCGACCAACAGCAGCCTCATCACCGTGCCGACGCCGCTCTACTATGGTCTCGGTATCGACTGGAGCCTGCTGCTGCCCCTGATGCTGGTGTTTATGATCACCTCCCTGGAAACCATCGGCGATATCACCGCCACCTCCGACGTCTCCGAACAGCCGGTTTCCGGCCCGCTGTATATGAAACGCCTGAAAGGCGGTGTGCTGGCTAACGGCCTCAACTCCTTTGTTTCCGCGGTCTTCAACACCTTCCCGAACTCCTGCTTCGGCCAGAACAACGGCGTGATCCAGCTGACCGGCGTTGCCAGCCGCTACGTCGGCTTTGTGGTGGCGCTGATGCTGATCGTCCTCGGCCTGTTCCCGGCGGTGAGCGGCTTCGTGCAGCACATCCCTGAGCCGGTGCTCGGCGGCGCTACGCTGGTGATGTTCGGCACCATTGCCGCGTCCGGCGTGCGCATCGTCTCCCGTGAGCCGCTGAACCGTCGGGCGATCCTGATTATCGCCCTGTCACTGGCGGTGGGCCTCGGCGTGTCGCAGCAGCCGTTGATCCTGCAGTTCGCCCCAGACTGGCTGAAAAACCTGCTCTCCTCGGGGATTGCCGCCGGTGGTATCACAGCCATTGTTCTGAATTTAATTTTCCCGCCAGAAAAAGCCTGATCTGACGCGCTCCCGGTCGTGCTATCGGCCGGGACGCTCTCCACGACCTGCCTCATCACGGAAATAAACCACGCCCGCCTTGAGAAGTGCGCCTAAATCGGGCATAACACGGTTATGTGCATCTCACAGAATGGAAGACCATGAAATTTCTTGGAAAGCTGATTCTCTGGCTGCTAGTCGCTCTGCTGCTCGTCATTGTTGGCGCATGGTTTCTGCTGCAAACCCACTGGGGCGCCCGCCAGGCCAGCGCCTGGCTCAGCAATGGCACCGGCTGGCAGGTCTCCTTCGATGCGATGGAACACGATTTCTCCTCCCCTCTTCATGTGCAGTTGCAAAACGTCACCTTTGGCCGGGAAGGCAAGCCGGCCACCCTGGTGGCAAAAACGGTCGATATTGGCTTCAGCACCCGCCAGTTTAGCGATCCGCTGCATGCGAATGAGATAGTCCTTAACGACGGCACCCTGAATCTGTCTCCCCACTCCGCGGCCCTGCCGTTCGCTGCCGACCGGCTGATGTTGCGCAATATGGCCTTCAACAGTCCGGAAACCGGCTGGGCGCTTAGCGCGCAGCGCGTCACCGGCGGCGTCAGCCCATGGGCGCCGGAGGCAGGCAATGTGCTGGGGAACACGGCGCAGATCCAGATGAGTGCGGGCTCGATGACCCTCAATGGCGTCGAAGCCAGCAACGTCCTGATTCAGGGTAAGATTGATCATGGCGAGGTCACCCTCTCCACCCTCGGCGCCGATGTCGCCCGCGGCACCTTAACCGGCAATGCAAAACGCAGCGCTGACGGCAGCTGGCTGGTGGATAACCTCCAGCTCAATGAGATTCGACTGCAAAGCGCCTCATCGCTGGCCGACTTTTTCGCCCCGCTGACCACCGTCCCCTCCCTGCAGATTGGCCGCCTGGATATCACCGACGCCCGCCTGCAGGGGCCGGACTGGGCGGTAACCGACCTCGACCTGAGCCTGCGCAGCCTGACGCTCAGCCACGGCGGCTGGCAGAGCGAGGACGGCACGCTGTCGATGAACGCCAGCGAATTTATCTACGGCTCGCTGCACTTCTTCGACCCGATCCTGAATGCTGAATTCTCTCCCCAGGGCATTGCGCTGCGCCAGTTTACCTCACGCTGGGAGGGCGGCATGGTGCGCACCTCCGGCAACTGGCTGCGCGCCGGTAACGCCCTGGTGCTCGACGACACCGCCTTCGCCGGACTGGAGTACACGCTGCCGGCGAACTGGAAACAGCTGTGGATGGAGCCAATGCCGGCCTGGCTGCAAAGCCTGACGCTGAAAAAATTCAGCGTCAGCCGTAACCTGATCATTGATGTGGACCCTGCCTTCCCGTGGCAAATTACCGCCCTCGATGGCTATGGCGGCGAGCTACAGCTGGTGAAAAACGGCAGCTGGGGAGTATGGAACGGCAGCGCGACGCTGAACGCCGCGGCGGCGACTTTTAACCGGATAGACGTGCGCCGCCCGTCACTCAAGCTGAGCGCGACGGCGTCTACGGTCAATATCACTGAGCTTAGCGCCTTCACCGAGCGCGGCATTCTGCAGGCCACCGCCGCGGTATCGCAGCTACCCCAGCGCCAGGTTAATCTCAGTCTGAACGGCCGCGGCGTGCCGCTGGGTATTCTGCAGGCCTGGGGCTGGCCTTCGCTTCCCATTAACGGGGACGGCAATCTCCAGCTGACCGCCAGCGGCAGCGTGCGGGCCGATGTCCCGCTCAAACCGACGGTTAACGGGCAGCTCAGTGCGGTAAATATGGAGAAACAGCAGGTGGCGCAAACGATGCGCAACGGCGAGGTCAACACCGCGCCCGCCGCGCCGCAGTAAACTCCCCCTCACCCTGGCCCTCTCCCCCACGGGGAGAGGGAACACTTCCCGGCAAAACTCCGCTCTGGCCACTCCCTCTCCCTTTCAGGGAGAGGGTTGGGGTGAGGGTCCTGAAACCTGTGTGCAATAAGCGGCTATCTGTACCTATTTAGCGCAACAGGTTCCTTTCAAATATCAGAATTGCTATAACCAAATTACTGGAAGTCGATAAAAAAACCGCTCCCTGTACCTACAAAAATATAAAAGGATCAATCATGCCTGAAATACGTCAGCGTATTCTGGAGAATATGCAAAAATTCTCCCGGGCCATGATCGGCGCCGTATTGTTCTTGCCGGTCATTGGCTTAATTCTGGCCCTCAGTTCAGTATTAACTAATCCGACATTAATTGCTGAAACCAGTTTCTTACACCAGCTTGGGCAAATGCTCGGCGACACCTTTTGGCCTTTATTTGGCAACCTCGGCTTATTATTTTGCGTCGGCATTAGCTATGGTCTGGCAAAAGATAAAAAAACCGAAGTCGCGCTGGTTTCAGTGATGTGCTTCATTATGTTCCTTGGCGCCAATCACTCCTGGCTGGAACACACCCACGGACTCGCCGAAAAAATTAACGGTGAATATTATGGCACCGGACAAACCCAGCTGCTGGGCTTTGTGGTGGTGGATATGGGCGTTTTCCTGGGCATTATTCTCGGCTGCACGATTGCGTGGGTGCACAATAAAGTCTCTGCCATTGAGCTGCCTGGCGCGCTGTCGATGTACGGCGGCGCTAAGCTGACGCTGGTGGCGATGACGCCGGTGGTTATCTTCTACGCCATCGCCTTTACCTGGATTTGGCCCTTTATGACCCATGGCATCTCCGCCCTCACCGGTTTTATGAAAAATGCCGGAGTCGCCGGGGTCTTCGTCTATGGTTTCTTTGAAAAATTTCTTATCCCGACCGGCCTGCATCATTTCGTCTGGTCCCCCTTCCAGCTCACCCAGATTGGCGGCACCCTGAACGTGGACGGTCAGGTGGTCTCCGGGACCCAGGCCATTTTCCTCGCTTATATGCGCCATCCCGACCTGACGCCGGTCATGAACGACGCATTACGTTTTTCGCAGCAAGGGATGACCACTATCTTTGGCCTGGCGGGCGCCTCGCTGGCGTTCTACCACACCGCGAAGCCGGAGAAGAAAGTGATGGCGAAGGCGATTCTGCTGCCAGCGATTATCACTTCGATGCTGACCGGTATCACCGAACCGATTGAGTTCACCTTCTTATTTGTCTCGCCGCTGCTGTGGGTGATCCATGCGACGTTAACCGCCGCCTCGCAGGCCATTTGCGACATCTTCACCGTACGTCCCTGGGGAGCATCGGGCCTGATCGAGTTTCTGATCTATAACCTGCCGCTGCCGGTCTCCTTAACGCGCTGGCCGGGCTATGTCCTTATCGGTATCGGCCAGTTCGCCGTTTACTACGTGATTTTCCGCACCCTGGTGGTGAAGCTGAACCTGAAAACGCCGGGCCGGGAAGATGACGAGAACGTGAAGCTTTACAGCAAAGCAGAGTACCGCCAGAAAGTCGCGCAACCACAGTCGGTCACCGATGACATTATCCGCGGCCTCGGGGGCAAGGCGAATATTCTCTCCGTCGATAATTGTTTTACTCGTCTGCGCGTGGCTGTGCGCGATATGGCGCTGGTTGATGACGCGCAATTAAAAAATACCGGCGCCAATGGCGTCGTACGAAATCGTAATGAAGTTCAGGTTATTTATGGCGTAAAAGTGGGACAGGTACGTTCCCGGGTTGATAACTGGTTAGCAGAAAATTAATGAGGAGTTTGTATGAAATTAACCGTATTAGGCGGGGGCGGCGTTCGCTCTGCATTTTTAGCGAAATCTCTGGCCTATAACGCTCACCGCATTGGTTTAACAGAAGTGGTTTTTCTCGATAACTCTGCTGATAATCTGGCGATATTTGGCGAAATTGCCAGCTATGTATTTAATACTATTCGCCCGGATATTCAGTTTAGTACCACTACCGACCCGGTCGCGGCGCTGCAGGATGCGAACTATATCATTACCACCCTACGGGTTGGCGGTGACGAAAGCCGCATTCGCGACGAACGCATTGCGCTGCAGCATAACACCCTCGGCCAGGAGACCACCGGCGCCGGCGGCTTCGCGATGGCCATGCGCTCGATCCCGGCGATCCTTCGCTATTGCCGGCTGATCGAAGAACATGCCGCCGAAGACGCCATTCTGTTTAACTTTACTAACCCGTCAGGCCTGGTGACGGAAGCGATCATCAAGTCCGGTTTTAAGCGCCGGGTCTATGGGATCTGCGATGCTCCCTCCGAGCTGATTCGTGAACTGCCAGCGATCCTTGGTTGTGAGGAACACGACCTCAGCGTGGAATGCTATGGGCTGAACCATTTCTCATGGTTTACCCACTTCACCGTACGCGGGGAAGAGGTAACCGAACGGCTGATCGCCAGCCCGGAACTGTACCAGAAGACGGCGATGCAGTACTTCTCCCCGGAGCTGGTGCGGCTTTGCGATAATCAGCTACTCAATGAATATCTCTATTATTACTACTATCGAGAGGTGGCGCTGAAGGCGATTCAGGAGGCCGGCGAGACGCGCGGAGAGCAGATCGCCCGTATCAATCAGGAGATGCGCGAAGCGCTGCGCACCGTGGATGCCAGAACGCAACCGGAAGCCGCTTTCACCATCTGGATGCAGCATTACCTGCGCCGGGAAAACAGCTATATGCAGAATGAGTCGCAGCAGGAAAAATTCCACACCCGCGAACCGCTGACGCTGCGCCAGTTTATCGAAGAGCCGGACACCGGCGGCTATGCCGGGGTGGCGCTGGATATTCTGGAAGCGGTGAACAGCACCACCACCAAGCGTATCGTGGTATCGATCCAGAATAACGACACGCTCGACTTTTTGCGCCCTGACGACGTGATTGAGATCAGCTGCGACCTGAGCCGGGATGGCCTCAAGCCGGTGACGCCGGTGAAGGTGCCGACGGCGCAGAAGAATATGATTTCCTGCGTGAAGGAGTATGAGCGGCTGGCGGTGGCGGCAATCCTGCAGCAGGATAAATCGCTGGCGGTGCGGGCGCTGATGGCGCACCCGCTGATCGGTTCATATTCGCTGGCGAAAACCCTGGTCGAGGCCTACCTCGACGATGAGCAATTCGCCGCCTGGCAGTAACCCGCATTGCCGATGGGATCCCCCCCGCTCGCGCTGCGCTTAGCGGGGCTACGAACGGAGCGGTTTGTGTTTTATGTAGGTCGGATAAGGCGTAAGCCGCCACCCGACAAAATAGCCGCATCACCCGGTAGCCCGGATAAGGCGCAAGCCGCCATCCGGGAACTGCAGCAGGATAAATCGCTGGCGGTGCGGGCGCTGATGGCGCACCCGCTGATCGGTTCATATTCGCTGGCGAAAACCCTGGTCGAGGCCTACCTCGACGATGAGCAATTCGCCGCCTGGCAGTAACCCGCATTGCCGATGGGATCCCCCCGCTCGCGCTACGCTTAGCGGGGCTACAGCCCACTCGATGGAATAGTTCGGATAAGGCGTAAGCCGCCACCCGACAAAATAGCCGCATCACCCGGTAGCCCGGATAAGGCGCAAGCCGCCATCCGGGAACTCCCCCGCTCGCGCTGCGCTTAGCGGGGCTACGAACGGAGCGGTTTGTATTTTATGTAGGTCGGATAAGGCGTAAGCCGCCACCCGACAAAATAGCCGCATCATCCGGTAGCCCGGATAAGGCGCAGCCGCTATCCGGGAACTCCCCCGCCCGCGCTACGCTTAGCGGGGCTACAGCTCACCCGATTGAGTAGCCCGGATAAGGCGCCAGCCGCCATCCGGGAACACCCCCCGCTCGCGCCGCGCTTAGCGGGGGCTAACTATTGCTACGTACGCTGGTAAACCACATCTTCAATAGTCGCTCAAAGCCTAAGATGCAGTAGCCGAAAAACGGATTGCTCCAGTAAATATCATCATCGAACTTCTGCGGGTCGTGAATAATAAACGCCGTATCCGCAGCCTGCGCCAGCGGGCTTTGATAATCGCCGGTAAAGCAGACCAGATTAATCTCCTTCCCCTCCAGGGCCTTCACCCAGTTAAGCGCCGAGCTGCTGCGCCCGGATTTAGAAATTATCCAGATGGAGTCGAAGCGGGCGGCGTTTTTCTGTTCCAGGATTTCGTAATCCGGCCACAGCGCCAGGCTCGCGTTGACGCCGGTGACGAGGAACTTGTTGTAAATATACTGGGCGATCAGCTGTGAAAAGCCGCTGCCGTGGATCAGGACGCGCTGCTGCGCAAGGCTTGCCAGCAGCGGCGTCAGCGCTTCTTCCGGCTGAACGCTCATGTAGTCGATATCGTTGGTGACATCGAGCTTCGGCATGGTGATATTGAACTTGATGAAATAGACCAGCTCCAGCCAGCCGCTGAACTTCAGTTTCTTCGCCAGCCGGACCAGCGAAGAGGGATTGCTGTAGCACTGTTCGGCCACAGCGCGGACTCCCTGGCGGATACACTGCTCCGGGTCGTTCTGAATAAAGCGCAGCACGGTCATTTCCGTTTTACTTAGCTTCACGTCACGAAAGATACTTTCTAAATCCATGGCAGGCTCCTCTCAGCGGCAGAATACGCTATCACCTGAGGGAAACCAGGTCTGTGGGATGGCTCTCAACGTCATTGCCGGTATTCACTGCACAGCAGCCATTTTGCGGGTTCATCTTCCTCGATTGAGGGAAAACGCCCGCCGGCCTCAAGAAAACGATTATCCGTACGATCGTCATTAACCATCGAGATTTCCCAACCCATCACCATCCCTTTTTCGGCCCAGAAGCGATGATAGAGGCGCACCGGTATACAGACACTCTGTCCTGGATGTAGCACCAGCGTTTCAGCGGGTTTCAGCGTACGCCGGCAGCCATCAATCGCCACGCTAACGGGACGCTGATGATCTAACTGTTCGTCCTGTGTCGCCCAGGCCAGTTGCATACAGAGGTCGCCGCCGCCACGGTTAATAATGTCCTCCATTTTGTGGTAATGAAAATGCCAGGGCGTTTGCTGATCTGGCTGAATCTGCAACATTTTTTCCGCATAGGGTTTGGCGTAACGCGGGTCGGATAATGAACCGTTGCGTAACGTCAGCAGCGTCAGGCCCGTTTCGCGAAAGCAACCGCTACCAAAATCCGTCACATCCCATCCAAGCTGTAAATCCTGGACTTCATGCCAACCTTCACGCCGCTTTTGCGGCCAGCATGATGCCGTAAAGTGAGCAAATTCCGGCAGGCTGATACGAAAAGTTTCGGCCATCGCCAGCGCTTTATCTATTGCATAGTTAATCTGGGAACGTTTCATGGTTTTACTCCGCTTCGCACGGCAAGCCAGGCGGCGCCGCGCATACCGCTACTGTCGCCATGCCGCGCAGAAATAATAGGGGTGGAAAAATGGTCGGTGAAGACAAGCGGGGCGACCACCGAGGGTAAATCCGCCACCAGCTGCGGCGCGTTGGATAAACCGCCGCCCAGCACAATCACGCCGGGATCGATGATATTGACGATAGTCGCCAGCGTCCGCGCCAGCTGTTGACGAAAGCGATGGACCTGATGGCAAGCGGCGGGTTCTCCCACCTGCGCGCGGGCAAGAATCTGCTCGCTCGACAAAGACTCTCCACTTAGCAGTCGATAGCGTTCACATAGCCCCGTTGCGGAAATAAAGGACTCCACACAGTTAAACCTGCCGCAATAACAGCGTGTCGGCGGCCCATCCTCCTCAGGAGAATAGCCGGGCAAGGCGATATGCCCGCACTCTGCGGCAATACCTGAGGCGCCGACGAAAGGTTGCCGCTCCAGGGCAATACCGCCTCCGCAGCCGGTGCCTAACGTCATGCCGAAAACCGATGGAAACCCTTCCCCCGCGCCATCGCATGCCTCTGATAAGGCGAAACAATTGCCATCGTTGGCTAACACCACCGGCTGACCGAGCGCCTGTTCAAGCGCATCCTGTAAACGATAGCCGTTAATCACCTGAATGTTGGCGTTACGAATGGCGCCATGCTGTGGCGAAACGCTACCCGGCAACGCGATGCCAATAGCCATCGGCGATCCCGTCCGCGCGCGAATATCGGCAACGAAATCCACGATGCACGACATAAATGCCTGACGGTTTTCTTTCCGTGTTGCGCAGCGATAACGCCCCCGCTCCCGTCCCTGCTCATCCATCACGACGGCGGCGATTTTCGTCCCACCAACATCCAGTCCGAGGTAATTCATCTTTGCCTCCTGCCGATTGGAAGGCGGGTACGCCCGCCTTCCGACTGGGTCAATACAAGCTTGCTTTGCCGGTGGAACCAAACAACTTCATTTTGTGGCGAATAACTTCACGTGCGGCAGTAATCGGTTCCGGATAAATCACATTCGGATCCCACCAGCTCTCTTTAGTCAAAATTTCACGTACTTTCAGGAAGTAGGCGTGTTTCATATCGCTGGAGATATTGATTTTCCCAACGCCGAGCGTGACCGACTCGGCGATTTCCGCATCCGGATTGGCGGACCCGCCGTGCAGCACCAGCGGGATCGACACCCGTCCGGCAATATCGCGCAGGATGTGCATCTGCAGTTCAGGTTGCATCCCTTTTGGATAGATGCCGTGCGCGGTACCAATCGCCACCGCCAAGGTGTCGACGCCGGTGCGAGTGACAAAATCCTGCGCCTGCGCCGGGTCGGTGTAGGTGACTTTCGATACCCCACCCTCTACCGACGTTCCCGTCTGGCCGATGGTCCCCAGTTCACCTTCAACAGAAACGCCAGCCGCATGCGCCAGCCTGACCACTTCCTGGGTTAAAGCGACGTTTTCTTCGTAGGGCAACAGCGACCCATCGATCATCACCGAGGTAAAACCGCACTGGATCGCACGCAGCACATGCTCCACCGACGCGCCATGATCGAGATGCAGTGTAAATGGCACCCGGCTACGCTGAGTGATGTCCCGCACGTAGCTAAAAAAGGAATCGCCGACAAAATCGTGCTCGCTGGGGTGAATGGAAATGATCGCGGGGGTATTTGTCGCTTCCGCCTCTTCCACGACGGCGCGAATAAAGCAGCTGTCCGCAACGTTAAATGCGCCGATGGCAAAGCCGTGTTCACGAGTCGGTTTCAGTATTTCTTGCATGGAAACTAACATGGTCTTCTCCAGTTTCAGGGTGTAGTTCGCCCTGCCAGGGCGAATATGCGCTGGCATAAAGGGCGTGACTGATAAGTAAATCAGGCGCGGTTCATGGCGCCGGACGCTTGTAAGTAAGGGATGATAGCTTCAGCGCTGGCGTGTTCCATCACCGCCATGGCATCGGCCAGTTCAATAGAGCTGTCATGGCAAAGGGTGTGGAGGAGTGCGGCTTTACCGGCCTCAAATACCGCCGCGCCGACATTAATCTTCGCCACGCCAAATGCCGGGCAGCGGGCAAGCTGATCAAATGGCGTACCGCTGCCACCGTGCAGCGCTAAGGGCACCGAAGAGGCTCGCTGCACCTGCGCCAGACGGTCAAAGTCCAGCGCGGGCGTCACCCCAAGCGCATACATGCCGTGGGCCGTGCCGACGGAGACCGCCAGTAAGTCGATACCGGTTTTCTCGATAAACGGAGCGACGTCCGCAGGTTGCGTCATCAGGTCGGCATTTGTCGCAGAGTCATAGCGCGGAGCATCCGCCAGATGCCCCAGCTCCCCCTCAACGCACAGCCCGACGCTGGCAGCCAGCGTAGTCACTTCACGGGTCTGGCGGATATTTTCCGCAAGTGGAAATGCAGAAGCGTCAATCATCAACCCGCTGAATCCAGCGCGAAAAGCCTGGCGGATCTTCACCGGTTCTTTCCCATGATCGAGACTCAAGGTCACGGGAACGCTGGCCTCTTCGGCAAGGGTCCTGGCCACCGCCATCGCCGTCGCTGGCGGGAAATGCGCCAGATGGCCCTGATAGAGATTGAGAATAATCGGCGCGCGGTATTTTTCCGCCACGCGTACCGCGGCGCGGGCGCTCTCCAGATTCATACAGTTAATCGCCAGCAGGGCATACTGTTCACGCCAGGCTTTCTCAACCATCTGCTTCATATCGGCAAACATAGGGCCTCCGTTTACTCAAGGGTAAAGGTGATTTCATCATCGGCGACCTTTTGGTCGCTCAGTTCATCAAACTCTTCATCACGCTCCGTGACCGGTTTTTTCCACAGCGACAACATCACGCCACAGATAACCGTCCCAATCGCCAGCGCCAGACAAAACAACAGCGGATGGGTGAACAGCGGCACCACAAACATCCCTCCATGTGGAACCGGACTTTCCACACCCCAGGTCATAATCAAGCCGCCAGCGACCGCCGAAGCCACGACACAGGATCCCACCACCCGCAGCAGATCGCGGGCCGCGATAGGGATCACCCCTTCGGTGATCATGCAGATACCCATCGGGAAGGCGGCCTTAAGCGCTTCACTTTCGGCACGGGTATATTTATGACGGGTCAGCAGGAAGGACAACGTAATACCGAACGGCGGGATCATGGAGCCGACAAACTTGACCGCCTCCGGCCCATAGACCCCGCTCACCAGCAAGCCATCGGCGAATAACGACATGGTTTTATTCACCGGCCCACCAAAATCAAAGGTGGCCATCGCGCCAAGAATGGCCCCCAACAGGAATCGTGAACCGCCCTGCATCGATTCCAGCAGATGAATCAAGGCCTCCTGCAACCAGGCAATCGGCTTGCCTATCAGGGTCATCATCAACAGTCCGCTGATAATGGTGCTTAGTACCGGCAGCACCATAATGGGCATCAGCCCTTGCATTGATTTTGGCAACCGCACGTAATGCTTTAACAGAAGCACCGTGTAGCCCACCAAAAAACCGCCCAGCATCCCGCCGATAAAACCGGTGTGGATCTGCCCGCAGACAAAGCCAACAATCAGTCCTGGCGCAAAACCGGGTCTGTCGGCAATGGAATAGGCAATCGCCGCACAGATGAGCGGGACAATGAGCCCCATCCCCCAACCGCCGATTTGATTCAACATCCACGGGATGGTGCCGACGTTCTCGGCGACATTAGTACCGCCTAATATCTGACCGAGGGCAATACAGATCCCGGCGGCAACAATCAGCGGTATCATCCATGAAATACCCGTTAACAAGTGCTTTTTAATTTCCTGCGAGACAGGTGGTTTATTCTCACTCATGGTAGATCCCTCCAGAATAAGGATCAGGCATTCGCTAAGGATTTCTCGACCTTTTCGATGAACTGAATCGGTGACTTAATAACGACCTCCGTTTTCACGCGGACAATTCGTTTGTTTTTAAAACGCTCTTCGCCTTTAATTTTCACATCAACGGCAAGAATAACGACATCGGCGGCAGCAATATCTTCGGTTGTCAGTTCATTCTCAGTACCTATTGTTCCCTGAGTTTCAACTTTGACATTGTGGCCCAGCGCTTTCGCGCCTTTCATTAACTTCTCACGTGCGATATAAGTATGAGCAATACCCGCCGTACAGGCGGCAACACAGACAATATTCATCTCAGACT
Organism: Klebsiella sp. G-Nf4; assembly: GCF_002810615.1. Lineage (NCBI taxonomy): Bacteria > Pseudomonadati > Pseudomonadota > Gammaproteobacteria > Enterobacterales > Enterobacteriaceae > Klebsiella > Klebsiella sp. G-Nf4. The sequence goes on along the minus strand of NZ_PION01000014.1, from coordinate 44,454 downwards.
CCAATAGTTATTGTTAGTAAACATCCGATTCAGCATATTGACTAAAGAGATCAATAATCTTCTGCGGACTGGTTTCTTCGAGCAATTGCGCAATAATGTCATCATCGGCCAACGCTCCAGCGACCTGGGAGAGTAAGCGGATATGGGTGGTATTTTGATCTTCCAGACGGACGGCAAATAAAATAATGCAACGAACCTGACTTCCATCGAGCGTTTCCCAGGCAATATCCTGGCGAGTACGGCCAATGGCGAGCGTAGTATTCAGCACCGCAGATGATTTCCCATGAGGAATAGCGATGTGATTTTCAAATCCGGTCGAACCTTCCGACTCACGCTGCCAAACATCCTTAATAAACGTTTCTCGACAGCTTATGGCCCCATCTTTCTGCAGCAGATCGGTTAATTCTTCAATCACCTCCGCTTTAGTCGTGGCCTTCATATCCAGCAATACACGCTTAGTATTTAAAATTCGGCTGATGTCCATATTATTTACCTCATGGATATAAAATTTCATTGCTGGCAGTTGACGTTGCAGCATGGTGTAATTTCTCAGTGATCACTTTTTCTGTTACCCGCTTAATATCGGCATCGTTAAAAAAAGCCGTTACATAGACTACCGGTAGCGCAATCTCCGGCAGATGAATGGTTGAAATGACCAGTTCAATATCATCCTGTCGCTGTAGCGTATGTAAACTACCCGCAGGCAGTACGCCGACGATGGTCCAGTCGGGAAAGGCCCTGAGGACCCGGCTTTTCAACAGATGCGAAGTACCAATCCCGGTCGAACACACCAGCAGTACCCGCTTTCTGGCCACCTGCCTCTCCATTGCAGCCTGGAAATGGACAGTTAAATAACCCACTTCATCTTCCGATACCGCGTTCTCGCCCCAGGCGGCAAATACCTGATTCACCACCCGCAGAGTTAATGGCCACACCTCCGTTAATTCGCCTTTGATATCTTCAAGCAACGGATTACGGATATAGATACGATAATTCAGTCGGTTGAGCAGTGGCTTGATATGAATGAGCAGCCCTTCATATAACGCGGTGTCATGCGTCAAATCGATATCAACCACCGAGGAAAACAAGGCGATCAGCCGGGAGGTGATTTGCCGGGCCTCATCGCTGGAGCGTATATTGCACAGCATGCTGATATCATCACGCTCTTCCACCAGCATGCCGGACGAAATAATGTATTGATAAATAAACCAGCTTTCGTCCTCTGGTAAAGGATGGGCAATGCGGGCCTCAATTTTTTGCAGCATATTCTGCGCGATACGAAAGATGGACTCATCAAATAACGGATGTCCCTGTTCGCGGCGCGGTAACGCATTACCTCGAGTGATGCGATACATCATAATCAGGATATGGGTGAAGATATTGACGTAATACGGCTCGCCCAGCGACCAACTGAGTTTACGTTCCATATCCTGTAAAAGTGACTGCACAAAGATGACATCTTCTTCACCGAAATAATGCACTAATGCTTTATAGCTACCGCTATCCAGACGGGAGTGAATAATATTCCCTGGCTCATTATGGTTAATAACACCATTAATTAATAAAGCCATGGCCTGGCGAACATGTGATTCACTCCCCTCAATATGAGTACCGCTCTGACTACGAATGAGCACCAGACCCAGTGGTCTAATCCATGATTCGATCACTTTTAAATCATTCACAATCGAGGCGCTACTAATAAAATAACGTTCTGACAATTTACTGATCGACGTTTCACGCGGCGTTTCACTTAATAACTGAGAAGCAATTTTCACACGCCGGGAATTATTCATCATGGCATCTGTATCATCGCTTTCGCTACTGAGCAACTGGTCTAGTTGCAACAGATCGGCGACGTTATCAGCCAATAGCATGACACCAGCGCCGGCACGTTTATCAATACTGATTTTCCAGTCAGAGAGCCATTGTTCGAGAAAACGTAGGTCACGCTGAACTGTTTTTTCTGAAACATTCAGGTGTTCAGCTATTTTCAATAACGTAACGTATTCTCGTTTAGGCAAGAGAAATTTTAATAATCTGTTCTGTCGCGAGGTAACCATTTGCATTATTTACCCTTATTGCATAGCAGATTAATGCCAATAAGACATCGCTATACGACGCGATCTCCACGAAAATCATTGAGGATAAATATAGGGAGAGAGGGAGTAAACAACAATACTAAATCGTGTCCGGACATCCGGACAGAAATAAGACAACCCGGAGAAAGAAAGAATATTTATAAGTCAGATCACACTTTTGCAATAAATATACGTGATAACGATCTCAAATTCGCCGAAGAATAACTCCCGCAATATGCTGCGGGAGTTTTTTATTTACAGCGTAATCGTCAACGTATTGCCCTGGGCGCTCACCACCACACCCCATTCGCTGCCAGCCTGCGTACCGCCCTGCACGCCCGCGACCTGCGGGATATTGCGCAGACACAGCGTCCAGCCGCGGGCCTCACCTTCGCCGCTCACGGCGATGGTGTTGCCCTGGCGTATAGCCTTCAGGGTGAAGATCGTCGAACCGTCGGCCGCCGGAACGTCACAGCGTGCCTCGCGTCCATCCTCGAGCTGGAACAGCTGGAAGGCGGTGCCCTCATGCCAGGCATAATCGGGTTTCTGGTCGTTGTTGCCCAGCGCCAGCAGGGTGTTGTCACGAACGTAGACCGGCAGGCTCAGCGCATCGTGATGCTGCTTATGCCAGCGGCTACCCGGTAATTCATCGTTATGCCACAGGTGCGTCCAGCGCCCATCCGGCAGATAAAATTGCACCTCGCCCGCTTCGGAGAACACCGGCGCCACCAGGACCGAATCACCGAGCATATACTGGCGGTCAAGATAGTCGCAGGCCGGATCGTCCTGAAACTCGAGCATCATCGCACGCAACATCGGCGTGCCGAACTCGTTGGCCAGCGCCGCCTGGCGATAGAGATACGGCATCATGCGGCATTTCAGCTGCGTGAAGTGGCGCACCACGTCGCAGGACTCTTCGTCGTAAGCCCATGGCACCCGATAGGATTTGCTGCCGTGCAGCCGGCTGTGGCTGGAGAGCAGGCCGAAGGCGCACCAGCGCTTGTAGACGTGGGCCGGCGCGGTGTTTTCGAAACCGCCGATATCGTGACTCCAGAAACCGAAGCCGGACATGCCGATCGACAGCCCGCCGCGCAGGCTTTCCGCCATCGATTCGTAGTTGGCGTAGCAGTCGCCGCCCCAGTGCACCGGGAACTGCTGCGCGCCCACCGAGGCGGAACGGGCGAACAGCACCGCCTCCTGCTCGCCGACGGTCTCTTTCAGCACCTTCCACACCAGCTCGTTATAGATGAATGCGTAGTGGTTGTGCATTTTCTGCGGATCGGAACCGTCAAACCACTGGACGTCGGTCGGGATACGCTCGCCGAAGTCGGTCTTGAAGCAATCGACCCCCATCGCCACCAGGCCTTTTAACTTGTCGGCGTACCACTGGCAGGCTTCCGGGTTGGTGAAGTCATAAATCGCCAGCCCCGGCTGCCACTTATCCCACTGCCACAGCGAACCGTCCGGGCGCTTCAGCAGGTAGCCCTTCTCTTTCAGCTCCTTGAACACCGGCGAGCGCTGGCCGATGTACGGGTTGATCCACACGCAGACCTTCAGCCCTTTCGCCTTCAGGCGTTTGATCATCCCTTCCGGGTCCGGGAAAGTTAGCGGATCCCATTCAAAATCGCACCACTGGAAGGCCTTCATCCAGAAGCAGTCGAAGTGGAAGACGTGCAGCGGCAGATGGCGCTCAGCCATGCCGTCGATAAAGCTATTTACCGTCGCTTCGTCATAGTTGGTGGTGAACGAGGTCGTCAGCCACAGACCGAACGACCATGCCGGCGGCAGCGCCGGGCGGCCGGTGAACTGCGTATAGCGGTTAAGCACCGCTTTCGGCGTCGGGCCGTCGATCACGAAGTACTCAAGGTATTCGCCTTCAACGCTGAACTGGACTTTAGAGACCTTCTCCGAGCCCACCTCGAAGGAGACGCGCTGCGGATGGTTGACCAGCACGCCGTAGCCGTGGTTGGTCAGATAGAAGGGGATATTTTTGTAGGATTGCTCGGTGCTGGTACCGCCGTCTTCGTTCCAGGTTTCTACCGTCTGGCCGTTGCGCACCAGCGCGGTAAAGCGCTCGCCGAGGCCGTAGACGGTTTCGCCGACGCCGAGGTCGAGGCGCTCAAACATGTAGTTGCGCTGGGTCTTACTATCCTGCACGTAGCCGTTGTTTTTCAACTGGCTACCGGTGATGCGCACGCCGTCGCGCAGAAAATCCAGCGCCCAGAATTCACCTTTAGTGACGCGCACGCTGAGGTTGCCGCTTTTCAGCTCGGCGAACCCGGCCGTATTTTCTATTTCGACATGGATGTCTTTCTGCACGTTCAGCGGATAGTGCGGGCCGTTATCCAGCGCGCCCTGGAAGTGCGCCATGCGCACGCCGATTATCCCTTCCTGAGGCGAGAAAAAGCGCAGGGTGAACAATGGCGTATCCAGCTGCCAGGCACGTTCGCGAACATCGCGCGGCGCGGCATAGACCACCATTTCATTCCCCTGCTGTTCCACCTCGTAAACCTGTACGGGTTGGATCAGGTTGAGCCCTGGTTGAATGAGCCAGTTTCCATCACTGATTTTCATTAAAACGTCCTCTTAGTTTTGCCATTCTTTATCGATCGGGGCTGCGGTGAAATCTTGTTCGTTGCGACGCGCGCCCTCGGCCAGCTCGGCCATCATTTTTTTCAGGAACGGCGTTTTCAGCGTGTAGTAGCGTTTGGCGATCACCGCGCTCAGCAGGTAGCACATCGCCGGAACGAGGGTGAACAAGGCGATAATGATGGTGAGGGTGGCGCCGTTCTGGGTTTTGGCGGCGGCGTCATAGCCGCCGCCGGCCAGCATCCAGCCGATCAGCGCGCCGCCCAGCGCCAGCCCCAGCTTGAGCACAAACAGGGTGCCGGCGAAGCTGATGCCGGTCAGGCGTTTGCCGTTGCACCATTCGCCGTAGTCGACGGTGTCGGACATCATCACCCACTGGATTGGGGTCACCAGCTGGTGCAGTACGCCAATGACGAAGATAAAGGCGAACATAGTGATTTCAGCGTCCATCGGTACGAAGAACATCGCCACGCTAAGCACCGCCAGGAGGGCGTTGGTCCACCAGAAGACGCTGACTTTGCATTTCCAGTCGGTCAGCGGTTTCGCCAGCGCCGAGCCAATCAGGTTGCCGACGCAGTAGGTGGTGAGGAAGACGGTGAACAGCGCCGCCGAACCCATGATCCAGGTGGTGTAGTACATCATCGCGCCGCCGCGAACGCAGACCGCGAGGATATTGAGGATGGTGAGCACGCCGACCACCCGCCACTGGTCATTGCGCCAGATATCGCGCAGGTCTTCACGCATCGAGGTGCTGCTCGGCGGCGCTTCGACACGCTCTTTAGTGGTGAAAAAACAGAAGGCCAGCATCAGGAAGGCAATGACTGACAGCACCGCGATGCCCCCCTGGAAGCCGAGCGCTTTATCTTCGCCGCCGATAAAGTTGACCAGCGGCATCATCAGCACGGTGGAGAGCATGCCCCCCGCCGTCGCCAGCACGAAGCGCCAGGACTGCAGCGAGATGCGCTGCGTCGGGTTGTCGGTGATCACGCCGCCCAGCGCGCAGTAGGGGATATTCACTACGGTGTAGAGCAGGGTCAGCAGCGTGTAGGTCACGGCGGCGTAGATCAGCTTGCCGTTGTGGCTTAAATCCGGCGAGCTGTAAGCCAGCACGCAGACGAGGCCGAACGGGATAGCGCCGAAGAGGATCCACGGGCGGAACTTACCCCAGCGGCTACGGGTACGGTCGGCAAGCAGGCCCATGCACGGGTCGGAAATCGCATCCAGCGCCCGCGCCAGCAGGAACATGGTGCCGACAAAGCCGGCGGGGATACCGAAAATATCGGTGTAGAAAAACATCATGTATAACATGACGTTATCAAAAATGATGTGGCTGGCGGCGTCACCCATACCGTAGCCAATTTTCTCTTTGACGGACAGAATATGATCTTTCATTTGCGCACTATTCCCTTAGCGGCACCGCGGATTGGTACCGGTTACGATTTTTGTAAACCTTTGCCGCAGTAAGATGAATTGCGATATCTCGTTATCAGATTACGTTTCTTGTTTTCTGTGATCGTGGTAGGGAATCAGCGAGTGAAAAAGTGTAACTCACGGATTTTGTGAGGATTTGTCCAGGACTGTTCTGTAAAGTCCAGTTTTAACAGTAAAAAAGTGCGTTTAGGTATGTGGTAAACGGCTGAAAGTAGCTATAATGCGCCCCGCCTCCATGTAGCAATCGAGGCGCGGAAGATCGTCATCTCCGGTGAGGTGGCTGGACTTCAAATCCAGTTGGGGCCGCCAGCGGTCCCGGGCAGGTTCAACTCCTGTGATCTTCCGCCAGTTTGCCTCTGCTCCCCAACAGCCACGCCATACCAACCTGAGCCCCCCCAAACTCATCATCCCAGCCAATCATTTTCATCCAAACCCTGCGTTATTTTGTCTCTCGCAAACCCGTTACACTGGCGCGGTGGCCGCGTGCCGTTGCCAACCGAAACAGGAGAGCCATAATGACCCCCGAACTCAGACACTGTTTTTCCATTACCATCCAGGTTGATAAACCGATAATTGTCTCCCGCATCCCGCAGACCGGTAAGCGCCAGCTGATCCCGATTGTCGGCGGCAGCGTCTCGGGTCAACTTCGCGGCCACGTGCTGTCCGGCGGGGTCGACAGCCAGATAATCGAACCTGACGGCACCTGCAGGCTGTCCGCCCGCTATGCCCTGCAGGTGGCGGAAGGGACAGTCTATGTGGAAAATAACGGCATCCGCCGGGTGCCGGCCCAGTATCATGACCAGCTGTTCGCCGACGATATGCGCTTTTTTAGCGATATTCCGCCAGAAACCATCTATTTTCGCACTGTTCCCTCCTTCGAGGTGGATACCCCCGCGCTCAGCTGGCTAACCACCTCGCTGTTTATCTGCTCCGGTGGACGAACCCAGGATGGCGTGATGCTCGATTTCTATCAGGTGGGCTGATTTTCACTTTCTGCGTATAACTGTTATTGCCGTTAGCCCGTTTTTCCCCTTCCGGCAGCGGTCTACGATGGCGTCCTCTCTTCCTTTACCCGAATCGCAGACCGGAGCAGTTATGAAAGCTATCGCTATTACTCAAGCCGCCGCTGACGGCAACAACATCCCTTCTTTAACCGAGATCGACCTGCCGGTCCCCACCGCCCACGGGCGTGACCTGCTGGTCGCCGTGAAAGCCATCTCGGTCAACCCGGTGGACACCAAAGTGCGCGCGGGATTCCAGGGCGACACGCCGCGGGTGCTGGGCTGGGACGCCGTTGGCGTGGTGCAGTCCGTCGGTGAGGAGGTGACGTTGTTCGCCCCGGGCGATGAGGTCTGGTACGCTGGCGCGCTGGGCCGGGCCGGGAGCAACAGTGAATATCAGCGGGTGGACGAGCGCCTGGTGGCGCATAAACCGCGCACCCTCGATAACGCCGCTGCCGCCGCGCTGCCGCTGACGGCGATCACTGCCTGGGAGCTGCTGTTTCACCGTCTCGGCGTTGAGGAAGGCGGCAACGCGGGCGACACACTGCTGATCGTCGGCGCGGCGGGCGGCGTGGGGTCAATCCTGACCCAGCTGGCCAGCAAACTGACCGCCATGACGGTGATCGGCACCGCCTCGCGTCCGGAGAGCCAGCAGTGGGTCCGCGAGGCGGGCGCGCACCATGTGATCGATCACAGCAAGCCGCTCGCCAACGAGCTAGCGCGCATTGGCATCACCTCGGTGACCCATGTCGCCAGCCTGACCAACACCGAGCAGCACTTCAACGCGCTGATCGACGCCCTCGCCCCGCAGGGCAAGCTGGCGCTGATTGATGACCCGGAGACTCTGGACGTGGTGCCGCTGAAAGCAAAAAGCATTTCCCTGCACTGGGAATTTATGTTCACCCGCTCAATGTTTGAGACGGATGACATGATCGCCCAGCACCAGTTGCTCACCCGCGTGGCAGCGCTGATCGACAACCACACGATCAAAACCACCCTCGGCGAACACTACGGCGCCATCACCGCCGCCAATCTGCAGAAAGCGCATCGCCAGCTGGAAACCGGGCGCGCCGTCGGCAAGATCGTGCTGGAGGGGTTTTAAGATGATATCGCTTATCGCCGTGCTCAAGGCGAAACCGGGCCAGACGGACGCCCTGCGCCAGGCCCTGCAGGCGCTGCTCCTGCCGACGAGACAGGAGCCGGGCAACCTCGACTACGCCCTGCTTCAGCTGCGCGACGCGCCGGACACCTTCTATATGCGCGAGGCGTGGCAGGGACAGGACGCCCTCGATGCGCATGTCGCGATGCCCTATTTTCAGGCGTTTATTACGCAGATGGAGTTCCTGCTGGCTGAGCCGCTGCGGCTGGACTATCTGACGGCGATTGAGCCTTAGCAGGTTCGATTCACGAGGGGTGGGAAAATCACGCCCCTCCGCCGCACGGGTTAGTTAAAAGTGGGCGGGAAGCGGGTGAGCGATGGTCCTCAGCACACCGCGATGGATCGTAATATAGTCGCCTTTGCGCAGCTCCGACAGAATCGACATAATGCGGCTGCGCGACAGGTTGGTACGGCGAAGGATAAAGTTTAATACGTTGATTTTTCGACGATACGCCTCCGGATAGCCTGCCAGCTCTATTAACAGGGTTCGCACCATCAGGTAAGAATCCACCCCCATCATCTCCTGCGAACGCATGCTCAACACCATCAGCCGCTGCGCCAGAACATGGGCCATCTCCTGCCACAAGTTTTGCGCATTGAGGATCTCGACCGCGGCCTGATGCGCTATCCAGTGTCCGCGCAAATCTGTCTCAGCAAACAGAGAGCAGTGGTGTTTTTCCGGAATACCGTTAAAGACGCCGTAACCATCGATTAATCCCAATAGCGAAGGGGAAAATATCGTTGATATCACCATGTTGTTTTCCGCATGGCATAGCGAGGCAATCCCCTCTTCGAGCAGAATTAATCCGGATTCAGCCTGGGTCGGCGGAAAACGATAATAGGTCGATCGCGGCAGCGCAAAGGGTGAGCTGGCGGGCAGGAACGCAGATAACAGGGATTCCACCGCGAATAACGGCTTTGTCTGTCTTCCGTAATAAAAAGACGGTAACGCCTGGTCGGTAGAGAGGCTGGCTGCAGGTATCGACATGGTTTTATGCCATCGGTCAGGTTGAAAAAGTGATTCGTTGAGAATCATAGTATCAACAGGTGAAATAACGAATAAAAGACAAGACGTTACGGGGATAAAAAGAGTGTAAGCATCATTATCTGCAATAACTATTTATCTTTATTCTACAGGAATAAATAATACTATTTGCCGTAAATACCTATAAGGCTTAGCGGCTATAAAGATAAGGCCACCTTATTATTTACTGCGCTGGCTAACACCGCGCCTGAGGGTTTCTCAACCGCTTTCCCCCTCGCATCTCGGCCAGTCCAGGCTACGCTTATCGATGCCACTGACCACCCGCATTCCCCTCCCGTTCTATTGAGTCCATTCATCAAGAAGAGGTTTCGCTATGCTGATCAACGCTATTGGTACCTACTCCGCCAGCCAGCCGCTGGAATCAATGGCCATCACCCGACGCGAGCCGGGGCCACAGGATGTACAGATCGCCATCGCTTACTGCGGCGTCTGCCACTCCGATCTCCACCAGGCGCGATCGGAGTGGGCGGGAACGCTCTACCCCTGCGTGCCGGGGCATGAAATTGTGGGCCGGGTGACCGCGGTCGGCGACGCCGTCTCGCGCTACGCCGTCGGCGATCTGGTCGGCGTCGGCTGTATGGTCGATAGCTGTCAACAGTGCGAAGAGTGCGCTGAGGGGCTGGAAAACTACTGCGACCACATGGTGCTGACCTATAACGGCCCGACCCAGGATGCACCGGGCCACACGCTGGGCGGCTATTCCCAGCAGATCGTGGTCAAAGAACACTACGTACTGCGGATAACCCATCCCGAAGCGCAGCTGGCCGCCGTCGCGCCGCTGCTGTGCGCCGGGATCACCACTTACTCGCCGCTGCGCCACTGGCACGTCGGGCCGGGTAAAAAAGTCGGTGTGGTCGGCATTGGCGGCCTCGGGCATATGGGGATCAAGTTGGCCCACGCCATGGGGGCCCACGTGGTGGCCTTTACCACCTCCGAATCCAAACGCGAGGCGGCCAGAGCGCTGGGTGCTGATGACGTGGTGGTGTCGCGCAACGACGACGAAATGGCGGCCCACGTCAAAAGCTTCGACTTCATCCTCAACACCGTGGCGGCGCCGCACAATCTCGATGCCTTCACCACGCTGCTGAAACGCGATGGCACCATGACCCTCGTAGGCGCTCCGGCCACGCCGCATCCGTCGCCGGAAGTGTTCAATCTGATCTTCCGCCGCCGGTCAATTGCCGGCTCGATGATCGGCGGTATTCCGGAGACTCAGGAGATGCTCGACTTCTGCGCCGAACACGGCATCGTCGCCGATATCGAGCTTATTCACGGCGATGAGATCAACGAAGCCTGGGAAAGAATGGTCAAGGGTGACGTGAAATACCGCTTCGTGATCGACAGTGCGACCCTCGCCGGCTAAGCGCCGCTGCGAAAGGTGCGCCGCCACTCCGCCGGGCTGACGCCAAAGCGCGCTTTAAACTGCTGGCGCCAGGTGACCGCTGAAAGATAACCCACCGCCTCCGCCACCTGCTCGACCGGCAGATCGCCCGCCTCAAGCAGACTCTGGCTGCGGCGCAGACGTTCGGCGGTCAGCCAGTCGGTAATGCTCATCCCGGTCGCCCGGGCGAAGTGGCGGGTCAGGGTACGGCGGCTCATCGCCACCACCCGGGCCAGCGAATCGAGACTGTGCGGCTCGGCAATATGCTGCTGCAGATAATCCAGCAGGCAGTTAATCCGCGCATCGCGGGTGTTTTTCGGCACTGGCTGGGCGATAAACTGCGCCTGGCCGCCTTCGCGGTGCGGCGAAACAATCATCCGCCGGGCGATCTGATTGGCCGCGAGGCTGCCGAAACGCTGGCGGATGAGATACAAGCAGCAGTCCAGCGCCGCCGCGGTGCCCGCCGAGGTGATCACCCGCTGATCATCCACATACAGGGCATTGATATCCAGCTGCACCTGCGGAAACAGGCGCTGAAAATCCTGTTCGAACTCCCAGTGAGTCGCCGCTCGCCTGCCGTCCAGCAGCCCGGCGTAGCCGAGGACGAACGCGCCGAGACACAGGCCGACGATTTCCGCGCCGTTATCCCGCGCCCGCACCAGGCTATCAAGCAGCGCCTGCGGCGGACGCCGATCGACCTCGCCCCAGTAAGGCACCACCACGATATCCGCCTGTTCCAGCGCGGCGTAATCGCCGGTGGCGTAGAGCGCAAAACCATCGCGGGCGCGAAGCAGCCCCGGCCGCTCGGCGCAAATGTGCAGGTTAAAGCGTTTGATTTCAGAGACCGAATCGCCAAACAGCATGCAGGGGACGGCGTAGTGAAATGGGCTAAAGCCCTCTACGGCGACAATCGCCACGTCGGTGAGTTTCATCGTCCCTTCCCCTTGCGCATGTTAATAAACCACGGTTTCCCCATCCTGCGGGATACTCACCACATCGGCAATCTGATTATCCACCGCATACTGGCGCATCTCTTCCCGGCTCACCAGGCAGTGGTTGACCGCCTCGAGGTGGATAGCCATGATTTTCGCTTCCGGCAGGGTGAAGTGCACGTTCAGGAGATCTTCCTTACCCATGATAATCGGGCCAAAGCCGATGACGTGGGCGTAGCCGGCGTTCAACACCACCACGTCCGGGCGCAGCTTCAGCAGGTCGGCTGCAATGTCATCGCGCCAGATAGTATCCCCCACCAGCCACAGCGTCTTCTCCTGCGGATGGCGAAATACCACGCCGCAGGCTTCTCCCAGGCGTTCAGCCATCGCCGGCACTGCGTAGGTACGATCGCTGCCGTGTTGGCCGGAGGTGGTTTTCTGCAAGCGTACGCCGGCAAATTCGCTGTCAGCCGACAGCAGGCGCAGATCCTGAAATCCCTGGCTGCGCAGCAGCGCGGCGTCGGCCTCATGCTGGACGAACACCGGCAGGGTTTTCGGGATCGCGGCGATCGCCGCCGCGTCCCAGTGATCGTCATGGGTATGGGTGACGATCACTGCATCAACATCGATAATTTTATCGCGGGAAAACGGCAGCTCAACCAGCGGATTGCGCAGCTCGCTACGCGCGGTACCGGGAAAACCTGGCCAGGCGCCCTTGTCCGCCAGCATCGGGTCGATGAGAAATCTTTTCCCGGCGTAGTCAATCATCTGGGTCGCATTACGGATATGGGTGATGTTCATGTTGGCGTTCCTCTGTGGGGTCATCTGACGAACATCGTACTGAGTACCAGCCTGGCTCAACAGGGGCATTTGGGCAATGATCGATGAAATCGGGCCAACCTGCGGCAGTTGCCATCCGCCTCCGGCTATGTTGTTCTTAAGGCTCAATTTTTGACAGGAGTGGCACGATGAAAAAGAAACTGACCGCCGCCGATATGCACGACCCGCAGGTCATCGCCGAGACGCCGTGGTTCAGCATGCGTAAGGTGGGTATTGATGTCGCCCCCGGCGAGCGCCGCGACTTTTACGCCATTCACTATCCGCGCCCGGCAGTGGGGATTGTGGCCATTCAGGATGAGAAAGTACTGCTGATTCGCCACTACCGCTACCTGATCGATAAGGTGGTGTGGGCGATCCCCTCTGGCGGCGTCGATGAAGGGGAAGACCCGGCGGTCGCCGCGCTGCGCGAACTGCGGGAAGAGACCGGCTGGCAGGCGCAACGCGTCAAGGAGATCATTCGCTTTAACCCCTCCTACGGCAGCAGCGATCAGCTGTTTATCACCTGGCTGGCTACCGATTTACACTGGGTGGGGATGGATGCGGATCAGGATGAGGTAATGGAAACCGGCTGGTTTACCTTTGAGGAGATAAACCAGCTGATCGCCCGCGGCGAGATGCCGGACGGGCTGTCGCTGGTGCCGCTGCTGCAGCTGATGGCGCAGCGGCGAAGCGGCCCGCTTACGGCTTAAGCATCCGCCAGCGGAACCACAGCTGGGCCACCAGGATCAGCACGCCGCCGATGATTTTCTGCAGCGGCAGCTGTTCGCCGTACCACAGCGCGGCGGCAATGACCGTCAGCAGCGGTTCGAGCACCATGATGATCGCCGCGCTGGCCACCGCCGCGTACTTCTGCCCCTTCATCTGCAGACCGAAGCGCAGGCTGGTGGCGATGACAATGCTGGCCACCAGCCAGCCGAGAGTCGGCAGGGTCATCGGCTGGTCCCAGCGTTCAACGGCAACGGAGATGGTCAACCCGACGATACCGGTGATCGCCAGCTGCACGGTGGTCAGGGGGATCAGCGGCACTTCACGCGCGCAGCGACTGGTGTAACAGAACCAGATCGACTGCACCAGCGCCGTCAGCAAAAACCAGCCCTGGCTGGGGTGGAAGGCTATCGGCATATGCAGACTGAGCAGCCCCAGGCCCACCACCGCGATCGGCAGGCACTCCCACCAGGCGCGCGGCGGGCGTACCTTCATCATCACCCACGCGGTCAGCGGGACGAACATCATCGACAGGCTCATGATAAACGCCCCTTCGCCGAGCGACGCCGTCGTGGAGACCGAGTAGATCCACAGACAGAGGTTGAGGGCAAACCAGAGTCCGCTGATGATGAGCTTTGGCCAGTGCTGCTTTTGCGGGCGAAAACCGCGGCAGAACGGCAACAGCAGCAGCGCGGCGAAGAAAAAGCGCAGCCCAAGAAACGCGAAAACCGGCATGCCGGCGATCGCCTCGCGGGAAAATATCCAGCCGCAGGCGGCAATCACCGTCGCGGCAATCAGCAGCAGATCGGCCTGCCGTTGGCGTACCATACGCGCCTCTCCCTGTGTTTTAGCTTACCAGCCCGGCACCGCGCCGCCGTTGAAGATAGTCTCTGCCGCCTTCGCCACCTCCGGCGACTGATACGACTGCATAAACTCCTTCACGTTTTCCGCGTCTTTATTGTCTTCCCGGGTCACGATGATGTTCACGTAGGGCGAGTTTTTATCTTCGATAAAGATGCCGTCACGAACCGGTGACAGCCCGGTTTGCTGCAGATAGGTGGTGCTGATGATGGCCACATCGACTTTGGGATCGTCAAGTACGCGCGGCAGTTGCGCCCCTTCCAGCTCCATGATGTTCAGGTTATGCGGGTTGTCGGTGATATCCACCGCCGTCGGCAGCAGGCCGGTACCGGCTTTGAGGGTAATCAACTTCTCTTTTTGCAACAGCAGCAGCGCCCGCCCGAGATTGGTCGGGTCGTTGGGGATGGCGATCGTCGCGCCGTCTTTCAGTTCGGCGACTGACTTGATCTTGCGCGAATAGCCGGCCATCGGGAAGACGAAGGTATTGCCGACGGCCACCAGATGATAGTTATGCGCTTTGTTGTCCTGCTCAAGGAAAGGCCGATGCTGGAAGACGTTGGCGTCCAGATCGCCGGCGTTGGTCGATTCGTTAGGCAGCAGCGAGCCGCTGAATCCCACCAGCTCGACGTCCAGACCGTACTTCTCTTTGGCCACCTTCTTCGCCACTTCCGCCACATCCTGCTCGGCGCCGTTAATCACGCCGACCTTAATGTGCTTCGCTTCATTACCCTTTTGGTCGCAGCCGACCAGCACCAGACCCGCCAGCACCACTGCGGCGGCGGCCCGTAAACGTAATCTCATCCTCTTCACCCTGTCTGTCCTGACTGTCATTGTTTTTTTCGTGCAAAACTATAGCGACTTTCGGGTCGGGTAATAAACAGCAAACCACGCAACTGGAAATAAAATCATCTTCGCGGAACGCGACGCGCTAGCCCCGTCGCCACTCGCCCGGCGTCACGCCATAGCGCATTTTGAAGCGCTTCGAGAATGACGCCAGCGACTGAAAGCCGCAGCGTTCGGCAATGACCTCGAGGTTGGTCTGACGCTCCAGGCGCAGCAGCCGGGCGGCCAGCGCCATTCGCAACTGCGACAGCCACGCCTGCGGCGTCAGGTGATAGACGCGGGCAAAGTGACGGGCAAAGGTGGCCCGCGACAGAAACGCGCGGGCGGCCATGCTTTCCAGCGTCCACGGTTGCTCCGGGGTCGCCATCACCGCCAGCACCGCCGGCATCAGGCGTTCATCGCTCATCAGGCGCAGCAGTCCGCCGGGCGGCTGTTGCTCACCAAGCAGCATGCGCAGCAGGAGCACCAACAGCGTATCGCCGAGGCTGCGCACGATGGCGCTGCCGCCGGGACGCTGCGTCAGGCTCTCGCGCACCAGTATATTAAGCAGCGCGTCCAGCTCCGGGCAGTCTTCACGCGCATCGGTATGGAGATGGATCAGCGTCGATGCTTCACTGAACAGCCAGCTGACGTGCGGACCAAAATAGAATTCGCCGCACAGCATCTCCAGCGCCCCCTCCGTCGGGCCGGCGCGCATTTCCGTCACCGTGCCGTTAAACCGGTGCGCCACCGGCAGCACCTGGCCCCACTCCACCAGGCTCTCCATCAGGTGTGGCGAACCGTGGGGCAGGAGAACGACATCGCCCGCGCGCAGGTGATGGGTTTGGCCACCGACGTTGAGCCGCCCCTCGCCGCGCAGCACCACGTGCCAGGGCACCACGCCGCTGCGCATTTGCTGGTGCCCGGCCTGCCAGCGGCCGCCGAAGCGACAGTGCAGGTTCACTTCACAGCGCGGCGCCAGCAGCGCCAGCAGATGACTGAGACTGTCCATGCTTCTCCTGAGACGATAAGACAAAAAGGTGAGACGAAGACCGCCAGTCTAGCATGCGGCAAGCGCCTAAGATGACCCCATTGCCAACACACCCTCGATAACAACAGGAGTTAACCATGAGCCGTTTAGCAGATATCCGTGAACAAGACGCCACCGGCAAAGCCGCCGATATTTTCGCCGGGATCAAAAAAGCGATGGGCAAAGTGCCGAACGCCTATCTCACCATCGGCGGCCACTCGCCGGCGGCGCTGCAGCAGGCGCTGGCGCACAATGCGATGCTCCATAAAGGCAGCCTCAGCGCCCAACAGCTGGAAGCGATTAATCTGTCGGTCAGCGAAGCCACCGGCTGTGACTACTGCCTGGCCGCGCACACCCTGATGGCGAAAAAAGCCGGCTTCAGCAGCGAGCAGATCCACGCCCTGCGCCGCGGGGAGTATACGGAAGAGGCGCAGCTTGATGCGCTGGTGAAATTTGCGCAGACTCTGGTGACCACCACCGGCACCCTGCCGGCAACCGACGTCGCCGCGCTGCGCAACGCCGGTTTTAGCGACCAGCAGGTGATTGATATTATCAGCGCCATCAGCGCGATCCTGTTCACCAACATGGTGAACCGGGTTAACGACACGGTGGTCGACTTCCCGAAAGCCGATTAATCCGTCGCGCCGCGCCGGTTTTACAGCCCCAGATCGCTGAGCCCCGGATGATCGTCCGGGCGGCGCCCCTGGGTCCAGTGGAACAGGCGCTCGCTTTCGGCGATCGGCAGATCGTTGATGCAGGCGTAGCGCGTCTGCATCAGTCCGTGCTTATCAAACTCCCAGTTCTCATTGCCATACGAGCGAAACCAGTTGCCGCTGTCGTCGCACCACTCATAGGCGAAGCGCACGGCAATGCGATTCTCCTGCCATGCCCACAGCTCTTTAATCAGCCGGTATTGCTGCTCCTTGCGCCATTTTCGCTGCAGGAACTCAACAATTTGCCCCCTGCCGTGGACAAATTCGCTGCGGTTGCGCCATTCGCTATCGACGGTGTAGGCCAGAGCGACTTTTTCGGCATCGCGACTGTTCCAGCCATCTTCCGCGGCGCGGACCTTCTGGATAGCGCTGTCGCGGGTAAACGGCGGTAACGGGGGACGTTGCTCATTCATCAGGAGTCTCCTTTTGAGGATAATTGCTGCTGCAGGCGCTGATTCTCCTGCTCCAGGTCATGAATACGTTGCTGCAAGTTCTGGCTGTACTCCGCCACCTGCTGCGCGCTGTAGCGCGGCGTAATGTGCTGCGGGCAGTTCCAGTCAAACGCCTGCAAATGAAAAAGAAACAGGCGTTCAATGCGGGCGCGATAGTTGGCCGGCGCCACCTGCGCCAGCAGCTCCGGGTGGTCCTCTGCCGCCAGGACTTCGACGGTGGCGTAGATTTTCAGCCTGGCACGGCGCGGATAATCCATCAAAAACAGGCAGGCCCGGTCGCTGCCGCGCAGATTGCCGGTAGTGATGTACTGGCGGTTGCCGCCGAAATCGGCCATCGCCAGGGTGGTGTCATCCAGCAGATGCAGAAACCCCACCGGGCCGCCGCGATGCTGAATGTAGGGCCAGCCGCTCTGCGACACCGTCGCCAGATAAAAGCTGTCGCGGGTGGCGATCATCCCCGCTTCGCTGTCGCCGAAGCGGTCGGCCTGGCGGCGACTGTGCGGCGTTTGCCACAGCATGTCGCTGCCCATTTCATGCTGCACATCCATCACGTCCGGGGTGATGGCGATATCGAGAAAGGTTGCTGCCATAGCGCCTCCTGTTGTCTGGCGCCATCATGGACTGTACTGTGAAGAATGATAATACGGGTTAAGTGGCAATCATCTTTCCGGAAAACGGGAGAATAATGGATCGATTAAGCGCGATGGCGCTGCTGGTGAAAGTGACCGAGCTGGGGAGCATGTCGGCGGCGGCGCGGGCGCTGAATATGCCGTTGACCACCGTCAGCCGCCATATCGGTGAACTGGAGAGTGCGCTGGGCGTGCGCCTGCTGGCGCGAACGACCCGCAAACTGACGCTCACCGACGCCGGGGTCGATTATGTCGCCGCCGCGCGGCGGATCCTTGAGGAGGTGGAAAACGCCGAACGCCAGGCGACGGGCGAATATCAGGAACCGAAGGGCGAGCTGGTGATCTCCGCGCCAACGATGTTTGGCCGTCAGCACGTTCTCCCGGTGATCGGTGAATTTATCGCCCGCTACCCGCAAATTCGCGTCCGTTTGCTGCTCAGCGATCGCAATGCTGACCTGGTGAGCGACCATGTCGATCTGGCGGTGCGGATTGGCGACCTGGCGGACAGCAGCATGGTGGCCACCCGCCTTGGCACCATGCGGATTGTGGCCTGCGCCCATCCGGCGCTGCTGGCGAAATACGGCGAGCCGCAGCGGCCGCGCGATCTGGCGGCGCTGCCGATCATCCGCATTGAATCGCCGATGCCCTATCGCGGCTGGCGCTTTCGCGCCGCTGAGCGCGAGGACCAGCTGATTAACCTGCCGCCGGTGCTATCCGTCACCACGCCGGAGAGCGCCGCCGATGCTGCGCGGCTGGGCGTGGGCGTGGCCCGCTTACTGCATTATCAGGCGCTGGATGGCCTGCGCCACGGGGAGCTCCGTCTGCTGCTGGAAAGCGTCGAGCCCGCCCCCGCGCCGGTCCATTTGCTGTATACCGCACGAGATCTGGCGCCACTTAAGCTGAGGAAATTTATCGATTTTGCCGCACCGGCGCTGCGTCAGGCACTACTGCGCATCGCCGGCGCCGCTTAATGCACCGCGGTCTTCAGCGGTGCCTCCTTTAACAGCCAGGAGAGGACAAACGCCACCGCCATAATGCCGGCCGCCATCAGAAATGCCGCGTGGATCGCCGCACCGAAGGCGTCGAGGTAGTCGAGGCGGATATCCGCGGGCAGGTGCTGAACCGCCACCGGATTCATTCCCGGCGGCAGCACCGCGCCTTCCGGCAACAGCTTTTGCAGGTTGCTCTGCAGCACGTGCGTGAACACCGCGCCAAACAGCGCCACGCCGATGGAGCCGCCAATCGAGCGGAACAGGGTCACGCCGGAGGTGGCGACGCCGTACATCTGCGCCGGCATCGCATTCTGCACCGCCAGGACCAGCACCTGCATCACCAGCCCCAGACCCGCCCCCAGCACACCGGTAAACAGGTATAGCTGCCACATCGGCGAATGAATGGTGATGCGGGTCAGCAGTACCATGCCGGTGACGCCGAGCAGGGTGCCGAGGATCGGAAACAGGCGATATTTACCGGTACGGCTGATAATCCGCCCGCTGATAATCGAGGTCAGCAGCAGGCCGCCCATCAGGGGGATCAGCTGCAGCCCGGCCTCGGTGGGCGTCGCCTCCTTCACCACCTGCAGATAGAGCGGCAGGAAGGTGACTGACCCGAACAGCGACATGCCGATGACGAAGCCAATCAGGCTGCACAGCAGGAAGCTGCGGTTGCGGAACAGCGCCAGCGGAATAATCGGCTCGGCGGCGATCCGCTCTTCGTAAATAAAGCCGATGATCCCCACGATGCCGAAGGCCAGAATGCACCACAGCTGCGGGTCATTCCACGCATGGACGCTGCCCCCTTCCGAGGTAAACAGAATGATGCACAGCAGCGCCATGCTGAGGTAAATCGCCCCCAGCCAGTCAATCTGATGCTGGCTGCGTTTATTGCTGCTGTGGAATACCGCGCCGATCACCAGCAGCGCGAACAGGCCGAGCGGCAGGTTGATATAGAAGATCCAGCGCCAGGAGGCGTGCTGCACCAGAAAACCGCCGATCAGCGGGCCGATCACCGTCGCCAGGCCGAAGACGCCGCCGAACAGCCCCTGATAACGGCCACGGTTGGCGGGTGGGATGACGTCGGCGACCGCCGCCATACTGATCACCATCAGGCCGCCGCCGCCGAGCCCCTGCAGGCCGCGCATCAGCACCAGTTGGGTCATATTCTGCGCCAGCCCGCAGAGCGCGGAGCCGACGAGAAACAGCCCAATCGCCACCTGCAGCACGATTTTGCGACCGAACAGATCGCCGAATTTCCCGTACAGCGGCACCGCGATGGTGGAGCTGAGAATATAGGCCGTGACCACCCAGGAAAGCTTGTCCAGCCCGCCCAGTTCGCCGACAATCGTCGGCAGCGCGGTGGAGACAATGGTCTGATCCAACGCCGAGAGCAACATCACCAACAGCAATGCGCTGAACAGCAGGCGTATCGACTGCACCGGTGGGTTAGCGACTTCAGAAGTCATTACAACGCTCGCTTGAAATTAATTAAATGCATAATTAATATTTAGTGAAAGAATGAGTCGGGTCAAGAGATCGCCATACCATGACAGCACAAAAGGATCAGGATGCACCCCGCCGCCCGGGTCGGCCGCGCGGTAAAAAACCGGGTACCGCCAACCGCGAACAGCTGATGGACATTGCCCTGACGCTGTTTGCCCGCGACGGGACGGCTCGCGTGTCGTTGAACGCCATCGCCAAAGAAGCCGGGGTGACGCCGGCGATGCTGCATTACTATTTCAGCTCCCGGGAAGCGCTGGTGACCCAGCTGATTGAGGAGCGCTTTATGCCGCTGCGCAATCACATCAGCCGCATTTTTGTCGATCATCCGCAGGACCCGGTGTTGGCGCTGACGATGATGGTCGAGACGCTGGCGCATATGGCGGAGAAAAACGCCTGGTTCGCGCCGCTGTGGATGCAGGAGATCATCGGCGAGATGCCGATCCTGCGTCAGCATATGGATGCCCGCTTCGGCGAGGAGCGTTTTCAGGTGATGCTGGAGACGGTGCGTCGCTGGCAGCTGGAGGGCAAGATCAATCCGGCACTGTCGCCGGAGCTGCTGTTTACCACGGTGATTAGCCTGGTGCTGGTGCCATTTTCACGCATTCACAGCGATCCGCGTTTACAGGCGGTCAACCGCCAGACCATCATCAGCCACGCGCTGGCGTTAATGGGCCACGGCATCGGGGGTTAAGGCGTGGTTTTGACGCTTTTGTAGCCCGGATAAGGCGCCACGCGCCGCCATCCGGGATTTTCCCTGCTCGCGCTACGCTTAGCAGGGCTACCACTCCCGTGTTATGTCCGGGCAGATTGCGCTCCCGATATTTCTTCTGCGCTATGTCTCTTATGGCGCAGGGAGCGCACAGGGGGCGGTCAGTCGCCGCCGCCCCCTGTACCCCCGGGCTCCGGCCAGCACCGGCAGTTTCAGTCGCGCAAGTGGGTATATCAACAACAGGCCGCTCGGCATCATGGCGGGCACAGCACGAACCCCAGGACGGGTAAGGCGACAGCCGCCACCCGGCAAGAATACAGGTGCCGTGCCTGATATCCTGCCCGGCGGCGCTGCGCTTGCCGGTCCTGGGTGGGACGAAACGACGGGAGGACTGTGTAGGCCGGATAAGGCATTTATGCCGCCATCCGGCACAACCACAGGTACGGTACCTGACCGCCCGGGGATACCACTACCGTTACAGCGCCTTCGACAAATAGTGGCGCTGCATGCCTGCGTGGGGGAAGTCGGGCAGCGACATCTGCAGCTGATAGCCTAATTTTCGATAAAACGGCAGCGCCTGGAAGCTAAAGGTATCCACCAGCAGATGGCTGCAGCCTAGCGCCTGCGCCTGCTGTTCCGCCTCCTGCATCAGCTCGCTCCCCAGCCCGCGCCCGCGCGTCGTCTCGCTGACCCACAGATACTCAATGCACAGCCAGTTGCCCTTGCGTTTGGCAATCAGCCCGCCCTGCATCACCCCTTGCGCATCGCGGGAGTAAACCCCCAGATCGCCAAACTGCGCCGCATCGAGATACTGCTGATTATAGTGCCGCAGACCGGCAAGCAATTCTTGTTGATCGTCGGGATTAATGCTTTTTGTAATGATTAGTGTCATTAACTATCTCCAGTATTGCGATGCCGAATCGTTATTTTCCCTCTCCACTTTCACAAAATATTCTTATTTTCTCCATGATTATTTGCCTTAATTTTTTGCGTTCTAAAAGTAAGCAAAAAAACCTTTCCATTATCGCGGCGGATCGTATAATGGAGAAAAATGAGAATGATCATTCTCACCACAAAACCAGAGGAGATGCGCTTTTCACCTCCTGAATACCGAAGAGGTTGGCTTCAACGGAGACACAATAACAATCACGTTCAGGAACATCTGTGTTCCTTTTTTGTCATTTTCGCTCACCCGAAAATGCCTCAGCGCCCAACCTATTCCCTCGTTTTTAAATAAACGGGGCGGACGTCTTATATCTTGAGAAAATATAATGAAATACATCATAGCTCCCATCGCGACAGCATTATTTCTCCTTAGCGGATGCGATAATGCGCAGACATCTGCCCCGCAGCAACCCGCGCCGGAAGTGGGCGTGGTCACCCTGCAAAGCCAGCCGGTTCCGGTAGTCAGCCAGCTCACCGGCCGCACCACCGCCTCGCTCAGCGCCGAAGTACGCCCGCAGGTGGGCGGCATCATCCAGAAACGCCTGTTTACCGAAGGCGATATGGTGAAGGCCGGGCAGGCCCTTTACCAGATCGATCCCTCCAGCTATCGCGCGACCTGGAACGAAGCGGCGGCCGCGCTGAAACAGGCCCAGGCGCTGGTGGTCTCCGATTGCCAGAAGGCCCAGCGCTACGCGTCGCTGGTCAGGGATAACGGCGTTTCCCGCCAGGATGCCGACGACGCCGCCTCCACCTGCGCCCAGGACAAGGCCAGCGTGGAATCGAAGAAAGCAGCGCTGGAGAGCGCGCGCATCAACCTGAACTGGACCACCGTCACCGCGCCGATTGCCGGGCGCATCGGCATCTCGTCGGTTACGCCGGGGGCGCTGGTCTCCGCCGATCAGGATACCGCGCTGGCGACGATCCGCGGGCTCGACACCATGTATGTTGATCTGACGCGATCCAGCGTCGATCTCCTGCGTTTACGCAAACAAAGCCTGGCCAGCAACAGCGATACCCTCAGCGTGACGTTAACCCTGGAAGATGGCAGCACCTATCAGGAAAAAGGGCGTCTGGCGCTTACCGAAGTTGCCGTCGATGAATCCACCGGCTCGGTGACCCTGCGCGCGATCTTCCCCAACCCGCAGCACGTCCTGCTGCCGGGGATGTTCGTCCGCGCGCGCATCGATGAAGGCATCATGAACGACGCGATCCTCGCCCCGCAGCAGGGGATCACCCGCGATGCCAAAGGCGACGCCACGGCGCTGGTGGTCGATGCCGCCAACAAAGTTGAGCAGCGTACCGTGGAAACCGGCGACACCTATGGCGATAAATGGCTGGTGCTGAGCGGCCTGAAAGCGGGCGATAAGCTGATTGTCGAAGGCACCAGTAAAGTGGCCCCCGGACAGACAGTGAAGGTCGTTGCCGTTAACAACAACGGAGGCAATGCCTGATGTTCTCCCGTTTCTTCGTGCGTCGCCCGGTCTTTGCCTGGGTGATCGCCATTCTGATTATGCTCGCCGGGGTGCTGGCGATCCGCACGCTGCCGGTAGGCCAGTATCCGGACGTCGCCCCGCCGGCGGTGAAAATCTCCGCCACCTATACCGGGGCGTCCGCCGAAACCCTGGAGAACAGCGTCACCCAGGTCATCGAGCAGCAGCTCACCGGGCTCGACCACCTGCTCTATTTCAGCTCCACCAGCAGCTCCGACGGCTCGGTCAGCATCACCGTCACCTTTGAGCAGGGGACCGACCCGGACACCGCCCAGGTGCAGGTGCAAAACAAAGTCCAGCAGGCGGAATCGCGGCTGCCGAGCGAAGTCCAGCAGTCCGGCGTGACGGTGGAAAAATCGCAGAGCAGCTTCCTGCTGATCCTCGCGGTGTATGACAAAACCAACCGCGCCACCAGCTCCGACATCTCCGACTGGCTGGTCAGCAATATGCAGGACCCGCTGGCGCGCGTGGAGGGCGTCGGCAGCCTGCAGGTGTTCGGCGCCGAATACGCGATGCGCGTCTGGATGGACCCGACCAAACTCGCCTCCTACTCGCTGATGCCTTCCGACGTCCAGTCGGCGATTGAGGCGCAGAACGTGCAGGTTTCCGCCGGTAAAATCGGCGCGCTACCGTCGTCCAATGCCCAGCAATTGACCGCCACCGTGCGGGCGCAATCCCGGCTGCAAACCCCTGACCAGTTCAAAGCGATCATCGTGAAAAGCCAGGCCGACGGCTCGGTAGTGCGCCTGAGCGATGTCGCGCGGGTGGAGATGGGCAGCGAGGATTACACCGCCACCGCCAATCTGAACGGCCACCCGGCCGCCGGGATCGCAGTGATGATGGCCCCCGGCGCCAACGCGCTGAATACCGCGACCCTGGTGAAAAGCAAAATCGCCGAATTCCAGCGTCAGATGCCGCAGGGCTACGATATTGCCTATCCGAAGGACAGCACCGAGTTCATCAAAATCTCGGTCGAGGACGTGATTCAGACCCTGTTCGAAGCGATCATTCTCGTGGTCTGCGTGATGTATCTGTTCCTGCAGAACTTCCGCGCGACGCTCATCCCAGCGGTGGCGGTGCCGGTGGTGCTGCTTGGCACCTTCGGCGTGCTGGCCCTGTTCGGCTACTCGATTAACACCCTGACGCTGTTCGCCATGGTGCTGGCGATCGGCCTGCTGGTGGATGACGCCATCGTGGTGGTGGAAAACGTCGAGCGCATTATGCGCGACGAAGGGCTGCCCGCCCGCGAAGCGACCGAAAAATCGATGGGCGAAATCTCCGGCGCGCTGGTGGCGATTGCCCTGGTGCTGTCGGCGGTGTTCCTGCCGATGGCCTTCTTCGGCGGATCGACCGGGGTCATCTATCGCCAGTTCTCGGTCACCATTATCTCGGCGATGATGCTGTCGGTGGTGGTGGCGCTGACCCTCACCCCGGCGCTGTGCGGCGCGCTGCTCAGCCACTCCAAACCGCACACCAAAGGGTTCTTCGGCGCCTTTAACCGCCTGTGGGGGCGCACGGAAGCGGGCTACCAGCGCCGCGTACTCGGCGGCCTGCGCCGGGGCGCGGTGATGATGGGCGCTTACGCGTTGATTTGCGGGGCGATGGCGCTGGCGATGTGGAAGCTGCCGGGCAGCTTCCTGCCGGTGGAGGACCAGGGGGAGATCATGGTCCAGTATACTCTGCCCGCCGGGGCCACCGCGGTGCGTACCGCTGAGGTGCGCCGCCAGGTGACCGACTGGTTCCTCACTAAAGAGAAAGCCAATACCAACGTCATTTTCACCGTCGACGGCTTCAGCTTTAGCGGCAGCGGCCAGAACGCCGGGATGGCCTTCGTGTCGCTGAAAAACTGGTCGCAGCGCAAAGGGGACGACAATACCGCCCAGGCCATCGCCCTGCGGGCCACCAAAGCGCTGGGGACGATCCGCGACGCCACTCTGTTCGCCATGACCCCGCCGTCGGTAGACGGTCTCGGGCAGAGCAACGGCTTCACCTTCGAACTGATGGCCAGCGGCGGTACCGACCGCGACAGCCTGATGAAGCTGCGCAGCCAGCTGCTGGCGGCGGCCAACCAGAGCAGCGAGCTGCAGTCGGTGCGCGCTAACGATCTGCCGCAGATGCCGCAGCTGCAGGTGGATATCGATAACAACAAAGCCGTCTCGCTGGGGCTGTCGCTGAGCGATGTAACCGATACGCTCTCCAGCGCCTGGGGCGGTACCTACGTGAATGACTTTATCGATCGCGGCCGGGTGAAAAAGGTCTATATCCAGGGCGAAAGCGACGCGCGCGCGGTGCCGTCGGACCTCGGCAAATGGTTCGTTCGCGGCAGCGATAACAGCATGACGCCGTTCTCCGCCTTCGCCACCACCCACTGGCAATACGGCCCGGAAAGCCTGGTGCGCTACAACGGCTCCGCCGCCTTTGAGATCCAGGGCGAAAACGCCGCCGGCTTCAGCTCCGGCGCGGCGATGGACAAGATGGAAAAGCTGGCCGACAGCCTGCCGGCGGGCTCCACCTGGGCGTGGAGCGGCATTTCGCTGCAGGAAAAGCTCGCCAGCGGCCAGGCGATGAGCCTCTACGCCATCTCGATTCTGGTGGTGTTCCTGTGCCTGGCGGCGCTGTATGAGAGCTGGTCGGTGCCGTTCTCGGTGATCATGGTCATCCCGCTCGGCCTGCTCGGCGCGGCGCTGGCGGCGACGCTGCGCGGTTTAAGCAACGACGTCTACTTCCAGGTGGCGCTGCTGACCACCATCGGCCTGTCGTCGAAAAACGCCATCCTGATCGTGGAGTTCGCTGAATCCGCCGTGGATGAGGGGTATTCGCTCTCCTGGGCGGCGATCCGCGCCGCGCAGACCCGTCTGCGCCCGATTGTCATGACCTCGCTGGCGTTTATCGCCGGGGTACTGCCGCTGGCCATCGCCACCGGCGCCGGAGCCAACAGCCGCGTGGCGATCGGCACCGGCATCATCGGCGGCACCCTGACGGCCACCCTGCTGGCGGTGTTTTTCGTACCGCTGTTCTTCGTGCTGGTGAAACGTCTCTTCACCCGCCAACGTCCTTCTCAGGAGTAAGGTATGTTTCGTTTGAGTGTAGTGTTTATCGCGCTCCTGACCGCGGGCTGCGTCTCGCTTGACCCGCATTATGATCGCCCGGCCGCGCCGGTGCCGGCCACCCTGCCCGGGGCGCACGGCGAATCGACGGCGGTGGTCGGCGACTGGCAGAAAGTGGTCAATGACGCGCGGCTGAAAAAAGTGGTCAGTCTCGCGCTGAACAGCAACCGCGATGTGCAAAAAGCGCTGGCCGATATCGAGGCCGCGCGCGCCCAGTACGGCGAGACGCGGGCGTCGCTGTTTCCCACCGTCGATGCCGATCTGAGCCATACCCGCAGCAAAACGGTAGCCAGCGGCCTGAGCTCCACTTCGCAGGCCGACGGCGCGGTCTCCAGCTTCGAACTGGACTTGTTCGGCAAGAACCAGAGCCTGTCGCGCGCGGCGCGCGAAACCTGGCTTGCCAGCGAATTCACCGCGCAGAATACCCGGCTGACGATGATTGCCGATTTGACCACCGCCTGGGTGACGCTGGCGACGGATAATAGCAATCTGGCGCTGGCGCAGCAGACCATGGACAGCGCAGCAAACTCGCGCAACATCGTCGCCCGCCAGATGGCGGTGGGTACCGCTTCCGCCGGCGATGTAAGCTCGGCGGAAAGCGTCTATCAGCAGGCCCGCGCCAGCGTCGCCAGCTATCGCACGCTGGTGGCGCAGGATAAAAACGCCATTAACCTGCTGGCGGGGGAAACCGTGCCGGAGAGCCTGCTGCCCGGTACTCTCGAGAGTCTGGGGGATAACAGCATCGCGCTGGTGCCGGCGGGTGTGTCGTCGTCGGTGCTGCTGCGCCGGCCGGATATTCAGGAAGCGGAGCACAATCTGAAGAGCGCCAATGCCGATATCGGCGCGGCGCGGGCGAACTTCTTCCCGTCGATTTCCCTGACCGCCAGCGCCGGGGTCGGCAGCGACTCACTGTCGTCGCTGTTCAGCCACGGGATGCAGGTATGGTCGTTCGCCCCCTCCATCAGCCTGCCGCTGTTCACCGGCGGCAGCAACCTGGCGCAGCTACGCTATGCGGAAGCAGAGAAAAAGGGGCTGATCGCCACCTACGAGAAATCGATTCAGAGCGCCTTTAAGGACGTTGCCGATGCGCTGGCGCGCCGGGAAACGCTGAGCGAAGAGCTCGATGCCCAGCGGCAGTACGTCGCCGCCGAGCAGACATCGCTGGATATCGCCATGAAGAGCTATCAGGCCGGAGTCGGCGATTATCTGTCGGTGCTCACCGCTCAGCGCACGCTGTGGTCGGCGAAGACGACGTTGCTGTCCCTGCAGCAGACCGACCTCAATAACCGGATCACCCTCTGGCAGTCGCTGGGCGGCGGCGCCAGTTAATTTCACCCGCCGGGCGGCCGCGCCCGGCTTCTGTAAGGAATCGTTATGCCACGTGTTTCCCTCTCCTGGGCGCTGATCCTCGGCCTGCTGTCAGGTATCGGCCCGCTGTGCACGGATTTTTATTTGCCGGCGCTGCCGGAGATCACTCAGCAGCTGCAGGCCACCAGCACCCAGACCCAGCTGTCGCTGACCGCCGCGCTGATTGGCCTCGGCCTGGGTCAGCTGTTTTTCGGCCCGCTGAGCGACCGCATTGGCCGCCTGAAACCGCTGGCGCTGTCCCTGCTGCTATTTATCTTCGCTTCGGTGATGTGCGCCCTGACCCGGGATATCAACATGCTGATTGTCTGGCGTTTTTTACAGGGCTTCGCCGGTGCCGGCGGCTCGGTGCTGTCGCGATCCATCGCCCGCGATAAATACCAGGGCACCCTGCTGACCCAGTTTTTCGCCCTGCTGATGACGGTGAACGGCATTGCGCCGGTGCTGTCCCCGGTGCTGGGCGGCTACGTCATCACCGCCTTCGACTGGCGAATTCTCTTCTGGACGATGGCCGCCATTGGCGGCGTGCTGCTGGTGATGAGCCTGACGATCCTGCGGGAAACGCGCCCGGCCACAGCAACGCATGCCGCCCGCCAACAGCCCGGCCAGCCGGTGTTGAAAAATCGCCGCTTTCTGCGCTTCTGCCTGATTCAGGCCTTTATGATGGCTGGGCTGTTCTCTTACATCGGCTCCTCTTCCTTCGTGATGCAGAGCGAATACGGCATGAGCGCCATGCAGTTCAGCCTGCTGTTCGGTCTGAACGGTATCGGGCTGATTATCGCGGCGATGATCTTTTCCCGCCTGGCGCGCCGCTTTAGTGCCGAAAGTCTGCTGCGCGGCGGCCTGACGCTGGCGGTGGGCTGTGCGGCGATCATGCTGCTGTTTGCCTGGCTGCAGCTGCCGGTGCTGGCGCTGATCGGCCTGTTCTTTACCGTGTCGTTGATGAGCGGCATCAGCACCGTCGCCGGCGCGGAGGCGATGAGCGCCGTCGACGCCGCGCAGTCCGGGACCGCGTCCGCGCTGATGGGCACCCTGATGTTTGTCTTCGGCGGCATCGCCGCGCCGCTGGCGGGCCTCGGTGGTGAAACGATGCTGAAAATGAGCTTCGCGATGGCCATCTGCTACCTGCTGGCGCTACTGTTGGGCCTCAGCAAACCGCGCAGCGCGCGCTAAACGCCAGGTGCGGTAATAAAATATTCCAGATTTATTACCGCACTATTTCCCGCCATACCTACCATTCTCGTATTATTCTCCGCGTACTAATCGTGATACTCTTCACAGGCAAGGAATAAATAATTCCTTATACTGCGCGCCACTGAGAATAACGAGGTTTCTATGAGTATCGACCTGAGCAAACTGCTGACCGAGCGACGCAACGCCAACAGCGCCAACATTGACACCCTCTCCACCCTCGACATGCTGACGGTGATAAACCAGGAAGACCAGCAGGTAGCCCAGGCGATTACGCCCTATCTGCCGCAGATTGCCGAGGTGGTGGATAAGGTCGCGACGGCGCTGCAGGCCGGTGGCCGCTTGATTTATATCGGCGCTGGCACCTCAGGCCGACTGGGGATCCTCGATGCCAGCGAATGCCCGCCAACCTTCGGCACCCGCCCGGAGCAGGTGGTGGGGATCATCGCCGGCGGACATAAAGCGATTCTCAGCGCCGTGGAAAACGTGGAAGACAACAAAGCGCAGGGGGCAATGGACCTGCAGAACCTGAACTTCAGCCACCGCGATGTGCTGGTGGGACTGGCGGCCAGCGGACGCACACCGTACGTCATTGGCGCCATGGAATACGCCCATCGTCAGAATGCCTTTGTCGCCATCGTCAGCTGTAACCCGCATGGCGAAATGGCCCAGCTGGCGGATGTGGCGATCACCCCGGTGGTCGGCCCGGAAGTGGTCACTGGCTCTACCCGTCTGAAAGCCGGTACCGCGCAAAAGCTGGTACTGAACATGATCTCCACCGGGGCGATGATCCGCGTCGGCAAGGTGTACAGCAACCTGATGGTCGACGTCGAAGCGACCAACGCCAAGCTGATCGAGCGCCAGGTCTCTATCGTGATGGAGGCGACCGACTGCGATCGTCCCACTGCCCGGAAGGCGCTGGAGGCCTGCGGCCGCCATTGTAAAACGGCGATCGTGATGGTGCTGGCGGACTTAAGCGCCGAAGCGGCGCAGTCGCTGCTGGCGAAAAACAACGGCTATATCCGCAAGGCGCTCAGCAACACCTGAGCGCCGACAGACAGGTAACGGGCAATGGCAAAAATAACGAAAGAGATGATAGCGCGGATCCTCGCCCACGCAGGCGGCGCCGCAAACGTCGCGCAGGCAGGCAACTGCATGACGCGCCTGCGCTTGACCCTGCGCGATGAAAGTCTGGCCGACAGCGCCGCCATCCGCCAGATTGACGGCGTGATGGGGGTGATCGTCAGCGACGAGCAGTTCCAGGTGGTGCTCGGCCCCGGCAAGGCGCAAACCGCCGCCGAGATGATGAACGGCCTGCTGGAGGAGGCGCCCGCCGCGCCGTCGCTGGCCGACGTCGCGGCAGAGAAAAAGCAGGCGCTGAAGGGCAAGCAGACCAGCGCGGTGCAGAAGTTTCTCGCCAAATTCGCCACCATCTTTACGCCGCTGATCCCCGGCTTTATCGCCGTCGGGCTGCTGCTGGGCTTCGCCACCCTCGCGGAACAGGTCTTCGTGCTGGAGAACGCCCATCCGAACGCCAGTCTGGTAGCGCTGATTGGCTACATGAAGGTCTTCAGCAAAGGGATGTTCACCTTCCTGAGTATCCTGATTGGCTATAACGCGCAGAAGGCGTTCGGCGGCTCCGGCGTGAACGGCGCGATTATCGCCTCGCTGTTCGTGCTGGGCTACAACCCGGAGGCAACCAGCGGCTTCTACGCCGGCATTTCCACCTTCTTCGGCCACTGCATTGACCCGCGCGGCAATATCATCGGCGTATTGATCGCCGCTATCCTTGGCGCGTGGGTTGAGCGTCAGGTGCGGCGGGTGATGCCCGCCAACCTCGATATGATCCTGACTTCGGCGGTGACCCTGCTGATCATGGGCGCGGTGACCTTTACGGTGATCATGCCGATTGGCGGCTGGTTGTTTACCGGCATGTCGTGGCTGTTCCTGCATCTTAACGGCAACCCGTTTGGCTCGGCGGTGCTGGCCGGCCTGTTCCTGCTGGCGGTGATGTTTGGCGTCCATCAGGGGTTTGTCCCGGTCTATTTTGCGCTGGTGGACGCCCAGGGCTTCAACTCGCTGTTCCCGATCCTGGCGATGGCCGGGGCCGGGCAGGTGGGGGCGGCACTGGCGCTGTTCTGGCGGGCGAAGCGCGATTCGCTGCTGCGAACCCAGATTAAAGGGGCGATTATTCCGGGCTTCCTCGGGATTGGCGAGCCGCTGATCTACGGCGTCACCCTGCCGCGGATGAAGCCGTTTGTCACCGCCTGTATCGGCGGCGCCTGCGGCGGTTTCTTCGTCGGACTGATCGCCTGGCTGGGACTGCCGGTCGGCCTGAACACGGTGTTCGGCCCGTCGGGGCTGGTGGCGCTGCCGCTGATGACCTCCGGCAGCGGAATTTACGCCGGGATGGCGGTCTACGCCGGTGGACTGGTGGTCTCCTACCTGTGCGGCTTTGTCCTCACCTGGCTGTTCGGCAGTAAAAATGTCGATTTAAGCTAGAACGCGACTGTCGGGTAGTGCCCGGTGGCGGCTTCGCCTTACCGGGTCTGCAAAAACAGTGACGTCTGCCGGACCCGCCGCCGCGCCCGACTACCATTTCCTGCCCCGCCGCCCGGGCGCGCGCATGCTATGATTCCCCTTTGTCATATTTCGCTTGAGGAAAAGATGGGCTCCAGCAAAAAAGGGATGCTGAACGTACTGATTGCCGCCGTGCTGTGGGGCAGTTCCGGGGTGTGCGCGCAGTTTATTATGCAGGAAAGCCAGATGTCGTCGCCGTTTCTGACCATGACGCGTCTGCTGTTCGCCGGGCTGATCCTGCTGATGCTCGGCTTTGTTCACGGCGACCGCATTTTCCGCGTGCTGCAAAACCGCCGCGACGCCCTCAGCCTGCTGTTTTTCTCGCTGTTTGGCGCGTTAACTGTGCAGTTCACCTTTCTGATGACCATTGAAAAATCCAATGCCGCCACGGCCACGGTGCTGCAGTTCCTGTCCCCGACGATCATCGTCGCCTGGTTCGCCCTCGCCCGCAAAGCGCGTCCCACTCCGCTGGTGTTGGGGGCTATCTGCACCTCGCTGGCGGGCACCTTTCTGCTGGTGACCCACGGCAACCCAACGACGCTGTCGATTTCGCCGGCGGCGCTGTTCTGGGGGATCGCCTCGGCGTTTGCCGCCGCCTTTTATACCACCTACCCCTCGACGCTGATTGCCCGCTACGGGACGCTGCCGATCGTCGGCTGGAGTATGCTGTTCGGCGGCGCGATGCTGTTGCCGTTTTACGGCGGCCAGGGCACCGATTTTGTGGTTAACGGCAGCCTGCTGTTAGCTTTTTTCTATCTGGTGGTGATCGGTACCTCGCTGACCTTCAGCCTTTATCTCAACGGCGCGCAGAAAATTGGCGGCGCGAAGGCCGGGATCCTCAGCTGCGCCGAACCGCTGAGCAGCGCCCTGCTGTCGCTCCTGCTGCTGGGGATCACCTTCACGCTGCCGGACTGGCTGGGCACTCTGCTGATCCTCGCGTCGGTGGTGCTGATCGCCATCGACTCACGGCGGCGGGTGAGAGCCGCCTGAGCAGGCGATAAAAATTGCATTTTCAATAAGTTAAACTGACCACTATTTGCGTGTTTTCGCGCCTGCGCATATAGTTGACGGAAGCGATTACGGAAGGAGAAGCCTGATGAAAGCATGTTGGATGGTATGCCTGGTCACTGCCCTGAGCGCCACGTCGGCGTGGGCCGAATCACCGCTGCAAAGCCTGCAGTTCGAACAGCAAAAACAGCTGGTGCTCAAAGCGGTGAAGGAAAAATGCGCGCCAGCAAGCCACCTCAGCGATAACGATTTTGCCAATAAAGTGCTGGCGACCGACGGTAACAAGAACGCGGTCCGCGAAGCAACGCTGGCGAAAGAGCGCAATAACCAGAAAAGCTACCAGGCCGCGATCGACAAAATCGTCTGTCCGGCCAAATAGCGGTTATTTCAGGCTGGCGACCAGCGTTTTCCAGTCAAACGGCGTCAGCTGCCTGTAGCTCAGGCTACGGGCGGCCATCTGCTCCGGCAACTGGCGCTGGCTTTTCGCGATCGCCTCGCTCATTATCCCGGCGCTCCCCACATCACGCAGGGTTTTCACCACCTCTTCCATCTCTTCGCTGCGCCGAATGCCATGTTCCGCCACCCGGCTGATCAGATAGTCGGGGAACGCTCCTGTCCAGCCCAGAGAGGGGAAACTATGATGCAAGGAGCTAAGCACCTCCTCCTCGACGCCATATTCACGGGCCGCGAACAGGCATTCTGTGGTGAGCGCTTCAAGACCTTTGATCATCACGCTACGGCACATTTTTATCGCCGACACCTGGCCCACCGTACTGGCGCCATAGCGGGCATTCAGCCCCAGCCCCTGCAGACGCGGCGCGATCGCCTCCGCCTGCGGCCCGCCGATCAATAACGGTGTCTGCAATCGGGCGGGCGGTACCGGCGCCATCACCGCGACATCAATGTAGGCGCCGGGCAGAAAATGAGCGGCGGCCTGCCGTTTTGTCTCCGGCGCCACGGAGTTGAGATCGAGGAAGTATTGCCCCGGCTGCAGCAGCGCGGCGGCCTGCTGCGCCACCTTTAGCGCCTCACCCGCGGTCACAGTAGAAAAAACCAGCGTGGCGCTCTCCAGCGCCTTCGCCAGCGAACTTCCCACCTGAACACGCGAGTCACAGGCTTTTTTGCCCATCGCCTCTCGCGCCGGGCCATTGAGCTTGCAATCCCACATGGTCACCGTATTCTCACGGGCCAGATCCGCCGCCAGAATGCCACCCGCCTCGCCAAAACCAATAAACGCGATCGTCATCATCACTCCTCACGCGGCCAGACGCGGGCCGGAATAAAAACCTCGCCAGCAAACAGCAGTCGCGCCGTGCGTAACAGACCGCAGCCTGCTAACGCACCGTCAGCGTCAAGCTGAAGCGTTACGCTAAATTCGCCTGTCGGATGCTCAACGCTGAGCAGCGGCGTAGGGCCTGACGTCACTTGCGCCATACCCTGCGCGACGGATCCAGGAAGCAGACAGGCGCTGGCCACGCTCACCGCGCCAAACACGCCGATTGACGCGTGGCAGCGGTGCGGGATAAAGGTGCGGCTGCTGATGGCGCCGCCGTGTCGTGGTTCGGCGATCAGGGTCATCTTGGGCACCGTGCGCTGGCTGACGTCGCCAAGCTGCATCAGCGGCCCGGCCTGCAGGCGAATCGACTCCAGGCGACGTTTAAGCGCATCGTCATTATCCAGCTGTTCGCGCGTCTCATAGCCGGTGCAACCGAGGTCGCAAGCGCGCAGCAGGATCACCGGCATACCGTTATCGATGCAGGTCACCTCAACGCCGTCAAAACGGTCACGAACCCGGCCGGTCGGCAGCAGCGCCCCGCAGCTGGAGCCCGCCACATCAAGAAAATGGAGCAGGATCGGGCTGGCGCTGCCCGGCACGCCATCGATACGACTCTCGCCGACGTAGTCGACCCCGTCGGCATCGCACGGGATCTCTGCCACCGCCAGTTGCCCCGTGTTCTCCATATAAATACGCACCCGAGTGAGCGGCGCATCGTGGCGAACCAGACCACGCTCGATGGCGAAAGGGCCAACGGCGGCAAGAATATTGCCGCAGTTTTGGCCGTAATCCACGGTGGCCGCCGCCACGTTCACCTGGGCAAACAGATAGTCCACATCGGCGTCAGGCCGTGCGGAGCGGCGGATAATCGCCACTTTACTGGTCAGCGGATCGGCGCCGCCGATCCCGTCAATTTGCCGGGGATCAGGCGAGCCCATCACCGCCAGCAGCACCGCATCACGTTGCACCGGATCGGCAGGCAGATCGTCAGCCAGAAAACAGGCTGCCTTCGAGGTGCCGCCGCGCATCCATAGACAGGGGATTCCGCGTTGCGCCATTTATTCCTCCACCTCGTCTGCGCGGTCGTAATACCGCAGCCCCTTTTCCGCCAGACGCGGGCGCATCGCGTAAATATCCAGCCCCAGCTCGCCATGGCGCATCCGCTCACGCTTCGCAAGCTCATTGCTCATGCGGGCTTCCGCTTTATCGAGCACATCACGGACCTGCGCGTGAGGCAGCACCACGACGCCATCGTCGTCGGCCACTACGACATCGCCCGGCTGCACAAGCTGACCTGCGCAAATCACCGGGACGTTAACCGAGCCGAGGCTCTCTTTCACCGTTCCCTGGGCATAAACCTGACGGGACCAGACGGCGAATCCCATCTCCCGCAAAGTCTGCGAATCACGAATGCCGATATCGCCCACCAGACCGACCACGCCGCGCGATTGGAGAGACGTCGCCAGCAGATCGCCGAAGAAGCCATCGCCGCACGGCGACGTCGGGGCCACCACCAGAATATCGCCGGCGCGGCACTGCTCGACCGCGACATGAAACATCCAGTTGTCGCCTGGCGTCACCAGCACGGTTACCGCGTTGCCCGCCCGGCTGACGCCCTGCTGAATCGGACGGATTGTCGGCCCCATCAGCCCCTGGCGATCCCAGGCTTCATGGAGCGTCGCCACCCCGGCCGCCTCACAGCGGCGCAAAACCGCCTCGTCATGGCGCGGCAGATGGCGGATCACAAGGCCTTTTTTATTTAACAGGTTCATGCCAGGTTCTCCGTTACGCGGGGGAAGATGCTCTGGAAGGCTTCGCCGTGAACGATATCGCGCGCGGCCGTGATGCCGATATTGCGCTTGGCCTGCACCCCGCGCTGCAGCGCCACGCGGGTGTAGTATTCCCACAGATGCTCCTGACCCTGCATGCACTGAATGGCCTGATACTTTTTCTCCCAGACGGCGGTGATGTCCAGTAACACATCGGGTTTCCAGTTGCACTGCTCCGGCTGGTGCGGTTCGAAACAGTAAACCGGGGGAGCAGCGACAATTTTCTCACCAGGGCGATAGCCCTCTGCCTGAGCGATAATCCGTGCTTCCTGCGCCAGATGGGAGGCCAGCGGATGATCGTAGTTATAGGGATCGTGCAGGGAGTGCGTCAGGACAAAGTGGGGCTGGATACGGCGATACACATCCGCCAGACGAAATAGCGTCTCTTTATCGGCGCGCAGCGGATAGTCGCCGATATCAAAGAATTCGACGCTGGCGCCCAGGATCTCAGCGGCGGCCTGCGCCTCTTCGCGACGCACCTGCTTCACCGCCTCCTCGGTCATGTTGCCTTTGCGCCACAGTTTGGCGGACTCGCCGCGCTCGCCAAAGGATAAACAGACCACATGGACCTGATAGCCCTGCAGGGCATGCAGCGCTATCGCACCGCCCGCGCGCCAGACGAAATCGGCCGAGTGGGCGCTGACGACAAGGGCACTTTTTTCGCTAACCGGATGAGACATGATGGCTTCCTCTGTTGTTTTTTTCAGCTTGTCATGTCCCGTCGCAGGGAGGTAATTCGTTAACTTGCGAAGGCTATGATTTTTATTTATGTTGTCGACTCACTCACTGTTTCAGGCCTGACGAACCATGCTGAAGAAAAAGCACGATAAGATCATAAATATCATGCAGCTGCGCTTTTTCTGTCAGGTCGCGCTGCGCGGCAGCGTCTCGCGTGCGGCCGATGACTTATTCCGCACGCAGTCAGCAATAACCCGGGCGATCCGCGACCTTGAAGCCGCGTTGAACGTCACGCTGTTCGAACGCCATTACAGCGGCATGGTGCCCACCGAGTATGGCAAGTGCATCCTGCCGCGCGCCCGGCGGGCGATTGACGACCTGCAGGCCATCCCGGCGCTGATGCAGAAGCACCATACCCGCAGCAGCGGCCCGCTGGCGGACGCCGGCTGGCTGTTCAATACCCGCCGGTTAGCCATTTTTATTCAGCTCTATCACGTCAACCATACCCAAACCGTCGCGCAACAGTTGGGGATCACTCAGCCGGCGGTCAGCGCCGCGTTGAAGGTCCTGGAGAAAGGGGCGGATTCGGCGCTATTTCGCCGGACGCCAGAAGGGGTGCGCCCCACGCCCGCCGCGGAGCTACTCTATCCCCCGGTAAGCAGAGCGCTCAACGAGCTGGAAAACATCTGGAGCGATCTCGCCGCCCGTCGCGGGGTGCTGGAGGGCACCGTGCGCATTGGCGCCCTGCCGCTGAGCCGGACCCGGCTACTGCCCTCCGCCATCGCCGCCTTTCTGGCCCAGCACCCGGGCATTACCCTCATGACCAATGAAAGCCCGTATGAGTCGCTGGTCGCCGATATGCGGGCAGGTAATATCGATTTTATTATCGGCGCCCTGCGCCAGGATGAAGATCTCCCGGACCTCTGTAGCGAAGCGTTATTCGAAGAGGATATGTTGATTTTACTGCGTAATAACCACCCGCTGCTGCGCCATCCGGATCCGCGCAGCCAGCTGGCGACCGCACAATGGGTGCTGCCGCGCGCCAACGCGCCGGCGCGCCATTTGCTGGATAAGGCGTTTATCACCCTGGGGCTGCCGCTGCCCCAGCCGACGGTGGAGACCGGGGATGCGGCGATGGTGCGAGGATTGCTGCAGGACTCCGACATGCTGGCGGCGGTCTCCGCCAGCCAGATGCGTTTTGAAACTGACAATGGGCTGCTCAGCGTGTTGCCGGTCCCCCTGCCCGATACCACCCGGCGTATCGGGCTGACGTTTCGCGCCGGCAGCCTGCCCTCCCCGGCGACGCAGGCGCTGTTGCGTTTTATCTATCAGCAAGTTCAAGACGGGACCGTTTAACGTTTACCCGCCACCGAATAGGTTACCTGTTGGTTGCGCGTTTGCTGAAACGCCTCCAGCGTCTGCCCGCGCATCGCGGCATAAATATGCAGGTTGGATACACCGACCACCGCGCCCATTTTCTCCAGCAGGAAGAAACTGGCGCCATACTGAATCAATCCCCGCCAGTCGCGTGCGTTGAGCAACTGCTGTTCCTCCTCACTCAGTCCGGCTTCGGCATAAAGCGACTGAGGCGACTGCAGAAAACGTTCGCGCCAGGCAGGCTCAATCAGCCGATGCAGGAAACGGTTAAGCCGCAAGCCATTCAGGCTGCGCTCGTGGGTAAAAGGATAGGTTCCCGGCAGTTTCTCCACCCCGGCCAGCTGCTGCGCCATATGCTGGCGATGGCGCGTCAGGGTATCGACGGGGGGCAGGCGCGCATTGTTCTCAAGGATCAGCGTGGCGATACCGGTCATCGACGGCAGGTAATAGTCGCGCCAGGTTTCGGTGACATTGGCTGATAGCGCGCCGCGCATCACCAGCCACATGATCACTTCGGACCCCTCCATCCCCCCCAGCTCAGCATATTCGCCAAGGGTCATTTCGGTGAGCTTTTCCGGGTCATTAACCAGCATGTCAACAAACTGGGCATCCCAGTCGGGATTATTAAATCCGCAGCGCTCGCCATGAACCTGATGCGAGAGCCCGCCGGTCGCGACAATCGCCACATTGATATCTTCCGGGAAGCTTTCAATTGCCCGGCGCAGCGCCTGGCCGAGTTTGTAACAACGGCGCGCGCTCGGTACCGGAAATTGCAGCACGCCGATCTGTAACGGGATCACCGCCGTCGGCCACCCCTGCGCTTCATCCCAGGGCAATAGCGCCGAAAGCGGCGAGAAAAGGCCGTGGTCGAGCTTTTTATCCATAAAGAACGACATATCAAACTCATCGGCCATCAGGCTGGCGCCAATGTGCCTTGAGAGCGCCGCATTGCCCTGGACCGGCGGCAGACAGCGTGGTCCGCCCCCTTCATCGGCAACGTCATATTGACTATCGATTCCCAGCGTAAAAGTCGAATAGTGATCGAAGAAAAAGGCGGTCACATGGTCATTAAAGATGTACACCAGCGCATCCGGCTTTTTTTCCTCCAGCCAGCGCTGCAGCGGTTCGAAGCTCTGGAAGATCGGCGACCACGCCGGGTCCAGCTGTTTATGATGATCGACCGCGAAGCCGATAGTCGGGGTATGAGAGACGGCGATACCGCCGAGAATGTTAGCCATCAGATAACTCCACTTATCGGTGTTCCAGGGGGGATGACAAAGCGTTCAGTTCTGCCTCTGTGAGTCGAGGCTTAGCGTGATTCATACGGTGCAACAAAATACAGATCCCCGCCAGGCAGGCCGGCAGCCCAAGCACCAAAAAGATCGACGAGTGTCCCGGCACAGCCAGCATCAGCATCCCACCCAGCGTGGAGCTGAGAATAGCCCCGGTACGGCCGATACCATGCATCCAGCTGACTCCGGTAGCACGGATCTCGGTTTGATAATAGGCTGGCGAATAGGCCTGCAGACCGTTCTGCGCGCCGTTAATGCACATCCCGCTGATAAAAATCAGCACCGACAGCGCCGCCGATCCGAAATCCATCAACCCCTGGGACAACAGGCACAGGCAGCCGAGGAAATAGGTTGCCGCAATCACGGCTTTCGCCGAAGCACGATCCATCAGCATACCGACAAGGATCCCGCCCAGCGGGCCGCCGAGCTGGAACAAGCCGGTCATCATCGCCGCCTGCTGCAGCGACAGCCCGCCGGAGCGGAGAATGGTTGGCAGCCAGCCGTTCAGCAGATATATCACGAACAGCCCCATAAAATAGGTCAGCCACAGCGCTATCGTGCCGCGGGCATAGCCATGCCGAAACAGCTGCGCCACTTTGCTGCTCCGCGTGATGGGCGGCGCATTTAACTGAAAAACGGTTTCCGCCGTAAACTGGCCCCCAAGCCGGTTAAGCGCCCTGGCGATCTGCTCGCCCGGTAGTCGGCGCGCCACCATGTTCATCGCCGACTCCGGCAACATCACGATCATAAAGGGGAGCACCACGAGCGGCAGCACGCCGCCAAAAATCAGCGCCGAGTGCCAGCTGTAATGCGATAACAACCCGGCGGCGATAAAGCCGCCGAGGCCAGAGCCCACGTTAAAACCGCTGTACATCAGGGTGATCATCACCCCTTTACGCCGCTCCGGCATATATTCCGCCACCAGCGTGACGCAGTTGGGCATCACCGCGCCAAGGCCAAGGCCAGTAAGAAAACGCATCAGCGCCAGTTGCGATGGGCTTTGCGCCACGGCGCCGGCCAGGCTGAACAGCGCAAACAGCGCCACCGACCAGAGTAAAATGCGTTTTCGGCCGTAGCGGTCAGAAAGCGGGCCCGCCACCAGGGCGCCAATGGCGACGCCGAACATGGCCGCCCCAAGAATCGGCCCCATTTCAGCCCGGCTGATGCCCCAGTCCTCGATGAGCGCCGGGGCGACAAAGCCCATCACCGCGGCGTCATACCCATCCAGCATAATGATGATGAAACAGAGCAGCAGCACGTTCCATTGAAAGCGCGAGACCGGACGGGCATCTATCCACGCTTTCACATCGACAACGTTCATGTGATTCATAGGGTCACTTCCTTAAGCAGGCGGTACGAATGTTCTGGTTAGGTTTTTTTGAGTGGAACTTTCGTACTCAACTTAAGGCAGGTCACGCAGGCTGTCCGGTTCGAAAACCCGGCGTCAGATATGAGTTTTATTTATAATGTGAGGGATACGACAAAAACCAGCCAGCAAAAAACCCGCAGCCAACGGCGGCGGGTCAGGGCAAGAGCGGCGTTCAGTGCTTCGGAATAATTAAATCGCCGCGCAGCGGGCTGCCGCCCGGATTGTCCGTTTTCTCGGTCAGCCAGTTGACGATCCGCGACGCCATCGCGTCCATGGAATATTCAATGGCCGGAATGGTGGGGATACCGGGCAGCTGTAACGATCCGGCGAGGCTAAACACCATCACATTTTGCGGAACGGCGCGGTTAAACGCCTGCAACTGCGGCACCACGCGCTGCGCCTGCTGTTCATCGCTCACCAGCAGCGCGTTAAAGTTCAGCGTCGTGGCGTTATTGACCAGCTCCTGCACCGCCACTGACGGCGAGGTGTTATCCAGAAACACCAGGTTGCGATTAAACGGCAAAAAGTTTTTTTCCAGCGCGTGCTTGTAGCCCAGCAGCACCTGATCGGCAAAGCCGCTGCTCTGCGGATGAATCAGCGCAATCTGCCGTCTGCCCTGGCTAATCAGATAGTGACAGGCGGTTTCGGCAGCGAAGGCATGATCGAACTGAATGCTGTTGTCGCCCTCGCTGTCGAGGCAGTCCACCAGCACCACGTCCGGGCGGTTAATATTCAGGGGAAAACGCGCGCCGATGATCAGCACGTTATCGCACAGCCCGCAGCTCAACTCCTCCAGCGAGTTCATCACGCCGTTGCTGGTGTTGGCGAAGCGCAGCAGCAGGTGCTTCTGGTGCTGGCTGAGCTGCTTTTCCAGGGCGTAGAGATAGCTGGTGGTTTGATTGATGTTGTCCTGGGCGCAGATGACGCCGATGCAGCCGGTGGACTGGCTGAGCAACGACTGGGCTATCATGTTTGGCCGGTAATTGAGCGCTTCCGCCGCCTGCAGCACCGCCTGACGACTGGCTTCCTTCACGCCACGTGAGCCGCTCAACACTCGCGACACCGTGGCTTTGGAAACCCCGGCAAGCCGTGAAACATCATTGATTGTCGACATCATTTTCCCCTGCGCGGGCGCCGCGTCCCGCCAAAATCCTGTAAACCTGAATCGCTTCAATTGTGACCAGCGCAGTATATCCATTTCGTCATTTGTTTGGAAACCGATTTTCCATTTCAGCGCAAAACATCGCCAAATCGACAGAATAATGTGAGCGAAATCCAATAAATCCGCCCCATAAGCAGGAGATCTTGACCACTATCACAGTTCTGCTTTTTATGAATGGAAACCGGTTTCCGTCTGATATCAAATCATCCACGCAATAACTTTTTACATTTTGAGGATGGTCGCCGATGTACAAGATTATGCTGTGCTGCTCTGCCGGGATGTCCACCAGTCTGCTGGTCAGAAAGATGGTGGAGGCGGCGAATGAACGTGATCTGCCGGTGCAGATTGATGCCTATGGTGTTTCCGAATTTGACATGCAGTTTCCGCAGTATCAGGTGGTGTTGCTTGGCCCCCAGGTGAAATACATGTTGAAAACCCTGTCTGACAAAGCGGCTTCCCTGAACATTCCCGTTCAGCCCATCGATACGATGGACTACGGCATGCAGCGGGGAGACAACGTCCTGAATTATGCTCTGTCGCTGATCCCAGCGGCGCACTGAGAGGTGTTGAAATGAGTTCTCTGTATCAGTCGATGATTGCCGTGATCGAGCAATCTATTACTCCGCTGGCAGGACGCCTTGGGCAGCAGAAATACGTTATCGCTATCCGCGATGGCTTCACTGCCGCCTTGCCGTTTATGATCATCGGCTCTTTCATGCTGGTATTTATCTTTCCGCCGTTTTCACCCGATACCACCAACGGCTTTGCCCGCGGCTGGCTTGATTTCTCCCAGCACTACCGCGAACAGCTGATGCTGCCGTTTAACCTCAGCATGGGCGTGATGACCTTCTTTATCTCGGTCGGCATTGGCGCCAGCCTCGGTCGGCAGTTTCAGCTCGATCCGGTGATGTCCGGTCTGCTGGCGTTTATGGCCTTCCTGCTGGTCGCCGCGCCCTATGCCGATGGCAAAATTTCCACTCAGTATCTGTCCGGTCAGGGCATTTTCACCGCGCTGATCACCGCCATCTACTCCACCCGCGTTTACGCCTGGCTGAAGCAAAACAACATTACTATTCGTCTGCCGAAAGAGGTCCCCACCGGCGTCGCCCGTTCGTTTGAAATCCTGATCCCGGTGCTGGTGGTCATTGCGACTCTGCATCCGCTGAACCTGTTTATCGAAGCGCAGACCGGGATGATCCTGCCGCAGGCGATCATGCATCTGCTGGAGCCGCTGGTTTCCGCCTCCGACTCGCTGCCGGCGATTTTGCTCTCCGTTCTGATGTGCCAGATTTTCTGGTTCGCTGGGATCCACGGATCACTGATTGTCACCGGCATTATGAACCCGTTCTGGATGGCCAACCTGTCGGCAAACCAGGCGGCACTGGCGGCGGGCACGGTGCTGCCGCACGTCTATCTGCAGGGCTTCTGGGATCACTATCTGCTGATTGGCGGCGTCGGTTCGACCCTGCCGCTGGCTTTCCTGCTGCTGCGTAGCCGGGCCACTCATCTGCGCACCATCGGCAAGATGGGCATTGTGCCGAGCTTCTTTAATATCAACGAGCCGATTCTGTTCGGGGCGCCGATCATCATGAACCCGATGATGTTTATCCCCTTCGTCTGCGTGCCGATGGTCAACGCGGTGCTGGCTTACGGCGCGACGCGTCTTGGCTGGCTGAGCCAGGTGGTGTCGCTGACGCCGTGGACCACGCCGGCACCGATTGGCGCGTCGTGGGCGGCTAACTGGACCCTGAGTCCGGTGGTGATGTGCCTCATCTGCATGGTGATGTCGGCGGTCATTTACCTGCCGTTCCTGCGCGCCTATGAACGTTCCTTAATGAAAACCGAAGTTGAGAAAGCCAAAAATAGCGTTCCAGTGGCAGAAACCGTTAGCTAATCCCTCTCCGTCCGGAGAGATAATAAGATGACAGCGTAATAATGCAGAAAATGGACTTTCACTGCATTATTAAATAATAAATACCTCAGGAATACACATGATTGAATTAGAAGATGCGGTAATGGAAATTATCGTTAATGCGGGACAGTCACGCTCATTATGTTTTGAAGCGCTGCATGCGGCCCGAACCGGAAATATCGACGAAGCACGCTTACTCTTAAATGAGGCCGACGGCTACGCCCGCCGGGCGCATCAGATGCAGACCCAGCTCATCGAGCAGGATGCCGGTGAAGCGCGTCAACCCATGACGCTGATTATGGTACATGCCCAGGATCATCTGATGAACTCGCTGCTGGCTCGCGAGTTCTCAGAAGAATTAATCCATCTGTACCAGCGTTAATTAATATGGAATAACGTCAGCGAGAATATGATTCTCCGGCGTCGCTGTACCCTAAAAAACAAATCAGCTTATTTTGGTTATTTATTTTAGCCAGAATGGGATGGTTATTATCTG
Source organism: Klebsiella sp. G-Nf4 (assembly GCF_002810615.1). Taxonomy (NCBI): domain Bacteria; kingdom Pseudomonadati; phylum Pseudomonadota; class Gammaproteobacteria; order Enterobacterales; family Enterobacteriaceae; genus Klebsiella; species Klebsiella sp. G-Nf4. Next base: position 502 of record NZ_PION01000014.1, on the reverse strand, counting down.
ACATATATTAATTATTAAAGCGAGATAACCATGAATACTGTGAAAAAACTGCCTTTAGCCATGGCGGTTGTCGCCGCGCTGTGCCCAATTTCTGTCATGGCGCAAGAATTTACGCAGGAACAGATCGACGCCATCGTTGCCAAAGCCGTTGATAAAGCGCTGGCCGACCGCCAGGCGAAAATCGACGCCGCGGCCAACAAAAAGGTCGATGTGATCACCAACCCGCAGACCACCGCTGCCTCGCCGGATATGGCCATTCCGTTCGGCCTCAAGTTCAGCGGCTATGCCCGCTATGGCGCCCACTTCCAGACCGGCGACCAGAAATATGTCGGCGTCGACGGCTCCTATAACGGCGCCTCAGCGATCGGCCGTCTCGGCAACGAAAGCAACGGCGGCGAATTCCAGATCAGCAAGGCCTTCAAAAGCGCGCAGGGGGCTATCTGGGATCTCAACGTGATGTTCGACCACTGGAGCGACGAGGTTAACCTGAAGAAGGCCTACG
>NZ_PION01000013.1:0-171162 GCF_002810615.1 Klebsiella sp. G-Nf4 | reverse complement strand
TGAGACTTTAAGTCTCCTGAAGGAACGTTGAAGACGACGACGTTGATAGGCCGGGTGTGTAAGCGCAGCGATGCGTTGAGCTAACCGGTACTAATGAACCGTGAGGCTTAACCTTACAACGCCGAAGATGTTTTGGCGGATTTGAGAGAATTTTCAGCTCTGATACAGATTAATCGATGCGTCCGGGTGACGTGTTGATAAAACAGAATTTGCCTGGCGGCACTAGCGCGGTGGTCCCACCTGACCCCATGCCGAACTCAGAAGTGAAACGCCGTAGCGCCGATGGTAGTGTGGGGTCTCCCCATGTGAGAGTAGGGAACTGCCAGGCATCAAATAAAGCAGAAAGCTCAGTCGAAAGACTGAGCTTTTTGTTTTGCGTTAAAAAAGAACCCCGGGCCGAAAGGTGCGGGGTTTTTTTGCTGTGTGAGTATATCTCCCCGGTGGCGCTGCGCTTACCGGGGCTACAAACCGGGGCTGACAGGTAGCCCGGACAAGGTGCGCAGCACCGCCTCCGGGGAAACATCCGGCCCGACCGCCTGGTTCGTTAACATCAGTAATATCTATCACATTAATAGGTTATCCTGGAATTGTCCTTATTAATAATATGGATTATCTTCCCTGCATGATGAATCAACGCATCATCTCTCCTGAGGGAGAAAAATAGAAAGCAACTCGCTTATTTCTCATCCTGTTAACTGGTTATAAATTCAATGAAAAAACCGCTAATTGGGATCCTGACTTTCGCTTATGGACTAAGCTTACCTCTGTTTGCTGCTGATACCGCCACATTAACGCTCTCCGGGCGGGTGGTTTCAGAAACCTGCAGTACCGATATCGTCAATAAACAACCTCAGCAGCGTTGTGGAAAGAATACCTATCTTATTGCTTCGCAAAATAGCGTGACGAATGCTCGTGGCGTGGTCACCCGGACGGTGAATTTACCGGATGATGCAAGTCGGAAAATAATTATCAGCAGCTACGATTAATATCATTTCTCTATTTCAGCGCCATTATATTGTACGTCGGCGAAATAATGGCGCTGCCTCTTCCTCCCGCAAAATAACGCGTTTACGATTCATAAAAAATATTTCCGTGACTGAATACTTCGCTCCCGGATGTATTGTGGCGAACGGCATGCTTCTTCCCTGTTTTTGTCTTAATGAGCTACATCATTAACACTTTGTTAACTTGATCTGGTTTATATGGCGGAAAATTTGTTATACAAAGAGGGATGATTGCCTGTATGGATGCTGCCCGAAATACCTTGCGAGACATATGCAGGTTATCGGCTGGCAATATGAGAATAGAAATGAAAATCCTGCTTAACTGGTCGCCACTGCGCCAGCTCTTCACTTACATTCAGGAGCGCTTTACCTTTCTGGTGCTGCTCTGCTGGCCAGCGATTATCTGGCTGTTCTGCCGGGTCGGGGTGTGGCTCACCGATAACGTGTACGAGCTGTTGGGGAAATCACCCGCGGAGTCCTTCACCGTCTATCTGCAGCCGTTTATGACCCCCGGTACGTTGCTGCGCATCTCCATCAGCTGGATTGTCTTATTGTTTATCCTGTTTAGTATGGCGATGGCCTTCACCTGGGGTTTACGTCGCTTTATGAACCGCCATAAATAAATCCCTGGGCCGCCGTCAGTCGACGGCCCTTCTTAAGCCCTTACGCCATCTCGCCAATAGTCTTACGAAAACGCAGCAACGCGATAGTAAAGAACACCCCGCCGATAGCCAGCAAGGTTAAGAACTGCGGCCAGACGATGGCAAAGCTGGCGCCACGGTACAGTATCGCCTGCGCCAGACTGACGAAGTGGGTGGTCGGCATGGTCAACATAATATCCTGTACCAGCTGCGGCATACTTTCCCGCGGTGTGGATCCGCCGGAAAGCATCTGTAGCGGCAGCAGCACCAGAATCATCAGCAGCCCCAGCTGCGGCATCGAGCGGGCGAGGGTGCCCATAAAAATACCGATTGAGGTCGTGGCGAACAGGCTGAGCGCCACCCCCAGCATAAACAGTGGGATCGACCCCTCAATGGGCACCTGCAAAATCCCCTGCACCATCAGTATCAGCGACAACCCGGAGACCACCAGCACCACCAGGCCCATCGACCAGATCTTGGCCATCATGATTTCAAACGGCGTTACTGGCATCACCAACAAGTGCTCTATGGTGCCATGTTCCCGCTCGCGGATCAGCGCCGAACCGGTGAGGACGATCGCCAGCATGGTGATGTTGTTGATGATTGCCATCACCGCGCCAAAGCGCTCCTGCTCAAGGTTAGGGTTAAAACGCATCCTTACTGCCAACTCTACCGGCAGCACGCTGTTATCCCGATAACGGGCGACAAAGCTGTTGACTTCGCCACTGATAATATTCTGGATATAGCCGTTACCGGTAAAGGCCTGACTCATTCGCGTGGCGTCAACGTTGACCTGGACTTCCGGCTGCCGACCGGCCAGCACATCGCGCTGGAAGTTAGGCGGGATGTTGATGGCGAAAGTGTAGCGCCCGGCATCCAGCCCGGCGTCCATCTCATCAGCGGTGATCAGCTCCGGCTCGAGAAACCAGGGACGGTAGAAAGCGTTAATAATGCGTGAAGAGAGCTGGGATTTATCCATATCAGCAACCGCGATCGGCGCCAGGTGTAGCGAACCGGGCATCACCGTGGCCGAGGAGTACACCGACACGGTAAAAGCAAACACGATCAGCGCCAGCATTGCTTTATCGCCGAGCAGGCTGCGCAGCTCTTTGACGCCAAGATTATAAATATTGCGTAATCCGCGCATCATCCCTCCTGTTTCTTCAGCAGCAGCACGCTCAGCCCGAGCACCAGCGGCACCGCAAGCAATAGCGGAATGAAGGAGCCCCACAAATCACTGAGATTCAGCGCCTTGGAGAAGGTGCCGCGAGCGATAGTCAGGAAGTGGCTAGTCGGATAAATTTGCCCAATCCAGCGCCCGGGCCCTTCCAGCGACGCCACCGGATCGATCATTCCGGAAAACTGGGTTGCCGGGATCAGCGTAATGATCGCGGTACCGAAAATGGCGGCGATTTGGCTCTTCATAAAGGTTGAGATCAGCAGCCCCAGACCGGTAGCGATGGTGACATACAGCAGCGCCGCCAGGGTCAGCGTCAGGAAGCTGCCCTTATGCGCGACGCCAAAGACAAAGACCGACAGCGCGCACAGCAGGAAGAAGTTAAACATCCCCAGTACGATGTAAGGCAGCTGCTTGCCGAGCAGGAATTCGCTGCGGGTAGTTGGCGTCACGTACAAGTTGATAATCGATCCGAGTTCTTTCTCTCGGACTACGCTCAGGGCGCTGAGCATCGCCGGGATCATCATCAACAGCAGCGGGATCACCGCCGGGACGATGGCCGGCAGGCTCTTCACGTCCGGATTATAGCGATAGCGGGTCTCGATGGAGATGAGTGAGGTATCGCGCTGTGGGCTGCTCTGCCGGCCAGCCATCTCCTGCAGCCAGGCGAGATGCATCGCCTGCACGTAGCCGCGCACGGTTTCCGCGCGGTTGGGCATCGCGCCGTCCACCCAGACGCCGATTTGCACCGGTGTGCCGCGGGCGATATCGCGACCAAAGTTCGGCGGGATCTCTATTGCCACCGCCAGTTCGCCGTCGCGCATCCGGCGGTCCAGTTCGTCATAACTGTGCAGCGGCGCCTGTTCGATAAAGTAGCGTGAGCCGGCGATATTCTGCGACCAGCCCTGGCTGCTGATGGTTTGATCGCGGTCGAGGACGGCAAAGCGCAGATCCTCAACGTCCATGCTGATCCCATAACCCATAATAAACATCAGGATCACCGTCCCCAGCAGCGCCAGCGTCGATCGCACCGGATCGCGGCGCAGCTCCAGCGCCTCGCGGCGGCTGTAGCTAAACAGGCGGCGTAGACTGAAGGCTTGCCGTGGGGCCGTGTGTTCCGAATGCGATGCGACAGCAGACGTGGGTTCATCTGGTACTGGAGAGGACGGTTGGGCCTCTTTAAGCCAGGCGATAAACGCCTCTTCGAGGCTGGCGGCTCCGCGCTGCTCGACCAGCGCCTGTGGCGTATCGCTGGCCAGCACCTTGCCAGCATGCATCAGGGAGATGCGATCGCAGCGTTCCGCTTCATTCATAAAGTGGGTGGAGATAAATATAGTCACACGATCCTGGCGCGCCAGGTCTACCATCAGCTGCCAGAACATATCGCGCGCCACCGGGTCGACGCCGGAGGTCGGCTCATCGAGGATCAGCATCTCCGGGCGGTGGATGACCGCCACTGCTAACGACAGGCGTTGACGGATCCCCAGCGGCAGATCGGCGGGAAGCGCGTCTTCAACCTCGGTCAGCATAAAGCGCTCGCTCATCTCAGCGACCCGGTTGGCTATTTCGTCGTCCGGGATATGAAACAGGCGGGCGTGCAGCTCGAGGTTTTGCCGAACGCTCAGTTCGCTGTAAAGCGAGAAGGCCTGTGACATGTAACCGACCCGCTGGCGGGTGGCGATATCCTTCGGGTCGACCGGCTGGCCGAACAGCCAGGCTTCACCTTCGCTGGCGGGCAGCAGGCCGGTGAGCATCTTCATGGTGGTGGATTTGCCGCAGCCGTTAGATCCAAGGAAGCCAAAGATTTCGCCGCGGGCGATGCGAAAGTTAACGTGGTCGACGGCAACAAAGTTGCCGAAGCGCATGGTCAGGCCGCGCGCTTCGATGGCGATCTCTTCCTCGCGGCTGTCGCGCGGCGGGATAACTACCGTCTTATGCGCCTGACGTTGTGCTTCTGGTAGCAGGGCGATAAACGCTTGCTCCAGGGTCTGGCTGCCGGTCTGGGCTTTGAGCTCCGCGGCGCTGCCGGTCGCCAGCACCTCGCCGGCATTCATCGCCACCAGCCAGTCAAAGCGCTCGGCCTCTTCCATGTAGGCGGTCGCCACCAGCACGCTCATCTCCGGCTGGCGCTGGCGAATACTGTCGATAAGCTCCCAGAACTGCGCTCGGGAAAGCGGGTCGACGCCGGTGGTCGGTTCATCAAGGATCAGCAACTGCGGGTCGTGGATCAGCGCGCAGCACAGGCCGAGCTTTTGCTTCATCCCACCGGAGAGTTTACCGGCGGGGCGATCGCGAAACGGCGCCAGCCCGGTGCTCTGCAGCAGCTCGTTGATGCGCAGTTCGCGCTCGGCTTTATCGTGGCCGAACAGGCGGGCGAAGAAGTCGACGTTTTCATACACCGAGAGGGTGTGATAGAGGTTTTTCCCCAGCCCCTGTGGCATCCACGCGATTTTCGGGCACACGTCGCGGCGGTGATGCACATCACGCATATCGCCGCCAAGCACCATCACGTTACCCTGTTCAATGGCCCGCGCCCCGGCGATCAGCGAGAGCAGGCTCGATTTGCCGACGCCGTCCGGGCCAATCAGACCAACCATACGCCGTGCCGGGATCGCCAGGCTGATATCCCGCAGCGCGATGGTGGCGCCATACTGCTGGCCAACGTTTTCCAGCAGGGCGACGGGGGGCGAGGTATCCTGCGGCGTCAGTTTCATTGCGGCAACCTCACCGTTAGCGCCTCAGGCCAGGGTTGTTGTTTATCCACCCGCACGTAAGCCATGCCGGGCAGGCCGGTTTTGACATATTCCAGATGCTGCGCCAGCAGCTCCGGCGGGATGCGTGCTTTGACGCGGAACATCAGCTTAAGGCGCTCGTCGCTGGTTTCTACCGTTTTCGGCGTGAACTGGGCGACGCTGGCGACAAAGCTGATGTTGGCCGGGATCACCAGATCCGGCGCGGCATCAAGGATCAAGCGCGCTTCGCTGCCGAGCGCCAGCAGGCCAGCCTGTTCGGTTGGCAGAAAGAAGGTCATGTAGACATCGGCGAGATCGACCATGTTCAGCACCCGGCCACCGGCGGCCAGTACTTCGCCTGGCTCAGCGACGCGATACTGAATGCGGCCATCACGCGGTGCTTTCAGCTCGCTATCGTCAATATCGGCAAGGATCCGCCGTTCGGTCGCCTGGGCGGCTTCGACGCGGGTTTGCGCCTGAATAATGCTGGTGCGGGCAGCTTCGATGGCGGCGCGGGCGGCAGAGACCTGGGCTTTTGCCGATTCCAGCGCCGCGCGGGCGCTCTCTGCTGCCGCGCGGTCGTCATCCAGCTGCTGGGCGGAGACGGCGCCTCGCTGCGACAGGGCATTCGAGCGGACATGGCGTTTCGCCGAGGAGTCCAGCTCCGCCTGGCGCTGCTTCACGACTGCTTCGCTGGCGCGCATTTCACTCTGCCGCTGATCGAGCAAGGCTCTGGCGGCGAGCACCGAGCTTTCCGCCTCCTTGATTTGTGCGGCGGCTTCAAGACGCTGCTCATTCAGTACGCGGGTATCCATCCTCGCGAGGACTTCTCCCTGACGCACAAACTGGCCCTCTTTGACCAAAATCGTGTCGATACGCCCGGCGATTTTACTGGCAATATCGACTTCGGTGGCTTCGATTCGGCCGTTGCTGCTGGCAAAACCGTCCGGGAGGCCTGGCGGGCGCAGCAGCCACCATGCGGCGGCGGCGAGCACCACCAGTAAGCCGACAAGATACCCTGCCCAACGTTTCTTTAATTTGTCCATACGCGACTCGCTTGATTCCCTTTGCTGAGTGGTGCGCGTGTTTCCTCCGCCGAGCGGAGCGTCCTCCTTGCGAGGGACGAAAAGGTGGGGGTAAAGGCCGCTGACGCAGCGCGGCGCCGCGTCGATGCGCCGCCGATCGCTGTGCTACTTATGTGGTCATCATCAGCGATCCAGGCCTTAATGAAACACGCATAGTGAGAGCTATCGTCATCGCGATAGTAACATTCGTGGCGATGTTGTCCATACGAAGTACGTGGTCTTGTCGGTGCGTTAACAGAAATCCCCAATGTCAGGATAAAACAGCGAAAACAGGCTGGTCCGTTTTGTTATCTGGTTGCCCCCCGGTAACTACGATATGATTCCGCTCCTGGCATTAAGAAACATCCGACGAGTGCTTTAATTTCATGAATGAAGAAAGCCAAAAATATATCGCCGTGATTTTTAAGGAATGGCTACCGCTGTATGACAGCCTGACGCCGGACGTCCGTGCATTGCTTAAAAAAATGGCTGATGAGCGATCGTCGATGTTAGCGACCCGCTTTTACGATTTTATTTTTCAGGATCCGGATATCGCCAGGCACCTCTCTTATGAGCTGGTTGAGGAACGTCTGAGCCGCTCTCTGGCGGGATGGGTGCAGCAGATCCTTACCTGTGAAAAAGAGGAGCTTCAGGCCCTCGCGGAGCGCCAGTATCAGATCGGCAACATTCATTCGCGGATTGGCATCCCGGCAGAGGCGGTGCTGCGCGGCGCGCGGCAGATAAAAGCCGGGCTGGTGGAGGCGATTCGTGACAGCCAGGTGGAGCGGGATACCGGGATAGCGGCTATCCATTACGCGATCATGGCGATAAATATGGCAGTGGAGATGATGTGTCACGCCTATACGCTGTCGCATTATCGGGCTACCAAAAATGAAGAAGCCTTTCGTCTGTACAGCCTGATGGATAACGTCCCGATGGAGTATGGCAAGCAGCAGGCATCGCTTTCGGGTTGGGAAAATAGTGCGATTTTTAATATCGTCAGCGAGAACAGGACGGACCTTAACGCAACGTTATTATCTGAATCCGAATTTGGTTTGTGGTTTCGCCATAAATGCGTTCGCTATTTTAACCACAATCCGCAGATGGGGGAGATTACTGAATTAATCGGTCAGGTGGATGCGTTGATTACCGAATGGCGGACCGCGGAACAGGATGCTGGTTATAAAAATACTCAGAGCCTGCTGCAAAGGATCCATATCCATTGTCAGCACATCAGCAGCCAACTGGGGGTATTGTTCAGTAGTCTGTCGCAGATGCAAAACGGCAAAGACGCGCTAACCAGCCTGCTTAACCGTCGCTATCTGCCGGTGGTGCTCAAGCATGAAGTCACCCTGGCGATTGAGTATGACCTGCCGCTGACGGTGGCAATTATCGATATTGATTTCTTTAAAGAGATCAATGACAAATGGGGCCATATGGTCGGCGACCGCGCCATTAAGCACGTAGCCGATCTGCTCAGCGATAATATTCGCTCCAGCGACTATCTCTTCCGCTACGGCGGTGAGGAGTTTCTGCTGGTGCTGGTGGAGACCCGTGCGGCAGAGGCTTCCCCTCTCCTTGAACGTCTGCGTAAAAAGATTGGCCAACTGGCGTTTAACGTTGGCGGCGACACGCAGATCCTGATTACCGCCAGCATTGGCTTTGCCGTCCACACGGGGCACCCCGATTACAACCTGCTGCTGCGCGACGCCGATAACGCGCTGTATGCCGCCAAGCGCGATGGGCGCAACTGCGTGAAGATGCACAAAGGTGGGGGATGAAACCGTAGCCCCGGTAAGCGTCGCGCGACCGGGGAAGGGATCTGAAACTCAGAACAGCACCGGCAGCCCCAGCCCGCGCTTCACTTCATATAGCGTCTGCTGCGTGAGATGGTGGGCGCGTTCGCTGCCTTGACGCAACAATTCCAGCAGCATTCCTTTATCCTGACTGTAAGTGGCCCGGCGTTCGCGGATTGGCGCCAGTAGCGCCTGCAGGCAGGTTTCCAGTTCATTCTTACACTGGCGATCGCCCAGCCCACCACGCTGATAGTGGGCTTTCATCTCAGCAACCAGCGCCTTATCGCTATGGAAAGCGTCGAGATAGGTGAACACCACGTTGCCGTCGACGTGCCCCGGATCGCTGACTCTCAGATGCGTCGGATCGGTATACATCGCGCTGACCGCGCGGTGGATCTCCTCTTCACTGGCCGATAACGTCAGCGTATTGCCCAGCGATTTCGACATTTTGGCGTTACCGTCGACGCCCGGCAGGCGGCCCACTTCGCTGAGTAACGCTTTGCAGTGGCGCAGCACCGGTTCGCCGGTCAGGCTATTCATTTTGTGGACGATCTCGTTGGTCTGCTCAATCATCGGTAGCTGATCGTCGCCCACCGGCACCAGCTCGGCTTTGAAGGCGGTGATATCGGCGGCCTGGCTAATCGGATAGGCGAGAAAGCCCACCGGCAGCGAGCGGGCGAATCCCTTCTGGGCAATTTCATTTTTGACCGTTGGGTTACGCTCTACGCGGGCGACGGTGACGATATTCATATACAGCGCGCTGAGCTCCGCCAGCGCCGGCAGAGCGGACTGCAGGCAAATAGTGGTGAGCCTGGGGTCGATGCCGACGGCCAGATAATCGGCCATGACTTCGAGGATATGGTGGCTGATTTTTTGTGGGTTGCTGCCGTTATCGGTGAGCCCTTGCAGGTCGGCGATCAGGATAAATTGCTGGTGGTCGTGCTGCAGCGCGACGCGCTGGCGCAGCGAGCCGACGTAGTGGCCAAGATGTAGTTGGCCGGTCGGGCGGTCGCCGGTGAGGATGGTTTGTGGATGGTTCATCAGGGACTCCTTATCAGACTGTTCAGCCGAAAGACGTCCTGGAAATAACAAAGCCGCCTTCCGGCGGCTTTGAAAATGGAAACGTGTATCGTGCCGCCTGTTATGCAGGCAGCCACCAATGACGGGGGTAAGTAACGATAACGTTTCTGTTCATCTTTTTATCCTGCCACGAAATCACGGCGGGGTAAACCCGCCTCGTATTACATGGTCGAGAAGACGTTCATGATCACGCCGCCGGAGATAATCAGCGCCATGGCGATGATGGCCGCCAGGTCCGGTTTCTGCTTATAGAGGATCATGGAGCAGATCGTCACACCGACGATACCGAAGCCGCACCACAGCGAGTAGGCCACGCCCACCGGAATAGTGCTCATCGCGCGGGTGAGGGCGAAGTAGCACAGGCCGTAGGCGCAGACCACCAGCACTGAAGGGGCCAGTTTGCTGAAGCCGTTGGTTTTTTTGATCATCGAGGTGCCGGTGATTTCGGAGCCGATAGACAGCGCCAGCCATAAAAATCCGAGATTAAACATAGGGTGTTCCTTTCCTGTTAGTTGGCGATTTTCTTATCCATGGAGGCGACTGGCGTGACGGGGGTGGCCTCTTCGCTCTCTTCCGAACCCATTTTCGAGAACAGGTTCATGATAACGATGCCGCTGGCGATCACTGCCATGCCGATGATGGCGGCGGTATCCGGGTGCTGGCCGTAAAACGCCATTCCCAGCGTCGAGACCACCAGGATGCCGGTGCCGGACCAGGTGGCGTATGCCAGACCGACCGGAATATCTTTCACCGCCCGCGACAACGAGTAATAACAGGTGCAGTAGAGCGCAATCAGCAGCCCGAGCAGCAGCATTTTGGTGCTGCCTTCGCTGCTACCGAACATTTTTAACGTCGAGGTTGCCGAGGTTTCGGAGAGGATAACCAGCAACATCCATAACCAGCATTTTGTTTTCGAAGACATCGTTAAGCTCCAGGTTTATCGTTGGGTAAGGTCATATCTTTTTGTTTTTTAAGTAATCAATGGCCGCATCGGTCAGCTGCGCGTGCGGAGTCGCTGCCAACGCTGGATTATTCACCACGTCTGTGACGGTGAGATAACGGCGCGGTTCGCTGTTGGCGGTGGCAGGCGCGGTGGGTGCGTCCAGCTTCGCCAGCAGCTCATTCATGGTGCCGAGGAAGACGCCGCAGACTTCCAGACGAGTCAGCGTGGCCTGCAGTTGTCCGGTATAGGCGCTGTCGGCCTGCGCCCCGCGCAACTGGTTGAGTTCGCTGAGCGGATCGCAGTGGTAGCGCAGCGCCAGCACTGGAATACCCGTCAGCAGCGCCTCGTGCGCGCAGCGGGCGAGCGGACTGCGCAGCGTGCCGTTCAGCAGATCCGAGGCCAGCGTATAATCGAGAAACGGTAGCAACACCGCCCGCCACGGCGCTGACGGCAGGGCATCCTGCCACGCTGACGGAGCGAGAATTTCGCCCGTCGCTTGCCACGCATCGGCATCGGCGAGGCCCTCTTCAAGGGCGATACGCAGCGGGTAGCCGCAGCCCGCCAGGCGTTGGCGGATTGCCGCGCGGTAGCCGTCAGCGGCGGTCACCATCACCAGTACCGGCGGCCGCAGGCGCTGTAAAATTCGCGCGACTATACCTTCCATCTGTTCGTCGGTCATAGCGAGCCTCCGTTAGCCGATGAGCGTCACCTGCGCGCCGTTTTTCAACCCGGCGGCATTGGCTTCTTCGGTATCGATATGGAACTCAAGTGCGAAGTCATCGCGCACGCGCACCACCACTTCATCGAAGGTCAGCTGGCGTTCGCCGTTGCTGCGCACGCTGACCTTCTGGCCGTTGCTGACGTTGAGCTGGCGCGCGTCCTGCGGCGACATATGAATATGCCGCCAGGCGCAGATCACCTGCGAATGGAGTTCAACGTGGCCAGCGGGCCCAATCAGCAGCGCGCTGCCGGTATTCTCCAACTGGCCGGACTCACGAACCGGCGCCTTAATACCCAGCGTGAAACAGTCGGCGCGCGATACTTCCAGTTGCGATACCGGGCGGGTCGGCCCGAGGACGCGGACGTTGGTCAGCGAGCCTTTCGGCCCGACAACGGTCACGCACTCCTGGGCGGCGAACTGCCCCGGCTGGCGCAGCGGTTTGAACGGCGTCAGGCTGTAGCCTTTGCCGAATAGCGCCTCGACGTCCTGTTGCGCGAGATGGACGTGGCGGTTGGAGATCCCCACCGGGATCGCCGGCGCCGTTGCGCTCAGGCGGGTGGTGATTTTTTCGCGAAGCAGGGTGTCTATCATCACTTCTTCCCTTTCTTCAGCGTTGGGTTTTTATCTTCCGTTGCCTGCGGGGCGGCCTGCGGCGCGGAGGGAACGATCGCTTCTGGCGCGGCGGCGACAGCGACAGCTGCTGGGGCGGTGGGCTGCTTCGCGCGCGGTGGGTTGCCTTTGAGGTTGCTTAACGCTTCAACCACGCAGCGCTCAGGGCGGGCAATCACCAATGACTTCACGGTGTGCTCGGCGCCTGCCACCGCCACGCCGCGTTCAATGGCGGTGTGGATGGCGCTGATCTCCCCTTCAAAGCAGACGCTCACCAGCCCGGAGCCTGGTTTGCGATAGCCAATGCAGGTGACTCCCGCGGCTTTACAGGCGGCGTCGACGGCCTGAATGGCGGCGACCCATCCTCGCGTTTCAATTACGCCTAAACTTTTCATGGTCGGCTCCTGTTAATGGCGGACTAAGCGAATATCAAAATCAAATTGCCGGAAGAAGGTTTCCAGCCGGTCCAGTTCGTCCGGTGAATAAGACGGGTCCTGGGTAATCGGGTAGGGCATATCCAGGCGTTCGTACTTTTTGCGTCCCAGCTGGTGGTACGGCAGCATGTCGATGCGGCGGATATTCCCGCGCTTCGCCAGCTTCTGTACGTAATCAATGGCACCGGTAATGGCGTCGAATGAGTCGTTGTAGCCGCGAATGAGCGGCATACGCACAATGACGTTGGCGCCGGAATCCACCAGCCATTCGAGATTGCGGCGGATCCCTTCGTTGCCGATGCCGAGCATCGCCCTGTGGTGATCGCTGTTGATCTGCTTAATGTCGAACAAGAAGGTGTCGGTGACCGGCGCCAGCTTTTGGTAGTTGGCAAGCGGGGTAGTGCCCTGGGTTTCGACGGCGGTGTTAATCATCATCTTTTTGCATTCGCTGAATAAGGCGACGGCAAAATCGGTCTGCAGGCTCATCTCGCCGCCGCCGATGGTGACGCCGCCGCCGGAGGAGATGTAGAAGTCGTAGTCCTGCATGATGATCTCCATCAGCTCGCTGACGGTGACGTCCTTGCCCATAATGTCCAGCGCGTTCTGGGTGCAAATCTCTTCGCATTTGCGACAGCCGATGCAGTCTTTATTGCGGTCGACGAAGTGCTTCATTTCACCGTTTTCTTCCGCCCGATAATGAATACCCGCCGGACAGACGCTGACGCAGTCGCCGCAGTTAATGCATTTGTCGTGCGAGAACATCACCTGGAACTGGCTGCTCAGCCCTTCCGGGTTGGCGCACCACGGGCAGCGAATGTTGCAGCCCTTAAAAAACACCAGCGTGCGAATGCCATCGCCGTCATAGATCGAATATTTCTGGATATTGAAAATTCGGCCCGTTAATTCTTGTTTTGCGATCACGCTTGCCTCCCGCTCCGTCCCGTTACGGGACGGAGAACTTCCGGTTATTTCTCAAATACAGCTCATTCAATTCTCTTTAAGAGAACTAGAACTTCTCAATCACCGTACGGCTGATGATCTCGTCCTGGACCTCTTTGCACAGCTCGACGAAGTAGGCGCTGTAGCCGGCGACGCGAACGATCAGGTCGCGGTATTTCTCCGGCTCCTGCTGCGCTTTCTTCAGCACTTCGTTATCGACGTAGCTGAACTGCATCTGGCCGTTGCCGAGAATCGAGGCGGTACGCAGCAAGGTAATCAAGCCGTGGCGACCTTCCGGGGTATCGAGCAGCCCTTTGAGGAACTTGAAGTTGTGCACCATGCCGATGTTCATGGTTTCCACATTCATCTTGCTGACCGACTTGATAATCGCGGTCGGGCCTTGTTTATCCGCGCCCTGGGTTGGGCTGATGCCGTCGGAGAGCGGCATCCACGCCAGGCGGCCGTTCGGCGTGGCGTTGGTCAGCTCGCCGATTGGCGTGTTGTTGGAGATAGACAGGGTGCCGTGGCTGAGGGTCGAGTAGAGCATCTTGTACTTACGGCACTCTTTCTCGGTCCATTCGGTAATATCCAGCGCGTACTGGTCGGCGTAGTTATCGTCGTTACCGTATTTCGGCGCGTTCAGGCAGTCGCGGCGCAGTGCTTCGTAACCTTCAAAGTTGGCCAGCAGCGCATCGCGGATTTGATCAAGGGTGTATTTCTTCTCTTCAAACACCAGCTTGCGGATCGCCGCCATCGAATCGACGTAGGTCGCCAGACCGGAGAAAATCAGCCCCGGCCCGTGGTTGACCATCGCCCCGCCGGCGGCGACGTCTTTACCGCTTTCCATACAGCCTTCGACCAGCAGCGACATCAGCGGCTTCGGCGCCACGTCGCGGTGAACGCGCTGGCTGATGACGGTACCGATGGCCGACAGGCGCACGATATGGGCAATCTGCTGTTTTACCGCCGCGTCGAATGCTTCGAAGGTGCGCAGGTCGCGCAGGTCGCCGGTATCCAGCCCCTGATAGCTGTCGAACAGCACCATCCGTCCGCGATTAAGCACGAATTCAATCGCGATAGGCCACTGGGTGTAGCCGGTAGAGGTCCACTGGTAGATGCGCCCGGATTTCTGCGGCTCAACGCAGCCCATCAGGCAGTAGTCGCGGGCGTCTTCAAAATCGAAGCCCTTGCGCAGCATCATCTTGATGTGGGAATCATCGAAGTGGCAGGCCGGGAAGCCCATTCCCGCTTTCACCACGTCGACGATTTTTTCCATGTACTTCTGCGGCGACTGGTTGTGGATACGGCAGGCCAGCGACGGCTGGTACACCTTCACGAAGCGCACCGCGTCCATAATCAGGTAGGTCAGATCGTTACAGGCGTCGCCGCCGCTGCGTTTCTGGCCGCCAACGGTGAGGTTGATAAACGGCTGATAACCGGCGAAATATTTCGCTCCCAGCTCGCTCGACATCCACATCAGTTCGGCACATTTGATGATGAATGCCTGCAGCAGCTCCAGCGCGGTCTCGTGGGTCAGGCGGCCTTCGCGGATATCGGCTTCGAACATCGGGTAGCAGTACTGGTCGACGCGGCCCAGCGACAGCCCGGTCTGGTTCTCTTCGATTTCAAACAGTGATTCGACGGTCCAGATGCTCTGCAGCGCTTCCTGCAGGGTCTTCGGCGGATTGGCCGGCACGTTTTCGTTCACTTCGGCGATGGTCAGCAGCTCGGCGCGACGCTGGGCGTTTTGCTCTTTAGCCGCCAGTTCGCGGGCGCGGTCGGCGATACAGCGGGCATAGTTGACCACCCCTTCACAGGTTTCGATTGCCGCTTTGTAGTAGTAGATGCGATCGATATCTTCCGGGTTTTCCATGCTCAGGTTGGCCAGATGCGCTTCGGCATCGGCTTTAATCCCATTCATCCCTTTGGTGAACAGCAGCACGTCGTAGCCCGGACAGGTATCGCCGCCGCCGTTAATCTGGTGATAGGAGAGATCGCTGACGAAAGTCTCGCCGCTGAAGGCCCAGACGCCGGCCTCACGGTATTGCGCTTCGCAAATCTCATCCAGCGAACGGCCTTCCCAGAACGGGACGATCTCTTCGCGAATGGTTTTTTTATCCGCTTCGCTGATCTCAAACGGATCCTGCGGACGGGTACTCATGGTGTCGAGCTCGTCGCGCACCCAGCGCCAGGCGATATCCGGCGAGAAGGCGCCCGCGCGCGGCTTGCCGCACGGATGGCCGACGATCAGCTCATCGTCCTGAATCAGAATCGGCGCGGTTTCGCAGGCGTGGCGGAAGGCTTTTGCCCGCAGCAGAATGGTCGGCATGCCAGGGTTGGCTTTGACCACTTCGGTAAAGGCCAGCGCGCGATAGATAGAGACGCTCGGGCGTACCGTCAGGTAGTGATTACGCAGGCGCTGCATACGCGGGGTTAAGCCTTCCATCGCCGGCGTGTCGGCGCAGGCGGCGAACGGCGCGTGGTTAACCGGCTGTACGCCGCTAAACAGACGCACCGGCAGATTCAGCGCGCTGAGGTTGCGCTGGGCGCTGATAAACATCGCCGAGAGTTCGTTCACTTCGGCGTTATCAAAAGCGGCGCCGCGCAGCATGGCGTCGAGCATCGGATAGCCGTCAATGGCGCAGGCGGCGCGGACTTCGCTCAGCTCCGCCAGCTTGAACCACAGGCACTCCACGATCTCATACGCCTGCTGGGTATTCAGCGCGCCGCTGTTGATATCGCGCTGATAATAAGGCAGCAGCGCGATATCCGCCCCTTGCGGGTTAACCGCATAGCTGCCGTTGTCCAGCTGTAGCGCCAGCTGGAACAGATAGAATGCCTGGCAGGCTTCTTTGAAATTACGCGCCGGATGGGCCGGAACGTGGTGCAGAATGGCCGCGCTATCGAGCAGCTCGGCTTTGCGATAAGCATTGGTTTCCGCGGCCGCCAGCTGTTCGGCGCTGTTGGCCAGATTTTGCGCCAGCGCCAGCAGGGCGTCGCAGGCGTAGATGGCGGCGCGACAGCCGTTGACTTCATCCATACCGCTGCGGCTGACCGCGCTACCGAGGGCGCGGGTTTTCTCTTCTAACTGGTGCTTAATCGCCAGCACGCCTTTTTCGACCACCAGTTTGTAATCCGGCGAGTCCAGCTCGCTATTGAGGTTGAGGAACTGGAAAACCGATGGACGACGGGTCGCGTTTTCGTCATGGAAAATCGCCCCGTGCGGTTTACGGGTCTGGTTGCCGACGATCAGCTCGTCGGCGCTGATGGTCAGCGGCAGCTGGCGCATCAGTTCATAGAAGCGGCGCGCCGGTTTAACGGCGGCGGGAACGCCCGCGATGTCGCCATCAAGAGCGTTCAGTGTGGTGGCATGTTCGGTGCACAGAGTGCTTTTCTGGGCGAGTAAACGGTCTGCCAGCACTTTTACGCGCGGCGTTAAGTTGTAGTGTGCCATGAAGTATTCTCCAGATGTTCTTGTTAGTTGCCCGCATTGTTGCCGGGTGGCGCTGCGCTGACCCGGCCTACTCGCGCGTTATCCGTAGGCCCGTGCAAGCGGAGCGCCGCCGGGCGATTCCAGGCAACCGGACCAGGCCTGGCGATAAAGTTCGGTTAACGCGTTAGCGTCTGGCGCGCGTGGGTTGGTCGGGGTACAGCTGTCGCGCAGCGCCTGGCCGACCATCTCCGGCAAACGGCGGTCGAATTCAGCCGCCTCGATGCCGGTTTCGCTGATGCCGGAGGGCATGCTTAGTTCGTCTTTTAACGCCTGAATGGCGACCAGCAGGCTGGCGACGCCCTGGCGTGGCGAGGCGGCAGGCAGATCCAGCAGATGCGCCAGCCGGGCATATTTCGTTGCCGCGAGGGTGTCGCACTGGCCGTGGAAATCGGCGTTCCAGGCGACGACGTGCGCCATCAGCAGGGCGTTGGCGCGGCCATGGGGCACGCGGAAGACGCCGCCGAGGGCGTGGGCCAGGCTGTGGGTTATCCCCAGCGACGCGTTGGTGAAGGCCATCCCCGCCATGCAGGAGGCGTTATGCATCTTTTCGCGCGCCTGCAGGTTGTCGCCGCTGCGCCAGCAGGTCGGCAGGTAGCGGAACACCTGCTGCACCACTTTCTCCGCCAGCGCGTCGGAAAAGTCGCTGGCGGCGCGGGAGACGTAGGCTTCAAGGGCGTGACACAGCACGTCCATGCCTGTGTCGGCGGTAATCGCCGGCGGCACTGAAGCCACCAGCGCCGGGTCAAGAATGGCGATATCCGGCAGCAATGACGCGTCCACCAGCACCAGCTTCTCCGCGTTGGCTTTCACCACCGAAAAGGCGGTGACTTCCGAACCGGTGCCGCTGGTGGTTGGGATGGCGACAAAGCATGGACGCGGGCGATCAGTCTGCGGACGGGTTTGCGCCAGGGAGAAAATAACCGCTTTGGCGGCATCGATGACCGAACCGCCGCCGAGCGCGATAACCAGATCCGGATAGTGGCTATCCATTAACTTCATGCCGCGCACCACGGTAGCGATATCCGGATCCGCCACCACGTCATCCCACATCTGCCAGGCGATCCCGCGCTGGCGCAGCAGGGCGGTGACGCGCTCGGCGAGGCCAAACTTGACCATCGCTTTATCGGTCACCAGCAGCACGCTGCGGGCGGAGAGTTCGTTCAACACCGAGAGGGCGTCCTGACCGAAGCAAATCCGCGGTTTCAGTAAAAATTCACTCATTGGGCTACTCACTCCTGTTAGGCGTCCCGAAACACGTTCTCGACAATGGCGACCACCGACATCGCTTTGTAGCGCTCTTTATTGAGCGCGAAGTACTCTTCCGCCAGCACGATGTCGTGCATGCCGGCGCCGACGTTATCGACGGCGACCCAGGTCTGGTCCTTCATCGGCTGCTGATTGTCATCCAGTCGGGTGACCAACAGCAGGTTGCTGCCGCGTAGCTCATCGCATTTCTGCGTGGCGACGACATGGCCGGTTACCTTTGCGAGAATCATCGTTTATCGCCTTATATCAGTGCGTTACTTAGCAAGGCGCTCCAGCACCTGGCGGATAACGCGTTCCACGTTTTGCTCGTTGATTTCGCCTTCCATGCTGGCGGCGCCTGCGCTGGCAAAACGGTCATCGCTGCCTGCAGAGCGCGCTGGCGCGGCGCTGGCCGGGGCGTTGAAACGCGCGTCATCAAGAATGCTGCGCTGCGGATCGCTCGCCGGAGTGACGATGGTCGGCTGTGGTTCAGGGCGGCTGCCCGGCGCGCGCAGCTCGTCAATCGAACGCACGCCATAGCCGACTTTGCGGATATTGAGCAGATTCATCGGGCCGACGTTGTCGGAGCTGGAGCCGCCGCCGACCGCGCCGCAGCCGAGGGTCAGCGCCGGAGAGATGTTGGTGGTCGCGCCGATACCGCCGAGCGCCGCCGGAGTATTAATCAGAATGCGGTTGACCGGTTTTTCGAGGCTGAACTGGCGGATGACGTCCTGATTACGGGTGTGGATCACCAGCGTATGGCCGAGTCCTTCGTTGGTCAGCAGCTCCACCACGCGGTGGCAGGCGGCTTTCCAGTCCTCTGCCACGTACAGGCCGAGCACCGGGCACAGTTTTTCACGCGAGTAGGGGTTTTTCGGCGACACGGTGGTCTGTTCGGCGATCAGCACTTTGGTGCTGGCCGGAACACAGAAGCCCGCCATCTGGCTGAGGTACAGCGCGGTTTTGCCGACCACTTTCGGGTTGATGGTGCCGTTCGGGCGCAGCAGCAGCGCCGCCATTCTCGCCGCTTCATCTTCATTCATGAAGTAGGCACCCTGCGCTTCCAGCTCGCGGTGAACCTCGTCGTAAATGCAGCCTTCGACGATGATCGACTGCTCGGAGGCGCAGATCACCCCATTATCGAAGGTTTTGCTGGTGATGATATCTTTCACCGCGTGATGGATATCGGCGCTGCGTTCGATAAACGCCGGGCCGTTGCCCGGGCCGCCGCTGATGGTTGGGGTGCCGGACGCATAGGCCGCACGCACCATGCCTTCGCCGCCGGTGGCGAGGATCAGCGACACGTCTTTGCTGTGCATCAGCTCAGAGGTGGCTTCGAGCGTCAACTGGGTGATGCCGTCGACGCTGCCCGCCGGCGCGCCGGCTGCTTCCGCCGCGCGTTTGACGATTTCAATCGCCTTCCAGCTACACTGACGCGCGCCCGGATGCGGAGAGAAGATAATGGCGTTGCCGGCCTTGAGGGCGATCAGCGCTTTGTAGATAACCGTGGAGGTTGGGTTCGTTGAGGGGACCAGTGCGCAAATCACGCCCAGCGGCACGCCCACGTCCATCACTTTTTTTACCGGGTCGTCATGAATGATGCCAACGGTCTTCATATCTTTGATGGCGTCGTAGACGCGCAGCGAGGCGAAGCGGTTTTTCAGCACTTTGTCCTGCCAGTTGCCAAAACCAGTCTCTTCCGCGGCCATTTTCGCCAGCGCTTCGGCGTGGTGCGCTGCTTCCTGGGCCACGTTTTTCACGATGGCGTCGATTTGCTGCTGCGAAAAGGTGGCCAGCATCGCCTGCGCCTTTTTGGCGTTGCGCACCAGTTCCCGCGCGTTCTGGCGGGACTGCAAATCGTTATCCAGTTCAATCATGAGTCTATCCTTCATCAGACGAAAAGAGTGGGGACGGGGCGCGCCCTGTCAGGTCATGCTTTGTGCTGCGCCGCGATTTTTTCGATGTCGTTATGTGGACGCGCAATGACGCGAGAGCTGACGACTTCGCCGATGCGTTTCGCCGCTTCCACGCCGGAGTCGACCGCTGCGTTGACCGCGCCGACGTCGCCTTTCACCATCGCGGTGACGAGGCCGGAACCGACGTTTTCATAGCCAATCAGCTCGACGTTGGCGGCTTTACACATCGCGTCCGCGGCTTCAATACAGGCCACCAGACCTTTGGTTTCGATAAGACCAAGCGCTTCTTTCATCAGGTTTCTCCGTTAGTCCGCAATCTTGTAATGCGAGACGATTTTGTTGATGTCGTTATGCGGACGCGCGATGACCAGCGAGGTCACCACTTCGCCGATGCGTTGTGCGGATTCAACGCCGGAATCGACTGCCGCTTTTACCGCGCCGACGTCGCCTTTCACCATCGCGGTGACGAGGCCGGAACCGACGTTTTCATAGCCGATAAGCTCGACGTTGGCGGCTTTACACATCGCATCCGCCGCTTCAATGCAGGCCACCAGACCTTTGGTTTCAATCAGACCTAATGCATCACCCATTTGCGTTCTCCTGGCCTTCAGGCCTTGTGTTTAATGACGATTTTGTTGATGTCGTTATGCGGGCGAGCGATGACCAGCGAGGTCACCACTTCGCCGATGCGCTGGGCTGATTCCACACCGGAATCCACCGCCGCTTTTACCGCGCCGACGTCGCCCTTCACCATCACGGTGACCAGGCCAGAGCCGACGTTTTCATAGCCGATCAGTTCGACGTTGGCGGCTTTACACATCGAGTCCGCTGCTTCAATACAGGCCACCAGACCTTTGGTTTCGATAAGCCCCAATGCATCACCCATCGTGATCTCCTCCAGAACAGGTTTTGTGATTCGGGAAAACCGTCCGCGTAACGGCATCAACACGCGGAAGCGGCGTTCGGGGTTCACTATAGGGAATGGGGAGAGAAGCGAAATTTAAATCCGTGTGGGTGAATATTTTAGTTTTTTGCTCTGTAATTTAGTCTTATTTAGCGTTCAATTTATCTGTTTGTCCTGTTTTTTGCGTGATGATTGTCATGATGATATGGCGTTTTTTTAAGCTTATTATCGGCGGGAGATGAATGTTAATAAGATGCTAATTACTTGCCTGCAGGCGGTAATATAGCCGCGTGATAATTGTGGGTATGCTCAAGTTTTGCCACAAAAGCTAAATGCAAAACGTGCGCTTTTAGCATCGGAAAAAGAGGGGGCAAAAACGGAGTGTGAGCGAGGGCGCAGTTTCCTCGCGGCGGTTCAGGGGGGACGGGTTAATTAAACGTGCTGCCGGACTTCAGCGTGCAGATGTAGAGCGGCGAGTTGATAGAACTCAGCAGGATAGCTTTGTCGTTAAGCTTCTGCGCGTTGAGGAACAGGCCATCGTGGCTGTCGGACATCTCGCGCATGAAGTAGTCGAAGATGACATTCGGCGATTCGTCGATGGATGAGGCGCTGGATTCCCATTTTTTAATGCGGTAGTGGCGTTCGGTTGCCGAAATGCGTTGGCTGGTGTAGCTGAATTTGACGTAGCGCTGCAGGTAGAGCCAGCCGGCGGCGGAATCGGTATAGCCTTCCACCACCATCGAACCGTTGCCGTTGGCGGCAAAATTAAAATGAATATTGCCGTTCACATTCTCTTTTTCCATGTTCTCAAAACGCATGATCGCTTTGGTGGAACAGCTCATCACGCCGTCGTTGGCATCCGGCAGCAGGCGCCAAGCGCTAAAACTGGCGGCGGCGATAAACGCGAGGGCGGAAAGGGCGAAAAAGGGGCGGGGCGCGAGTCTCATTGCGGCTTCCAGGAGTAGTAAAAGTAGTTATCGCAATAGCTGAACGGGTTGTCTTCGTGCATCGCGCAGTGGGCGAGGAACACCCGGCCCAGTCCATTGGTTTCCAGTCGGTCGCCATAGAAAAAAACAAAACGTTCGCCCGGCTTGCAACTGAGCTTCAGCCGCTGACGCACCTCATCAAAATTCTTACCGTAGGCCGTGGCAGAGACCGAACGCAGCATCTCATCGCTGGCCAGCAGTTCGCACTGGCTGTGGTTCATCAGCGTCAGATTAATTGGCCGGGCGACGTGGGTACCGGCGAGACTAAACGCCACCAGCAGCAGGGCGATGACCAGCAGACAGCCGCCGGCCAGATACCAGCACATCCCGCGCGCATGTCGTGAATCGGTGGGCGGCGTTGTCGCCGCTGGGGGGACGGTTTCATCAGCCCTCTCGGGTGGGTTAGCGGCCT
Source organism: Klebsiella sp. G-Nf4 (assembly GCF_002810615.1). Lineage (NCBI taxonomy): Bacteria > Pseudomonadati > Pseudomonadota > Gammaproteobacteria > Enterobacterales > Enterobacteriaceae > Klebsiella > Klebsiella sp. G-Nf4. The sequence continues at coordinate 149,066 of NZ_PION01000013.1, read as the reverse complement.
CGGTAAGCGCCGGCCCGGCATCGAGCAGTTCAATGCTCAGATCCTGGTTCAGCTGCAGCATGCCGCGCGACACGGTGACGATAATGTTATCGATATCGTAGTGGCGGAAGGTTTTGCGCAGCATACTCAGGTATTGATTGAGGTTGCTGTTGGAAGAGGTTAAGCCGTTATCATCCCAGACTTTTTTTAATACTTCATCGCGGCTGACGACGCCGGTATGGCGGAGAAAAAAATAGAGTAGCGCGCTGGCGGTGATGGATAGCTGGCTATCCGGTTCATCGCTGCCGGGCAGGGTTAGCGTGCCGTCCGTTGCGTCATAAATGAGACGGGCATTGATGTTGTAGCGCATCGCGGCCTCACTCTATTCGCTTCACGCGGGAAGCGTCATTTTGGTCAGATCGTTTACCAGCGACTGTCGGTGATCGCTGCTCATGGTACGCCCTTCGGTGAGTTCCGATAACCAGATGCCGTCGGCGGCGTAGCGCACCAGCGTGCCGGTCGGGCCGTTATCCAGCGCATCGCCCTGCGCCAGGTGATCCAGCATCCAGTCGCGCCAGCATTTTCGCAGCACCGGCTCGTCCGGCATCGCCAGCGACAGCACCATCAGCTGGCGGCTTTCGTGGGTGTCCGTCAGCTCCGGGTTGGACAGATAGCGCAAATAGGCGCGGGTAAAGCGTCCGTAAGCGATGTTATCGGCGGCCATCAGTTCGCTAATCGCCTTTTCCATGATCGCCAGCAGCCGGGCGAACAGGGCGAAAATCAGCGCCTGCTTATTGGGAAAGTGATGCAGGAGGCCACCTTTGCTCACGCCAGCCTCGCGGGCGACGGCGTTCAGCGACAGGGCGGCGATACCGTCCCGGCCGGCAATCATCGCCGCCGATTCAAGCAACTGACGGTGGAGACGGACGGGATCTTTTTTACGATGCTGGGCTTCCATATTCATGGCCGGAATCATACCGACCAGACGGTATGATTATTCTTGATCGCTATCAATATGAACGGCGGCTTCGTGTGACGAGATGCTGTTAATGCGTGGAGGCTCACAAATTGTCATATTAATGAACGCGATAACCCGGATGGGCTATCGCGTCGAGGTTTATTTCGTTGCCAGATGCACCCCCAGACCGCTTTTCCCGGGCGCCAGTTCAGGGCGCAGCGTCAGCGACGGGATCAGATAATCGCCATAATTCTGCCGGCGGAATGGGATGGGCTCGGTTTGCCACAGCGTGTCCAGCCGCTCGGCCAGGGTGGCGCATTGGTCGGCGAACTGGCCGGCGTCGATTTTGTCTGTGCGGTAGAACACCAGCGGCGGGAGTACCTCGAAGCCGGGATAGAACAGCATGCCGTGCTGAATGGGGAACAGGATGTCGTTGATGGGGCCGTTGATCCCGCGCGGTGAATAGTGTTCTGCCCAGCCGCCGGCGGTGACGATCAGCATCGCCCGCTTGCCAGCGAAGGTGCCTTCTCCGTAACGGTCACCCCAGTGGCGGTCGCTTTGCTCACCGACGCCATAGGCAAAGCCCCAGGCGTACACCCGGTCGATCCAGCCCTTCATGATGGCAGGCATCGAGAACCACCACAGCGGGAACTGGAAAATTACCATATCGGCCCACAGCAGCTTTTCCTGCTCGGCTGCGATATCCGCGCTTTGGGTGCCCTGGGCAAAGGCCCGTTTTGAATCGAGGGTCGGACGCCAGAACTCGCCGACCGGCGGGGCGCCGCTGTCGTCGGCGTCATATCCGGCCTTCCAGCGCATGGCGTAGAGATCGGAGACCTGGACTTCATGCCCGGCCTGCTGCAGGTGGTGGATGGCGAAATTTTTGAGTCCGCCATTAAGCGAGCGCGGTTCCGGATGGGCGTAAATCAGCAGTACTTTCATAATATCACCTCTGGAGTGGGGAGAGCTGCAGAGTAGGAAAGCTGACACTATAGTAGAAATTAATTACTTAAATTCCAGGTATAGCCGTGATTAATTTACATCGTCTGGATCTTAATCTGCTGCGCACGCTCGACGTGCTGCTTAGCGAAAACAACGTCACCCGGGCGGCGCAGCGGCTGAATCTGTCGCAGCCGTCGGTCAGTATTCAGCTCGCCAGGCTGCGGGAGATTTTCGCCGACCCGCTGCTGATGCCGGGTCCGCGCGGCATGCAGCCCACCGCCCGCGCCGATGAGCTTCGCCAGCCGCTGCGCGCCGCGTTAGCCGCCCTGGAGCAGGCAGTGGCGCCGGTGGCGCCCTTTAATCCGGCGACGGCGGCGGAGACCTGGCGGGTGGCGGCGACGGACTATATGGCCTCGGCGATCCTCCTGCCGATGCTGGGCAGGCTACGGCTGGCCTCTCCCGACAGTCGGCTGGCGGTATTCGAGCTGCAGCCAGCGCGGCTGGAGCAGCAGGCGGCCAGCGATGAAGTGGATCTCTGCTTCCATACCCGCGAGGGCGCGCCGCCGGGGCTACATCAGCGCCTGCTGTTTCGTGAACGCTACGTGCTGGCAGGCCGGGCGGAGCATCCGGCGCTGCGGCCTGGGCTTAGCCTGGAAACGTTCTGTCAGCTGGAGCACGTGATCGTCTCCCCGGACGGGGGCGGCTTCAGCGCGGCGACCGATATCGCGCTGGCGAACCTCGGACAGACGCGGCGGGTTGTCCTTTCCGTGCCACATTTCCTGTTTATGCTGGAGACCCTGCGCAATAGCGATCTGGTGGCGGTGCTGCCGGAGCGGCTGGTGCGCGGGCAGAGCGGGCTGGTGGTCGTCGAGCCGCCGCTGGCGGTCGCCGGCTTTGAGATGCTGATGCTGTGGCACGAGCGCTGGCACCGCGACCCGGCGCATCAATGGCTGCGCCAGTTCATCGTGAATTCACTGGAGGAACAGACATGCTGAGTGGACTGAATCATCTGACCCTGGCGGTCAGCCAGCTGGCGCCGAGCGTGGCGTTTTATCAGCAACTGCTGGGCATGACGCTGCACGCCCGCTGGGACAGTGGCGCCTATCTCTCCTGCGGCGATCTGTGGCTATGCCTGTCGCTGGATCCGCAGCGGCGCGTTACTCCGCCGGAAGAGAGCGACTACACCCATTATGCGTTTAGCATTAGCGAAGCCGATTTTGCCCGCTTCACCGCCCGCCTGGAGGTTGCCGGCGTGGCGGTCTGGAAGATAAACCGCAGCGAAGGCGCCTCGCACTACTTCCTCGACCCCGACGGCCACAAGCTGGAGCTGCACGTCGGCAGTCTCGCCCAGCGGCTGGCCGCCTGCCGTGAGCAGCCGTATAAGGGAATGGTGTTTTTTGACCAGTGAAGCTGATTTGCGGACGCGGGGTAACCCGTAACCCCGGTAAGCACAGGCCACCGGGGAGATGCCTTTACAAATTACTCACTCAAAACGTGAGGTTTTTTCCAACGCTGTCACTATTATCACCGGATAATCGTATATACTTTTTTGTATATACAAAAGGATGAATAGTATGCCAATGGAGTTTGAGTGGGATGCAAACAAGGCATTAAGTAATCTACGAAAACATGGAGTCCGGTTTGAAGAAGCGGTATTAGTCTTTGACGATCCGCGGCACCTTTCCCGCCAGGAGCGGTTTGAGAATGGTGAATATCGCTGGCAAACCATCGGTCTTGTGCATGGGATCCTTGTTATCCTGGTGGCGCATTCGGTCCGTTTTGAAAGTGGAACTGAGGTTATTCGTATTATCAGCGCCCGGAAGGCGGACAGAAAAGAGAGGAATCGTTATGAGCATGGTTAAACATAAACGCGACAATACGGCGGCGCTTACCGCTATGCGTGATGCCGAACTCAAAGCGCTAGCGAGCAAAGCCGATGAGGACATCGATTACAGCGATATCCCCGCTACAGACGATGCGCAATGGTCAGATGCCGTACGCGGCAAATTTTTTCGACCGCTAAAAACACAGGCTTCTGTGCGCATTGATGCCGATGTCATGGAGTGGCTCAAACGTCCAGGAAAAGGCTATCAAACTCGACTGAATGCGATTTTAAGAGAAGCGATGATTCGCGATCTTAATAAGAAATAGTTGCTGGTAGCGGCGCTACGTATTTTCGGAGCCCGTAGCCCCGGTAAGCGCAGCGCCGCCGGGGAAAACAGATTAAACTTCACTCCATCGCCACCTTCACCGCTTCTCCCAGCTTCACCATCACCGCTTTATGTTTCTCGGTCGGCGGCAGGGCGCAGTTGATCCTGACGCAGTTGCGATACTTGCCCGCTGCCGAAAACAGCGAGCCCGGCGCGACCTGGATCTTCAGCCGGCATAGCTGTTTGGCGACGCAGACCATATCCACCTGCTCCGGGAGCTCCACCCACAGCATAAAACCACCTTTTGGCCGGGTGACACAGATCCCGCACGGGAAAAACTCCCGCAGCCAGCAGGTGTAGATCTCCATATTACGCTGATAGATCTGCCGCATCCGCCGCACGTGACGGTGGTAGTGGCCTTCGCGAATAAAATTGCAGGCCGCCAGTTGGGTTGAAGGGACGTTAGTGCCGCTGGCGGCGTACTTCATCTGTAGCAGCTTGTCGTAGTAGCGCCCGGGCGCTATCCAACCGATGCGCAGGCCGGGGGCGATGGTTTTGGTAAAAGAGCTGCAGAGCATCACCCGGCCGTCGATATCCCTGGAGTGAATGGTGCGCGGGCGCGGGTACTCGGTGGCCAGCTCGCCGTAAATGTCATCCTCGAAAATCACGATATCGTGGCGCTGGGCAAGGTTCAGCACCGCGCGCTTACGGGCGTCCGGCATGATAAAGCCCAGCGGATTATTGCAGTTCGGCACGAGGATCACCCCTTTGATTGGCCATTGATCCAGCGCCAGCTCCAGGGCCTCGATGCTGATCCCGGTTTCGGGATCGGTGGGGATCTCAATGGTCTTTAATCCCAGTCCGCGCAGCATCTGCATCGTGCCGTAGTAGCAGGGGGATTCCACGGCCACGATATCGCCAGGCTGGCATACCGACAGTAAAGCCAGAGACAGCGCGCTGTGGCAGCCGCTGGTGAGCACCAGATCGTCGGCCGTCACCACCGAGCCGCCGTCAAGCATCAGGCGGGCGATCTGCTCGCGAAGTTCCCGGCGCCCGGCCAGCTCGTCATAGTTCAGTACTTCGCTGAGGTTGTGCTGGATCGCCCGGCTCAGTTCGCGCCAGATAGGCTTCAGGCTTGGCTGTGTGACATCCGGCGAGCCGCCGCCGAAGGGGATAATCGATTTATCGTAGCGGGCGTCGAGCATGGTCAGCACCTGATCCCACTGGGTGATCTCCACCGGGCGCTGTACCGGACGCGACATTGGCGGCACCGGCGGCTGGGCCTTGCGGGGGGCAACGAAATAGCCCGATCGCGGCTGAGGCACAATCATTTGCTGCTGCTCAAGCAACTGATAGGCCTGCTGGACAGTGCTGATGCTGACGCCATGCTCCTGGCTCAGGCTGCGCACCGACGGCAGTTTTTCGCCGTGGCGATACAGGCCCTGTTCAATGCGTTCGGCCAGCAGGGCAGCGAGATGTTGGTAGCGGGTCATGCTGTATCCTTGATTGTCGCCATACAGATAAAAGAACCAGTACAGATGGGCGGAAAAAATGGGGTCTGGTGTACGTTTTAGCCAATCTGTATGTTAAAGAAAAGTGTTTTGTGAATCTGTATTCCTTGGCCCCAAATCCGTGAAGATAAAGCCTCTGGCAAGGTGAGGAGGTAGAGGATGGAATTTCACGAGAACAGGGCAAGACAGCCATTTATTGGTTTCGTACTGCTGGTGCGGTTTATCAAAAAATGGTGGCTTCAGGAGCAAACGCGCAGAGCTTTGCAGCGAATGAGCGACGAACAGCTGAAAGATATCGGCCTGAGTCGGGATCAGATCAATTAAAAAGTGCGGTTTTTTTCAGGCATCATTCCTTCTTTGCCCCGGTAAGCGCTAGCGACGCCGGGGAATACATTCACTAAATTTATCAATTGATGCGGCGCGATCGTCTGTTTCTTGATACTTACCCTGATAAGTATTATTTTCTTCCCAACAATGAGAGGAAAACCTGTGACCGAAGACGACCTGTTTGCCCGCCGTCCGTTGGGGATGAGAATGGCCATGGTGGTGCGCCAGTGGCGCGCCATTATTGACTCCGCTATCACCGATACCGGACTCACCCAGTCCAGCTGGACGGTGTTGATGCAGTTGCATCAGCTGGGAGACAACGTCTCGGTCAGCGAACTGGCGGAGGTGCAGGGGATTGAACTGCCGCCGCTAATGCGCACCCTCTCGTTACTGGAAAAGCAGGGCTATCTGCTGCGTTCTACATCGCCATATGACAAACGCATTCGCCTGCTGACGCTGACCGCCGAGGGGCGGGCGATTCTGGAAAAACTGAGCTGCGTGATCGAGACCTATCAGGAACGCGTGACTCAGACCATCCCGGAGGCCGACCTTGCCACCTTCAGCGCCACATTAAATCAAATCGCCTGCCGTTTGCGGAATATCCGCGAAGAAGATAACAAGATCTAACACACTATGATGACGCCTGAACAAAAATTTGCCCGCTGGGTACGGGTGAGTATTGCCGCTTTTCTGGCAATATTCGCCTGGTTTATCGTTGCCGATATCTGGATCCCGCTGACGCCGGACTCCACCGTGATGCGCGTGGTGACCCCGGTATCGTCGCGGGTCTCCGGCTATGTCTCGCACGTTTACGTGCACAACAACAGCCAGGTTAAAAAGGGCGACCTGCTGTATGAGCTCGACCCAACGCCATTCATTAATAAAGTTGAAGCGGCGCAGATCGCCCTTGAGCAGGCGAAACTGAGCAACCAGCAGCTGGACGCACAAATCGCCGCCGCCCGCGCCAACCTGCGCACCGCGCAGTACACCGCCCGTAACGATAAGGTCACGCTCGATCGCTACCAGCGCCTGAGCACGATGCAGAACGTCTCGCAGTCCGACCTCGATAAGGTGCGTACCACCTGGCAGACCAGCGAGCAGTCGGTCTCGGCGCTGAACGCGCAGATCCAGAACCTGCTTATCCAGCGCGGCGAGCGCGACGATAAGCGCAACGTCACCCTGCAGAAATACCGTAATGCGCTGGAGGAGGCGCAGCTGAACCTGGCCTGGACCCAGGTGCGTGCCGAAACTGACGGCATGGTCAGCAACCTGCAGCTTAACCCGGGGATCTACGCCACCGCGGCGACAGCTGTGCTGGCGCTGGTCAACAACAATACCGATATCGTCGCTGACTTCCGTGAAAAGAGCCTGCGCCACACCGCGGTGAATACCGATGCAGCGGTGGTCTTTGACGCCCTCCCGGGGCAAGTCTTCCCGGCGCACGTCACCAGCAGCGATGCCGGGATTCTGGCGGGGCAGGAGGCGGTGAACGGCCAGCTGTCGCAGCCGGAGCAGTCCACCCGCTGGGTGCGCGACGCACAGCGGATGCGCATTCACGTCGCCCTGGATCAAGCGTTGGACAAACCGCTGCCGACCGGCGCCCGCGCCACGGTGCAACTGTACAATAGCGAGGGTCCTTTCGCCCGCACCTTTGCCGGCCTGCAGATCCACCTGGTGAGCTGGTTGCACTATGTCTATTAATACCCTGGCGCACGTCTTTACGCCGCACGGCAATATCGTCTATACGGCGAATGATTTTCGCCAGACGGTGCGTATCGCCGTGGCCGGGACTATTGCGCTCAGCATCTCCACCTTCTACGACGTCCAGTACGGTGTGTTTTTCGTGGTTTATCCGCTGATGCTGATGTCGCTGGTGCCGTTCTTCAACCGCCATGTCGCCCGCCAGTTTGTGTTTAGCGCGGCGGTGAACTGCGTCGAAATGGTATTGATTGTCGGCTATCTTTCACAGTGGCCGGTGATCATGACGTTAGTCGTCTTTGGCCTGTACGTGATGCGTTTTCGCTTTATGAGCCAGGGACCGTTGTTCCTGCTGGGATCGATGGGGGTGGTGTGCCAGAGCACGATGCTCAACTTTATGAGCTACCCGACCAGCAACTGGCATACCCTGATGTTCTCTAACATGGAAGCCTGCGTGCTGGCGGTGGCGCTGAGCGCGCTGCTACATTACCTGATCCCGGACGTCGAGCCGCGCAAGCCGCCGCCGCGGATTGAGAAAGACGCCGCCCGCATCCGCCATGAATCACTGCTCTCCGGTACGGTCGCGACGATCATCTTCGTGGTGTTTCAGATCTGCGATCTCAGCGACTCGCTGTCGGCGCTGATGGCTGGGATCCTGATCCTGTTCCCGATGCACTATCGCGGGGCGGTGATCAGCTCGATCTGGCGTGTGGTGGGGGTGGTGCTGGCCTGTCTTTATATTCTGGTGGTGCAACTGATTATCTATGATTTCAGCAACCACATGATCCTGATGATGCCGCTGATTGGTCTCGGGCTGGCCTTCAGCGCCCGCCTGCACGTGATGGAGAAAGTGGGCGCCGGGGTGGGCTTCGCCAGCATCACCACCATCGGCATTATGTTCGGCCAGAACCTGCATCCCTATCAGGATCTGGTGTTCAGCGACCTGTACCGTATCACCTCGGTGACGGTCTCGCTGGTGGTGACGCTGATTCTGGTCTTTCTCATGCACCGTCTGCTGAACTGCTTTGCGGCGACGCGCTTTGTGATCACCCATTAACCCGTCTGTGGGAAGGTAGCGAGGCAGCGCCACGCTTCCCCATCCTGCTGATACAGCGCCGCCGTCTGTTCCGGCAGGATCCAGCTGCGCGCTGCGTCTTCCGTCCCCTCCAGCAGTACGCACAATCCGCAGCCGCTGCGCAGCTGGCGGGGAATATCTTTGACCTCGAAGGTCATCCCCGCCGCCTGCAGGGCTTTGCGCATCCGTACCACCCCCACCGTGGAGTGAAATAAAAACAGGAAGGTTGTCATCCGCGCCTCCGCTGGCGCAGGCCGATCAGCGCCGCGCCGAGCGCCCCGGCAAACTGGGCGTCGGGATGGGTTGTCACCGCCATGCCGACATGGCTTTCCAGCATCCGGGCAAAGGTGGCGCAGTGGCTGACGCCGCCGGTAAACAGCAGCGGCCCCTGCGCCGATAAGCGGCCAATAAAGTTCGCGCTGCGCCGGGCCATGGCGTTAATCACCCCCGCCAGAATCGCCTCTGGCGCGACCCCCGCCGACCGCAGGCTAATGACCTCCGATTCGGCAAACACCGTGCACATGCTGGTAATCGCATGCGGCTCGGCGCCTGCGGTGATGCTGTCGAGTTGTTCGACGCTGGCGCCAAGCGTCCGTGAAATGACGTCCAGGAAACGTCCGGTGCCGGCGGCGCATTTATCATTCATCAGGAAGTCGCTGAGATTGCCCTCGGCGTCCAGCTGGATGACTTTGCTGTCCTGGCCGCCGATGTCAATCACCGTACGGGTGTCCGGCGCCAGCAGGCGAGCGCCGAGGCCGTGACAAGAGATCTCCGTCACCTGCTTATCGGCAAAATCCACCAGCTGGCGGCCATAGCCGGTGAGGGTTAAAAAAGGCGTCTCCGTGAGGCCCGCGCGTAGCGTTTCCCAGGCCTCATGGATGGCGTCGGCGGGGCGAAAGGGAGTGGGGCAGAGGAAGCGGCGCACGATGACGCCGTCCGCCAGCAGGATGCCTTTCGTGGCGGTAGAGCCGGAATCAATGCCAACCGTGTAGATCACGCGCTCTCCTTACAGCATTTCGATAAAGGCGGCGACGCGGGTACTGAGCTGGCCGAGGTCCGCTGTCGAATAGTCGGTTTCAATCGCCATGTAAGGAAGATCGTGCTGCTGGCGCAGATGGCGTTTAATCGCCAGCGATTCCACGGCATAGGTATGGCAGGCCTGCAGAATGACGTCGATCACCCCGTCGGCCTGATACTCCTCCACCATCTGGCTCAGCAGCTGCAGACGCTGGTCGTTGGGGGAGATACAGGAGCAGCCGATGGCGAGATATTTATCGGTTAAGGCGTCGTAGACGTCACCCTCTTCCGCCACACAGCGCTCGGTGGCTTTCGCGCCGGTGCAGTTTTCATAGCCGACCACCCAGCCGCCGTTTTCCTCGATGGCGCGGACCACTTTTTCCGCCGCGCCGCCGATCGGGCAGCCAGTGATCAGGATCCGCGGACGTGGCTCGAGCCGTTTACCCTGCAGCCACTCCTGATGGATGCGCTCCGCCATGGCATGAAGTTCATCAATCAGGGCGGTTTTGTCGAAACGGAAGGTGGCGCCATACACCACTTTCAGGATGTCGCTGCCGCTGAGCGCCGGCGGATTGAGTTGCCCGAGACGATAAAAGTGGGCCAGCGCCCGGCGCTCGCGATTTTTCAACACGATGGCTTCACGCAGCGCCGCTTCGCTAATCGGCGTGCCAAACCGGGCCTCAATCACCTGCTGCAGGCGCAAGATCTCCGCTTTCCACAGCGCGCGGGAAGCCGCGTCGCTGGCGCTGTTCGGCAACTGCATGACGTGGACCGCCTTGAACTCGGCCATGTACTCGTACATCTTCTTTTTACCGTCGCAGGTGGTTTCCCCGACCACCAGGTCAGAGAAATAGAAGTACGGGCATTTATCGGTTTTGCCGAAGCCGTAACTGCTTTTGATCAGCGGGCAGAGGTTGCGCGGGAGATCTTTTTCCGCTTCCTCGATGGTTTCATCGGAGGTCGAGCACAGCGAGACGACAAGGGCGCCCGCCGCCATGGCGATCTCCTGAGGCATAAAGGTGCAGTAGGTGCCCACCAGCGGCACGTTCTGCTCTTTAAGATCCATGACGGTGAGAAAGCCCTTCTGGCGAGCTTCTGAGAACTGGTCAAAAATGGCGGGTAGATCGGTGATAAGCGACATGATTTTCCTTCCCCGTACACGGGAGATGCTGAAAGAGTCGCCATTATAGCCCTGTTGTTTATGTGCTTTTATTGATCTCCTGCGTCTGCGCGCGGCGTTAATAGACCTTCTTCAAATCCATCTCTTCCTGGATCCGCTCGCTCCACGCCAGATGGGTGCGGATGGCCTCTTCGATACCGGCGTTGTAAAACAGCGGCCCCAGCTCTTTGGCGATAAAGTCGACAAAAAACTCGGCGTCAAACTGCTCCAGCTCGAGGTTGAAGGTCTCTTCGCAGTACTTGCTGAGCTTGTCGCGCAGCAGGTCGCGCTGCGCCTGGCTGAGTTCAATGTCGTTCATGATGGGGCTTTCTCCGTAAAAGGGCTCACGACTGCCGGGCTTCGATCACCGCTTGCCTACGCTGGCGCTGGTGGCGTAACAGTCCGGCCAGGCAGCAGGCGGCGACGATCCCGGCGGCCACCGCTAACAGGTGGAAGGGGAGTCTGCCGCCATGGAACCACAGCCAGCGCGCGCCTTCAATCGATAACGCGCTGACGCTGAGGATCACGATATTCAGCGAGGCGGAGACCGTGCCTTTCGGCAGGTCGTTGGAAAAGAGGGTAAAGCGAAACAGCGTCGGGAAAATCAGCCCGATGCCGAAGGCGTAGAAGCAGGTGCCGAGCACTGACCACAGCCAGACGTGCGGCCATATCAGATTCCCAACGATCAGGATGGCCAGGCCGAGCATCTGTACCGGGACCGCGCTGAGCACAAAGCGCGGGCGGGTGGGATCTTTTACCCAGCGCGCCACCGACAGGTTAGCGATGATGACGGCGCTGAAGACCGGTACCTGGCTCCAGGCGAACTCGCTGGTGGTCAGTCCGCCGGCGTCCATTAAAATCACCGGCGATACCGCCACCCAGCTCATCAGCGGAATATAGCTCAGCGCCAGCGTGGCGGCGCCGAGTAAAAAGATGCGGTTGCGGAAGACGTTGCGAAAATCGCGCAGCACGCCGGGCAGGCTGAAGGGCACATCGCCGCGGCGCACCGTCTCCGGCATGGTCAACAGCAGGCCGAGCCAGGCCACCAGCCCCATGGCGGCGATAATGCCGAACAGCGCTTTCCAATGAATAAAATGCATCAGCGCCGCGCCGGAGAGCGGGCCGACGATCGGCGCCACCAGCACGACGGAGGTGATCACCGCCATCAGCCTGATCGATCTTTTTTCCTCAAAGGCCTCCTGCACGGTGACGTAGCCGACGGTGGCGATAAAGCAGATGCTGGTGCCCTGCACAAAGCGGGCAATCAGGAACTGGGTCATGGAGGTGGTGAACAGCGTCGCCAGGCATGCGAGGGTGAAAATCAGCGCGCCGGTGAGCAGCACCGGACGCCGTCCGATCCGGTCAGAGAGCGGCCCCAACAGCCACTGCAGCGCCATGCCGCCAGCCATATACAGGCTCACCGAGGCCGGAGCCAGCGCCACATCGGCATTGAAATCCCGCACCACGTGCAGGATCCCCGGCTGGATCAGATCGGTAGTGAGATAGGCGGAAAAATCATACAAGATTAGCGCCGCCGGGAAGAACAGCGCGGCGGCGTGGCGGGTCAGCCAGTGGGAAATCCGGTGCATCATCTCGCCCTCCCTGTGGAATATTTATCAGCGCTATTGTTCTGATAGTATCATTGCTAACCAATATGCAGATGCAGCAGCGAGGGGATCTGCGAGAACAGCCACAACATCAGGCCGATGGTCCCTCCCACCAGGGTGCCGTTGATGCGGATAAACTGCAGATCTTTACCGATATTGAGCTCGATCTGCCGCGACATATCGCGGGCGTCCCAGCTCTTCACCGTGTCGCTGATATGGCGGGTGAGGAAGGCGGCGAACTCCGGCGCCACCCGGTGCGCCGCCTGTTCCAGGTGTTCGTTAAGCGATTCGCGCAGGGCGTCGTCGCGGAGTAAGGTTTCACCGAACCACTGGCCGGCCTCGGCGATGCGCTGCTTAATGCGTGAGTCGTCGCTGCTAATATCGTTTTTTACCCAGCTGCGCAGGTCGCCCCACACTTCACCGAGATAGCGGTTAAAGGTCTCATCATTTTTCAGATATGCTTTGATGTTCTCGGCCTTCTGCGCCATGAGCGGGTCGGATTTCAGGTTGTCGATAAGCTTCTGCACCGCGTGGTCGAAGGCCTGGCGGATCTGGTGGGTACGGTCATGGCTCACCTCGTCCAGCAGGGTATTCACCGCGTCGGTGACCATCTCGGCGCTGTGCTCGCCGAGCCACTCGGTGGGCAACAGTTTGGCCTTCAGTGGGTGCTCGGTCTCCAGCCAGCGCACGATGCCGCGAGCGATAAAGGCGCGGGAGTTGTCGCGCTGCAGCAGGGCGATAAGCTGGCTTATCAGCGAATCCAGCAGCTTCTGGTGGCGATTGTCGCGGGTCATCCCCTCCAGCATCATGGCGCTGGTCTGCGTCAGGTCGACTTTATCGATCGCCTTATGTACTGCGCGGCGCAGCAGGCGCTGAATGCGCGCGTCGTCGGTCAGTTCAAGAAAACCGCTCATCACTTGCAGCAGGTGCTGGCCGACCCGGCGGGCGTTCTCCGGCTGGCTGAACCAGTTGCCGAGCATCAGGGCTGGCTCATAGCGGCGGATCAACGCGACCAGCGACGGGGTATCGAGGAACTTCTCCTCAACAAAGCGGCCAAGATTATCGGCGATGCGGTCTTTGTTGCGCGGGATAATCGCGGTATGTCGGGCGACAAAGGGCAGCGGAATACGACGAAACAGAGCGACCACCGCAAACCAGTCGGCCAGCGCCCCGACCATTGCCGCTTCGGAAATGGCCTTTAGCGCGCTGACCCACGGCGTCGGCGGCAGCAGCAGGGTGGTGATAAATAGCGCGGCGGCGATCAGCAGCAGCGACAGCGCCAGCAGTTTGGCGCGTTTGAGTTCAGCGAGTTTTTCCATAAACTTAAGCATATAACCTGACGGCGAGGTCGTGCAAAAATCGCCAGATAATCCACAGACCGAAGATCATCAGGACCGCCCCTGCCGCCCGCTCGACCCGCCAGACGATGGCGCCCAGGCGGCGCTGTATCTGCGGCAGCGCCATCGCGCTCACCAGCAGTAAATCCCAGAAGAACACCACGCTGACCATCCACAACCCGCTCACTGTTTGCTGAAGCAGGGTGACCGCCGGCCCGAGCAGGGAGGTCATCAGCGCCAGATAAAACAGGGCGTTTTTGGGGTTGAGCAGCGATGACCCCAGCCCGAGCAGCAGCTGTTTACCGATCCCCGGGAGCGATGCGCGAATGCTCTCCACCGCCAGCGTCGCGGGACGGCTGCGTATCAGCAGGCTGCCAATCCACAGTAAATAGCCCGCACCCAACAGCTCAATGAGCAAAAACAGCAGCGGCGCCTGTCGCAGAAGCCCCCAGCCAACGATGGCGAGAGCAATATACAGCGCATTGCCGGCGGCGATGCCGAGACATAGCCCGATGCTGCCGCGGATCCGGTAGCGCACGGCGTAGCCGACTAACAGAAAAAAATCAGGACCTGGGCTGAGCAGGGCGACAAAGTGAGACAAGGCTAACGCCGGGAAGGCGGCGGGGAAGAGAGTCGATAAGGTATGCATAGTGGCCTCGATAATGGTGCTGAGGCCACCCTACGCGAGGTGGCGTATTACTTATTGTCGGATATTGATCTGCTTTGCGCATATTGCCGCGGCGTGGCGGCGGTATAGCTGACAAAGGTTTTATGGAAATGGCTCTGATCGGCAAAGCCAGCCTGATAGCCGACATCGGCAATAGAGTCCCCGGCGCGTAAGCGCGTTTTCGCATATTCGATGCGCGTCATATTGATCAAACTGGCAGGCGTCAGGCCGGTATCCTGTTTCACGGCGCGGATAACGGTCTCTTTACGAAGCGCGCTGTCGTGGGCCAGCTTATCCAGCGACGGCGGTGTCGGCAGCGTGTTTGCCAGGCGCTGAAACAGCAGGGCGCTGGCGTGATGTGGCGCCTGCGGCGCGGCGGCGCACAGCGGCAGTGCGTGCAGAAGTTGTGCCAGCCGGGCGGGCAGTTGTTCAAGGCTCCCGTGGCTCATCAGGGCGACAATCTGCTGGAAACTGGCAAAGAGAGGGCTGTCGCGCAACAGCGGCTGCGGCGAGGTGATACTGGCGCCAGGGGGAATATCCGGGCGCTGCGCGTGGCACCATGCCGCCTCCAGGTACAGCATATGATAGCTGCGCGGCCTGTCATGCAGCGGATTACAGCTATGCGGCACGTGCGGCGGGATCACGATCAGATCCCCGGGCTGCAGGAGATATTCCTCACCATTGCACAGGCAGCGCGTTTCCCCCTCGATAATCGCCCCCACCGAGAGCTGCGGGTGGCTGTGGCGTTTGTAGGCCTGGCGGCTGTGCCAGGTGCTGCGCAGCTCCAGCCACGGTAGACGATCGTCTCGCCAGAAGGTTTGGGGGATATCTCGGGTATGGTTCACCGCATCGACCTTTGCTAAGGAGGGAGAGGTCGTTTATAGCATGCTGCGCGGAGGCTGTCGCCCGCCTGGATTTGCGTACCGCCTCGAAAAAGGATGTCGCGCTTGCAGTCCGGGGAAATCTATTTTCGTGGCGGCGCGTAAAGGTTGTATTGCCCGGGTGTCAGAGACATTCCGGGCGCGTAGAGTCCCTGCAGGATAAGCAGGCAGGGATGAGCCGATGGCAAAGGGCACCACCTCGACGCCGCATGATGCGGTGTTTAAACAGTTTCTCACTCAGGTCGACACCGCGCGTGATTTCCTGGCGATCCATTTACCGCCTGCGCTGCGTCAGCGCTGCGACCTCGATACCTTACAGCTGGAATCGGCAAGCTTTATCGAGGAGAGCCTGCGGGCCTGGTACTCCGATGTGCTGTGGTCACTCAAAACCGCGTCTGGCGAGGGCTACATTTATGTGGTTATCGAACATCAGAGCTCGCCGGACGCGCAGATGGCTTTTCGCCTGATGCGCTACGCCATCGCCGCGATGCAGCGCCATCTTGATGGGGGTCATACCAGACTGCCGCTGGTGGTGCCGATGCTGTTCTATCACGGAGCGACCACGCCATACCCGTGGTCACTCAACTGGCTGGACTGTTTTGCCGATCCACAGCTGGCGAGTGAGCTTTATGCATCGCCCTTTCCGCTGGTGGATATCACGGTTATCCCCGACGATGAGATCGTTCGCCACCGGCGCGTGGCATTACTCGAGCTGATACAGAAGCATATTCGCCAGCGTGATTTAATGAACATCGTTGAGCAACTGACGACGATTTTACTTAGCGGTGACGCTAATGACAGACAGCTAAAAACGCTGTTTAATTATCTGCTGCAGACTGGCAACGCGCGCCGCTTTGGCCGGTTTATCCACGAAGTGGCGCAACGGGTTCCTCAGCACAGGGAGAGATTGATGACCATCGCCGAAAGATTACAGGAAGTGGGCCGCAGAAAAGGCAAACGGGAAGGCCGGCTTGAAGGACAGCATGCCGAGGCGCTGCGCATTGCACAGAGGATGCTGGCCGACGGTATTGCCCGCGAGACGGTAGTGAAAATCACCGGCCTGGCCTACGACGAGATCGCCACGCTGGAACATTGATAACGCCGGGGCGGCCTGATGGTAGCCCCGGTTAGCCTCTTTATGGAATATTCCGGATATACCTAACTTTACCCGCATCGCCAGCCATCTCGACTACCCTTAATATCCTTGACGGCATTTTTGACTGCCTTAATAGCGATAACAAGGAGACATGCGACATGGCTTATCAGACGGTGAATCCTGCGAACAATCAGCTTATTAAAACGTACCCGGCGCACAGCGACGCGGACGTGGAGGCGGCGCTGCAGCAGGCGGATGCGCTCTACCATTCTGCCTGGGCAAAAGGCGATATTGAACCGCGGCTGGCGGTACTGCATAAGCTGGCGGATCTTATCGACAGCCGGGCGGAGGAACTGGCGAAAATCGCCAGCCAGGAGATGGGGAAACTCATTAATCAGAGCCGCGGCGAAGTGAAACTTTGCGCGCAGATCGCCCGCTATTACGCCGATAACGCCAAATCGTTGCTGGCGCCGGTGAAATATCCCTCCGAACTCGGCGACGCCTGGGTTGAGCATCATCCCATCGGCGTCTTAATGGCGGTGGAGCCGTGGAACTTCCCCTATTACCAGCTGATGCGCGTCCTGGCGCCAAACCTGGCGGCCGGCAACCCGGTTATCGCCAAACACGCCAGCATTGTGCCGCACTGCGCCGAGACCTTTGCCCATCTGGTGCGTGAGGCCGGCGCACCGGAAGGGGCGTGGACCAACCTGTTTATCTCCCAGGATCAGGTGGCGAAGATTATCGCCGACGATCGCGTGCAGGGCGCGGCGCTCACCGGGTCGGAGAAAGCCGGCAGCGTGGTGGCGGCGCAGGCCGCGAAGCATATTAAGAAATCGACGCTGGAACTGGGCGGCAACGATGTGTTTGTGGTGCTGGACGATGCCGACCTGGAGCGCGCGGTGAAAATCGGCGTCCAGGCGCGGCTGAATAACGCCGGCCAGGTGTGTACCGCCGCCAAGCGCTTTATCCTGCACGAAAATATCGCGGATGCGTTCCTGACAAAATTTAGCGAGGCGTTTCGCCAGGTGAAAATCGGCGATCCGCTGGATGAAAGCACCACACTGGGGCCGCTCTCTTCCAAAGATGCGCTGGAAACGTTAAGAAAGCAGGTGGACGAGGCGGTGAAAAACGGCGCTACGCTGCATCTGGGCGGCAAAGCGGTGGCGCGAGAAGGCAATTTCTTTGAACCCACCATCCTGACCGGTATCACTCGTGATAACCCGGCGTACTTCGAAGAGTTCTTTGGCCCGGTGGCGCAGATCTACGTGGTGAAAAACGATGAGGAGGCAATCGCGCTGGCCAATGATTCCCACTATGGTCTGGGCGGTGCGGTGTTCAGTCAGGATATCGAACGCGCCAAACGGATGGCCTCCGCCATTGAAACCGGGATGGTCTATATCAACTGGCTTACCGATACCGCGCCGGAGCTGCCGTTTGGCGGCGTGAAGCGTTCCGGTTACGGACGGGAGCTCTCCGATCTCGGCATCAAAGAGTTTGTGAATCAGAAGCTGGTGGTGGTGCGACGCTAAGCCCTTAACCCGGCAATAAAAAACCTGCCATCCGGCAGGTTTTTTTATGGCTAATGCTCAGCGCACCTTAGCCTTATCGCGGGGGCGTTGACCATAATCAGAAGGTGACCCCGCCGCCCACGTAGGCGCCATCAATCAGGGTGTGGTTTGGGCGACCCTCTTTGCCGTCAACGCTCACGTGACGGTAACCCACTTTCAGGGTCAGTGGACCCACCGGAGACCAGCTCACGCCGCCGTTCGCCTCAACATAGTTTTTCACGCTGTTGTTCAGGCCGTCCGGCGCGACATACCCTTCGCCAAACACGTGGATGCTGTCTGTCAGGGCCACGTTCACCCCGCCGCCGACCGGAAACGCGACGCCGTTATCGCCTTTTTTCGGCCCGAGGTAGATAGCTTTCGCGCCGGCATTGAGCATTACCGGGCCCACTTCCAGGTTGTACCCAGCGCCAACGCCGCCGGTCTGGCTACCATCATCAGTATTCTTCAACCAGTGGCTTTCGGCATACAAGCCAGAAGAGGATTTACCCATTTCCATATTCAGATTGGTAAAGTTTTTACCTTGTTCAACGGTAAATCCCATCGCCATGGCGGAACCAGAGACCGCGGTCAGGGCAGCAACAATAAGGATGTTAAGCTTTTTCATGGTTTGCTCCTCGTCATTAAATTTGTCTGAGCGCACCTTAACAATCGATGTTTACATCTGCAAATGTGACTTAAGTCGATTTTTTATGCTGACTTTGTCAGAGGGGTGTTTTGAAAATGTTGTAAAGACGTTGGGGTACGGCGAGGTCAATCATCAAATTTGGCCTGTTTAGCAACGGTTTAATTTGTGGGCTAAACAGAAACTGAACAGGGCGGGCATTAATTATTAAGGATCCTATTCATTTAGTTTCTTATTATTTCCGAAAGTGTTTCTGCTGTTACTTATTAAAACGTTGCTTTACATTTTTTGACGCGCTGCCGACTTTTGGTCCCTGTTTTTGACGAGGTGTCAGAGAGAGGACGGTGCCTGCGCCTTGGGGCGCAGGCGGGCAGGTTAGCGTCGTAACCCGGCAAATGCGGCGCGAATTTCCTCTTCCGGCAGCTGAATGCCGATAAATACCAGCGTGCTGTGCGGCGTTTCATCGCCCCACGGGCGATCCCAGTCGGCGCTGTACAGACGCTGCACGCCCTGGAACAGCAGGCGATTTGGCTCGCCGTCGATCCACAGCATGCCTTTATAGCGCATCAGTTGCTCGGCGAAGGAGAGCAACAGGTTCTCCATTACCCGTGAAACTTCACTGATATCCACCGGATAGTCGAGCTCGACCACAATCGACGAGACGTCGTTCTGCTTTTCTGCAACAAAATGAAAACGCGGTGTGGCGCTGACAACCTTTTCTTCCAGCATAAAGCCGCTGGTGTTAAACAGCTGGCTTAGATCGATATCGCCGTGAATGACGGTATAAACCGGCGCCCGCGCATTGATGCGCGCCAGCCGTTCGCGCAGCTTCTCGGTGTCGCCGGCAACATCGGTTTTGGTTAGCAAAATGCGGTCCGCATAGCCGGCCTGCGACTGGGCGATGGTGAACTGATCCATCTGCTGGTCGGCATGGACGGCATCCACCAGGGCGATCACGCCGTCCAGCAGATAGCGCTCGCAGAGCACCTCATGGGAGAAAAAGGTCTGGATAATCGGCCCCGGGTCGGCCATGCCGGTGCACTCAATCACCAGCCGGTCAAACTCGATTTCGCCGCGATCGCGACTGTCGAGGAGATCGAGCAGGGCGTCTTCCAGTTCGTTGGAGCGCGTACAGCAAATACAGCCGTTGGTCAGGGTTTTGATCTGCGTGGCGCGGTCGCCGATCAGCTGATCGTCAACGGAGACTTCGCCAAATTCATTTTCAATCACGGCGATTTTGAAACCGTGCTGCTCATTCAGGATATGGCGCAGGAGGGTGGTTTTTCCTGCGCCGAGAAAACCGGTGAGTAGGGTGACTGCAATCGGTGCCATTATTGCCTCCATTAACAGCAGCGTACGCCGCCTTTGCCGTCTCCGCCGTAGCGGGCCTGCTGGCGTTCGCGGAAGAATTCTTCATAAGTCATGTAGGGCTGATCCGGATGGTTGGTTTGCATATGCGTGACGTAGTTGTCGTAATCCGGAATGCCAATCAGCATTTTTGCCGCCTGACCGAGATATTTTTTTGCCTGACCTAAGTTACCAAACATTGTAAGTTCCAGATAACGAATAAAGCCGGATGGCGGCTAGCGCCATATCCGGCCTACGTTGATGCACTTTTCTGTAGGCCGGATACGCGTAGCACTATCCGGCATCAGGGTTAATGATGTGACGAGGTCTTCACGCCGCCTTCCGGTACCGGCACGTACGGGGTCTCTTTGTCGGTACGCACCTTATTGTTGCGCACGTTGAGCCAGGTTTTGATGCCGTAGAAGATGATGCTGTACACCACCACCAGGAACAGGATACTCAGCCCGGCGTTGGTGTAGTTGTTGACCACGATATGATTCATGTTGGCAATCTGCTGCGCGGTCAGCTCGCCGCCGGCGGCAATCTTCTCTTTATACTGCTGAGCCATAAAGAAGAAGCCTTCCATCTGCGGATTGCTGCTGAACAGCTTCAGACCCAGCGCCCAGGTGGTGCACAGCAGCAGCCACGCTGCCGGGATAACGGTGACCCAGATATATTTGGTGCGCTGCATTTTGACCAGCACCACGGTGCCAAGCACCAGCGCCACGGCGGCCAGCATCTGGTTAGAGATACCGAACAGCGGCCACAGGCTCTTCACACCGCCCAGCGGGTCGACCACGCCCTGATACAGCAGGTAGCCCCACAGCCCGACGCAGCCCGCGGTACCGATAATCCCGGCGACCAGCGAGTCGGTTTTTTTCAGGAACGGCACGAAGTTACCCAACAGATCCTGCAGCATAAAGCGGCCTGCGCGGGTACCCGCATCCAGCGCGGTGAGGATAAACAGCGCTTCAAACAGGATACCAAAGTGGTACCAGAAGCCCATATCCGCCATCGGGATGATTTTATGGAACACGTGGGCGATACCGACGGCCAGCGTCGGCGCGCCGCCGGCGCGGTTCAGTACCGAAGGTTCGCCGATATCTTTCGCCGTCTGCAGGATCTGCTCAGGTGAAATCACAAAGCCCCAGGAGCTGACAGTCGCCGCCGCGTGGACGGTGACTTCTTTCAACTGCGCAGCGATCATCGCCGCGTTTTCACCGCCCATTTCGTGCAGGTTTGGCATGACAATGCCAAGGCCCGCCGGCGGGGTGTTCATCGCGAAGTAGAGACCCGGTTCGATAATCGAGGCGGCGACCAGCGCCATGATGGCCACGAAAGACTCCATCAGCATCGCGCCGTAGCCGATAAAGCGGGCATCGGTTTCGTTGGCCAGCAGCTTCGGCGTGGTGCCGGAGGCGATCAGCGCGTGGAAGCCGGAGACCGCGCCGCAGGCGATGGTGATAAACAGGAACGGGAACAGCGCGCCTTTCCACAGCGGACCGGTACCATCAATGTACTGAGTCACTGCCGGCATTTTCAGGTCCGGGTTGAGGATAACGATCCCCAGCGCCAGGCCGACGATTACGCCGATTTTCAGGAAGGTGGCCAGATAGTCACGTGGCGCCAGAATCAGCCATACCGGTAGCAGCGCGGAGATAAACGCGTAGCCAATCAGAGTAAAGGTGATGGTGGTGTCTTTAAAGGTCAGCGCCGGGCCCCAGTACGGGTCGTGGGCAATGATGCCGCCAAACCAGATGGACGCCACCAGCAGCACGATACCGATAACCGAGACTTCACCCACGCGGCCAGGGCGCAGGAAGCGCATGTAGATCCCCATAAACAGGGCGATAGGCACCGTCGAGCAGACGGTAAAGACGCCCCACGGGCTTTCCGCCAGCGCTTTCACCACGATGAGCGCCAGCACCGCGAGGATGATGATCATAATCAGGAAGCAGCCGAACAGCGCGATAGAGCCCGGAACCGGCCCCATTTCCTGCTTGATCATCTCGCCCAGCGAGGCGCCGTTACGCCGTGAGGAGATAAACAGCACCATGAAGTCCTGTACCGCGCCCGCCAGCACCACGCCGGCCAGCAGCCACAGGGTGCCCGGCAGATAGCCCATCTGCGCGGCCAGCACCGGGCCAACCAGCGGGCCGGCGCCGGCAATGGCGGCAAAGTGGTGGCCAAACAGCACGTAGCGGTTGGTCGGCACATAGTTCAGGCCATCGTTATTAATGACCGCCGGCGTCGAGCGCGTTGGGTCAAGCTTCATCACCTTCTGCGCGATGTACAGGCTGTAATAACGGTAAGCGACGAGGTACACAGAAACCGACGCCACCACGATCCACAGGGCACTGACGTGCTCACCGCGGCGCAACGCGACGACTGAGAGGCAAAATGCCCCGATGATTCCGAGAATCACCCAGGGTATGTGCTTGAATAGTTTTTTGGTATCCATAGTAAAACCTGGCGTTAATTAGATGAATAATTGGCCGAAGCCGTCTGGTTTTAAGTAAGGGTTGATGGAGGTATTGATTAGCTAGGCTGCCTCCGATCTTGCCAGAACAGCGCGCGCGTAAAGTTGGGTAAATCGGTGAGTGGTTGTATGGAAGGTTAAGCGGTCGCTAGCTGAAATAAGCGGTTGGCCATCAAGTGAACAAGAGATAATTATGTGATTGAGATCACGGCATATTTCAGCCCAGTGCGATGGGGGAGCGGCAGAATCTAAAAAGAGGTCGCGCTAATGCTCTCAGTGTGAATCGATATTAATTCATAATCTCATATTCTTATTTCATGATGATTTCATATTGTCTTTGGCAGAACTTAGCGGTGATTCATCCATATCATTAGAATGGAGTAATGATCGCGTTTATAATTTTAAGCAATAATTTTTGAAGTGGATTGAATAATATGTGTTGATATTGATATGGGTTTGGTTGTATTAAATGCCACGCTTCGCTTTTTATTACTCGACATGGAAAGTTGTGACTTAACTATAATGAATAAATGGAATTTCGTTCATAAAGTTTTAATTATCTGTATATTGCCTGCCTGGGCATGGGCTGCGCCTGTGGATACCGTACGTGAGCAGCAGTTCATCAACCAGCAGCAGCGCCAGCAAGCCATGGAAAGTCAGCTCGCGCCGCCGTCACCGGATATTCATTTATCCGCTGAAGAAATAAATGTCGATGATGGGGTATTTTCCGTAGAACAACCTTGCTTTGTTATTTCTCAGGTGATTTTGCAGGGCGTCGAAGCCTTACCGCATTGGCTTCCGCTCCAGCACCAGACAAATAAAGCGATTGGACGTTGTCTGGGAGGAAAGGGAATAAATCTATTGATGTCCCAATTGCAGAATATATTAATAGATCGCGGTTATATCACCAGCCGGATCCTGGCTCCGCAGCAGGACTTAAAAAGCGGTGTTTTACGCCTGGTGGTGGTGCCGGGTTATATCCGTGAAGCCAGGTTTACGGCGCAGAGTGATGATTATCTATGGCTGGCGAGCGCATTTCCGGCGACTGACGGGAAACTGTTGGATTTGCGCGATATTGAACAGGGGCTGGAAAATCTGCAGCGCCTGCCGACGGTACAGGCCAGCATGGAAATTGTTCCAGGCGAGACGCCGGGTCAAAGCGATATTGTCATTAACCGCCAACAGGAACGCTTCTGGCGCGTTGACGCCTCGCTTGATGATTCCGGCTCTAATGCCACCGGCCGTTATCAGGGGAACCTGACGCTGTCGCTGGATAACCCGCTAGCCTTAAGCGATCTTTTTTACCTTTCCGGTTCACATAACCTCGATGGCAACGGCGGTAAATCTTCGAAGAACCTGACCGGCCACTATTCGGTCCCGCTGGGCTACTGGCAGCTCGGATTAACCGCCAGCCAGTACGATTACGTGCAAACCGTGGCGGGAGCCAACGGCGATTACCAGTACAGCGGTAAAAGCAAGAACGTTGATTTCCAGATGAGCCGCGTGCTGCACCGTAGCGGTAGTCAGAAGACCACGCTTAGCGCCGATGTGTTAGCCCGCGAGCAGCGCAACTTCATTAACGACACCGAGATTGCCGTTCAGCGGCGGCAGACGGCGGCCTGGAGGCTTGGTCTGCAGCATCGCCATTACCTTGGCAACGCCACTCTCGATGCCGGAGTGAGCTATCAGCGTGGTACCCGTTGGTTTGGCGCTCAGCCCGCGCCGGAAGAGCAATGGGGGGAAGCAACCGCCCTCAGCAAAATCCTGCAATTCAATGCTCAGCTCAATTTGCCTTTTGCCCTGGGCGGGCAAAATTTTCGCTTTACCAGCCGCTATCAGCGGCAGATGAGCAGCACGCCGCTGACTTCGCCGGATATGTTTTCCATCGGCAACCGCTGGACGGTACGCGGCTTTGACGGCGAGCGTACCCTGACCGCCAGTCACGGCTGGTACGTACGTAACGATATCGCCTGGTCGACCCCGTTACCGGGGCAGGAGTTTTATCTGGGAGCAGATTACGGCGAAGTCGGCGGCGCGGGCAGTGAAACGCTGGTGGGCAAACACCTCGCCGGGGGCGTGGCAGGGCTGCGCGGCCAGTACCACCGCGCCAGCTACGACCTGTTCGCCGGTATCCCTTTAGCCAAACCCGATGGCTTTAAAACCGATCCGGCAACTTTTGGTTTCAGCGTCAGTTGGAGCTACTGACTTTCACTCACACGCCGTTTGGCGGCGCGTGCTGCGCACAGGGATGATTTTCCGCGCCGCGGTGGACAACGGATGACGAGTAACGGCAATGAATAAACGCTTTTATCGAATCGTATTTAATAAGGCTCGCGGGATGTTAATGGTGGTGGCGGAAACGACCCGCTCTCATCGGGCGGGCGTGTCGCCGCAATCCGGCGCCGACGCGCGAACCGGGTCGACGCTGACGTCCACCCTGGCGCCGCTGGCTTTTAGCTTTCTACTCGCTTTTTCCTGTCTCACTCCGGCTCAGGCAGCGATTGTCGCCGATAACCATGCGCCCGGCGGCCAGCAACCGCAGATCGCCAATAGCGCCAATGGCACGCCGCAGGTCAATATTCAGACACCGAGCGGCGCAGGCGTTTCACGCAACGTCTACAGCCAGTTTGACGTCGATGGGCGCGGCGTGGTGCTGAATAACAGCCACGCTAACACTTCAACCCAACTGGCCGGGATGGTCGCCGGCAACCCGAATCTGGCGAAAGGGGAAGCCAGAGTGATCCTCAACGAGGTGAATACCCGCGATCCGAGCCGGCTGAATGGCTATATCGAGGTTGCTGGACAAAAAGCGCAGGTGGTTATCGCTAACCCTGCCGGAATTAGCTGCGACGGCTGCGGGTTCATCAATGCTAACCGCGCGACGCTGACGACAGGCCAGGTGCAGTACGGTAACGGGCAGATTAGTGGTTATGATGTCAATCGCGGCGAAATTATCGTACAGGGCGGCGGCCTTAATGCGAGCTCGGTAGACAGTACCGACCTGCTCGCCCGCGCGGTGAAAATCAACGCCGGGGTTTGGGCGCAGGAGCTAAAGGTCACCGCAGGGCGTAATCAGATCGATGCGGCGCACAGCCGAACGACGGCAAAATCAGCCGACGGCAGTGCGCTGCCTGCGGTGGCGATAGACGTCAGCGCCCTGGGCGGGATGTACGCCCATAAAATTCGTCTTGTCGGTACCGAGCGCGGCGTAGGCGTTCACAATGCCGGCAATATCGGCGCGGCGGCGGGGGACGTAGCAATCAGCGCTGATGGCGCGCTCAGCAACAGCGGCGTGATTCAGTCCGCGCAGAGTCTGCAATTGTCCGTTAAGGGCGATCTTCACAACCAGGGCCAGCTGTACGCTGGTAAAGATAGCGTGGTGACGGCCAGTGCGACGCTAACCAATGACGGCATGATCGCCGCGCAAGGCGATACGCGGATTGCCGCCAACGCTTTGCGTAGCGCGCAAAACAGCACGCTCGCCGCCGGATTAAATCGCGATGGTTCTACCGCCAGCAGCGGCGCGCTGACGCTGAATAGCCAGAGCTCGCTGGCGCTGAATGGCCGCAATATGGCGGCAGGGACGCTGACGGCGCAGGGCAGGACGGTGGATCTTGATAACAGTCGAACCTCGGGGGCGCGGATCGTGGTCAGCGCCGCGTCCGGCGATATCACCACCCGAGATGCGGTGGTGGCGGCCAGCGAAAAACTCCAGTTGGCCGCCAGCGGCAAACTCAACAACCACAGTGGCCTGTTGACGGCCAGCCAGCTTGAGCTGAAAGCAATGGCGCTGGATAACCAACAGGGCGTAATCCAGCAGACGGGCGAGGACGATCTACGCCTTGATTTTCGCGCGGGGTTGGATAACCGCGGCGGTGAGATTGCCAGCAACAGCCATGCTTTGACGCTCAGAACCAGCCAGTTGTTCAATCAAAACGGAACGCTGCTGCATACCGGCAGCGGCAGCATATCTATTACCAGCGAAGGCGCGCTGGACAACGGCGAAGGCACTATTGCCGCTAACGGCAATATCGTTTTGTACTCCGATAACATTAATAATCGCAGCGGTAAAATAAGCACGTCGCAGGGCAATGCTCAGCTCATTACCCGTCACGAGCTGGAAAATTCGCAAGGGAATATCGTTGCTGGCGGCAGCCTTTCTCTACAAATGGCCAGCCTTCGGAACCAGCAGGGGCAATTGATTGCGGCGCAGGGCGACCTGGCCATGAGCGCTGAAGGAGGGCTGGATAACCGCGAAGGCGTTCTTGCCGCAAATGGCAATATCAAGCTTGACGCCGACAATCTGAACAACCATGGCGGAAAAATCAGCGCGGCGCAGGGCGACATTCAGCTCACTGCGCGCCATGGGGTGGATAACTCGCAGGGGAATATCATCGCCAGCGGCGATATCCGGCTACAGGCTGAAAATCTTAATAATCGTCACGGGCAGATAGGCACGGCGCAGCGGGGCCGCGTCAACCTGACGACGAGCGGTTTACTGGATAACCAGCAGGGCACAATCACCGCCTTTGATGCCCTGGGTATTCAGAGCGCCACCGTTGATAACCGGCAGGGAGAACTGCAGTCCGGCGGTAATCTCAATATCACCCTTCACAACCGGGGGCTGGATAACCGACAGGGGCAGATCGTCTCCGCCGCCGCTCTGGAAATAGCAGGCGTCAACCTGGCGCTGGCTAATACGGGCGGAACGTTACTTGCCGCGAGCAAACTTAGCCTCGATGCCGATTCCCTCAGCGGCGATGGCGAGGTGCTCTCTCAGGGCGATATGTCGCTCACGTTGCGTCAGGCGTTTCATAACGCCGGGAGGATCATCGCCAACGGCAACCTGCAGTGGAATCTTTCCGGGCTGGGGCTGATTAATCAGGGGGTTATCAGCGCCGGCCGGGCGCTCAATCTCTATGCGGCAAAGCTGGATAACCGTCAGGAAGGTGAAATCAGCGCTGGCGAGAACCATTTGACGGTCAGCGGCGAGCTGGTCAATCGGGGGCTGATTGACGGTGGTTTAACCCATATTGTCGCCACGACGTTAACCAATATCGGCAGCGGGCGCCTGTACGGCGACGCCGTCGCGCTGCAGGCGGCAACGCTGACTAACGCCGCGGAGAACGGCGTGGCGGCGACGATTGCCGCACGGGCATCGCTGGCAATGGGCGTCGGCACGCTCAATAACCAGGATCACGCGCTAATCTACAGCGACGGTACGCTCGCCATTGGCGGCCAGCTTGCCGAAGACGGTTCGCTCAGCGGCCGGGCGGGAGTGTTTAATAACCACAGCGCAACGCTTGAGTCCGCCGGTGATATGGCGCTCGATATCCAACAAATCAATAACTACAACGACCATCTGGTGACGAAAGATGTGATGGTCGAGCAGTCATGGCGCCATGAAGCGGCGCTGAAAGGATCGGTACAGCGCTTCGACTGGTCGCTGGTCGATACCAGCTATAAAAACAAATACGGCGTTCACGACGCCATCATGCCGGACGGTAGCCGCGGCGATGAGTTCTATGAATACCAGTACCAGCGTACCGTTGTGGAAACGCAGGTGGTGGAAAGCGATCCTGGCAAAATCCTCTCCGGCGGCCAGCTCATCATCAACAGCGATAAGCTGAATAACTACGATAGCCAGATTATCGCCGGAGGAGCGCTCGGTGGCGTGATTGGCGAACTAAACAACGTCGCCACGACCGGTAAACGGGTGACCACCGACGTCGGCACCCAGACCCGTTGGTATGAGAAAAAGACCAGCCGCCCGTTTGGCGGCACCAAAACCAGCCAGGGGAAAAAAAGCAGCGAATATGAACCGACGCCGACGGTTCAGACCATCGATTTGCAAACCATGAAGTGGCAGGGCAATACCCAAATTGATGGCCATAGCGGTGTGATTAATCCGCGCGATCGCGCCGATGAAACAGGCGAAATACCCGCCGGACGACTGGCGGAAGTGACGCCGGTTAACGCTGACGGAACGGTTATTCGCGTCGTCACGCCGGATACCCGGCTTCCTGTCAGCAGTCTGTATCAGATCGACCCGCAGGCTAAAGCAGGCTATCTGGTGGAAACCGATCCGCGTTTTACCAACGGTAAAGCGTGGCTCGCCAGCGACTACATGCAAAATCAGCTGGGCGTTGATCAGGCGATGAAGCGGCTTGGCGACGGCTATTACGAACAGCGGCTGGTGCGTGAGCAGATCGTTAAGCTGAGCGGCGGGCGCTACCTGCAGGGCTACAGTAACGATGAAGAGCAGTACCGGGCGCTGATGGACGCGGGCGTCGCCTTCGCCAAACAGTACAACCTGACGGTCGGGGTGGCGCTGACGCCAGCGCAGATGGCGCTGCTGACCAGCGATATGGTCTGGCTGGTCGCCAGAGAGGTCACGCTAACGGATGGCTCCGTGCAGCAGGTGCTGGTGCCGCAGGTTTACGCGCGGGTTAAAGCGGGCGATCTCGATGGCAGCGGCGCGTTGCTCGGCGGTGAAAACGTGGCGTTCAGCGTGAGCCGTGATGTGACCAACAGCGGGCACATCCACAGCCGCGACGTGACCCAGCTAACCGCGGAAAACATTCATAACAGCGGCTATATCGGCGGCAACCAGCTCACGCTAAACGCGCGTACTGATATCAACAATATTGGCGGAACGCTGCAGGGCGGCGATAGCCTGATCGCGCAAGCCGGGCGTGATATCAACAGCGCCAGCACCCTCGGCGGCGCCCCAGGTAACATCAGCCTCGATCGGCCCGCGGGGATTTATGTCCAGAATGAAAACGGCCAGTTGGGGCTGCTGGCGTTACATAACATTAATCTGACGGCAAGCATGGTGAGTAACAGCGCGGCGGGCAGCCAGACGCAGATTATCGCCGGCAACGATCTCAACCTGCAGACGCTCGCCACCACCCATAGCGAAAGCGGAAACTGGGGGAAAGGCAACGATCGTTCCTTGACCCAGCGTAGCGATATCGGCACGCAAATTAACGGCGGCGCGGTGGCGCTGTCCGCCGGCCACGATATGAATGCCCGCGCCGCCAGCGTGACGGCGACCAACAGTCTGACGGTTGCCGCCGGCAATGATATTAACCTCAGCAGCGGCGAGTCCTCATGGCACCTGACGGAAAACAGTCATCAAAGCAGCAGCGGCCTGCTGGCTCGCCGTTCGCTCACCACTCACGATGAAGTGTGGGCGCAGAACGCCATCGGCAGCAATTTTAGCGGTGACAGTATTGTGATGCAGGCCGGGCGCGACCTGCTGGTGTCCGGCAGCAGTGTTGCCGGCACCCAGGACGTCAACCTTGCGGCGGGGCGTAACCTGACCATCACCACCGCCGAGGAGCGTCGCCAGGAAAACCATCTACGTAAAGAGAAACATAGCGGCTTTTCCGGCACCGGCGGTGTCGGCTTCAGCGTCGGCAGTTCGTCGCTGAAAGCCACCGACGTAACGACGGCGTTAAGTAGCGCCGCCAGTACCGTCGGAAGCTCACAGGGCAACTTGAGCCTGAGCGCCGGTAATGTATTGACGGTTCAGGGATCTGACCTGGTGGCCGGCAACAATATGGCGTTGACCGGTAAAACCGTAAATATTCTGGCAGCGGAAAACCAGAGCACCCAGACCCATACCGTGGAGCAGAAAACCAGCGGCTTGACGCTGGCGTTATCCGGGATGGTGGGCAGCGCCATTAATACCGCGGTTTCCAGCGCCAACCAGGCCAGCACCGAGAGCAATGGCCGTCTCGCCGCGCTGAGCGGGCTGCAGTCGGCATTATCGGGCGTACAGGCGTATCAGGCATCGCAGATGCAGACTGCGGATTCCAGTCCGGAGAGCATGATAGGGGTCAACCTCTCCTGGGGTAGCCAGTCCTCGAAATCCACTCAGCGACAAACGCAGAACACCAGCCGCGGCAGCAGCCTGATGGCCGGCAACAATCTCAGCGTTATCGCCACGGAGACGGATATCAACGTTGAGGGTAGCCAACTGCAGGCTGGCGGCAGCGCGTTGCTCAATGCCGCGCGCGATGTGAATTTATTCTCTGCGGAGAACGCCAGCACCCTGAGCGGTAAAAACGAGAGCCATGGGAGTTCGTTTGGCGTCGGTATTAACTTCGGCCAGGGCGCGAACGGGCTGACGGTCAGCGCCAGCGCCAACGCCGGGAAGGGCCACGAGAAGGGTAACAGCCTGACGCATAACGAAACGACCCTCAGCGCCGGTGAGCGGGTGACTATCGTCAGCGGTCGCGATACGACGCTGACCGGGGCGCAGGTGAGCGGCCATCAGGTGACAATGGACGTCGGGCGTAACCTGACGCTGAGCAGCGAGCAGGACAGCGATAACTACGATTCGAAGCAGCGTAGCGGCAGCGTGGGGGCGAGCGGCAGCATGGGCGGCGGTTCGGGTTCTCTTAACCTGAGCCAGAGCAAAATGCACAGCACCTGGGCGTCGGTGGAGGCGCAGACGGGGATTTTTGCCGGCGAGGGCGGTTTTGATGTGAAGGTGGGCGGGCATACGCAGCTGAACGGCAGCGTGCTGGCGAGCACGGCGGCGGCGGAGCTGAACCGGCTGGATACCGGGACGCTGGGTTTCCGGGATATTAAAAACTATGCCGAGTACAGCGTGGAGCAGCAGAGCGAGGGAGTGAGCACGAGCGGTAGCGTGGCGGGGCAGTTCCTCGGGAATGCGGCCAGTGGACTGCTGATGGGGGCGAACGGCAGCGGCAGCGACAGTTCGCTGACGCGGGCGGCGGTGAGCGAGGGCAGTATCGTTATCCGCGACAGCGCGAATCAGCAGCAGGACGTGACGGGGTTAAGCCGGGATGCGGCGCATGCGAACCAGACGCTGAGCCCGATATTTGATAAGGAGAAAGAGCAGAACCGGCTGGCGACGGCGCAGAAGACAGGTGAAATCGGGCGCCAGGTGAGTGATGTGCTGGTGACGCAGGGCAAGCTGAACGCGCAGGCGGCGCAGAGCGACCCGGCGGCGCGGGCAGCGGCGCGGGCGAAGCTGGTAGCGGGAGGGAATGGCAGTCCGAGCGAGGAGCAAATCAACGCGCAGGTGAGCCGAACGGCGACGGCGGACTACGATACGGGCGGAAAGTACCAGAAGGTGGCGCAGGCGGTAACGGCGGCGATGCAGGGTCTGGCGGGGGGCGACCTGGCGCAGGCGGCGAGTGGCGCAGTGAGCCCGTATGTGGCGGAAATCATTCACAGCCAGACGACGGACAGCGCGACGGGCAAGGTGAATGTGGAAGCCAATGCGATGGCGCACGCGGTGTGGGGAGCGATAGCGGCGGCATCGGGAAATAACAGCGCGCTGGCGGGGGCGGCAGGCGCGGTGAGCGGCGAATTGCTGGGACGCTGGATAGCGGCGGAATATTATCCGGGTGTTAAGACAGAAGAGCTGTCGGAAGAGCAGAAGTCGACGATAAGCGCGCTGAGTACGCTGGCGGCGGGACTGATGGGGGGGCTTAGCGGAGGCAGCAGCGCGGATGCGGTGGCGGGTGCGCAGGCCGGGAAGAATGCGGTGGAGAATAACTCTCTGGCCGGGGATGAATCCCGGAAATCAGTTAAAGAGAGCGCTGAGTGGTGGAAAACTCAGGTCAGGGACAAACTTGGCGAGGGTACGACTTCTTCCATCGCAAACGGTATTATTAACGCCCTTGCAGATACTAGTGATGCAGCATTAGGTTCAGCAGATTATGTTGCGGATGCAGCAATGGCGCTGGCTTCATGTGCTGCGGGCGACAGTTATTGCAGCAGAGCAATGAGCGATCTGGCCGGGAAAAATCAGGCAGTGGCCGATAGTGTTGCCGCGCTGATGAAAAGCGAAACTTGGTCAGCGGTTGCGGATACGGTCAAACAGGCGGCCGGAGGAAATCAGGCTGCGCTGGAAGCCACAGGTGGAATGCTGGCAGGGATTATGTTGCCGGGTAAGAAATTGCCGAACGTTGTTAAGGCAGTTGATCCTACCATTAAAATCGCAACAGGTCAGGCAGTCGGCGCCTTCGAGAAAAGTTTAGTCAGTCTTCCGCCGGGAGAGCGTGTAGCTATTATAAAACAAACAGCTCCAAAGGTAGCCGCAGAGAACGGCATGGTTAAGGATAATCGATTAACTCAAATGAATGGTGGTCGGGAAGTGTATAAAGATCAAGATGGAAACCTTTATGCGCTTGATACGCAACATGCACGATTTGAAGTTCTGACACCGAAAGGGAAGCACTTAGGTGAGGTTGACTTCTCTATGCAAAAGATACCTAACAGCCAAGATAAATCGGGCGGTCACAATTTGAAGGTGAAATAATGAGATTGGTTGATTATAAAAATGAGTCTATCAAGAGAGGTTCGGTTTTTAGATTACCGGCGGTTTGGCCTTATGAGTCATGGGTAGATTTTATGGTTATCGATCTTTTTGATACTCATGGTCTAGTTGTGTCTACTGGCTATAAAGCAGGTTTAATATTAATAGCATTGCCTGCTGAAAGTTGTTCGAAGGAAGGTAGAGCTTTAAGTACAACATGGGTTATCAACAACTGGGCAAAATGGATCTATCCAGAATGTAATGTTGAAGACGTTCATATCCTGGAAGAATATGTAGCAACGCCCATTGAGTAAAAGATCCCGGCCCCAGCGCCGGGATCGAGTTATCGGCGGTTATCCGCGATGGCGCGAATCAGCAGCAGGACGTGACGGGGTTAAGCCGGGATGCGGCGCATGCGAACCAGACGCTGAGCCCGATATTTGATAAGGAGAAAGAGCAGAACCGGCTGGCGACGGCGCAGAAGACAGGTGAAATCGGGCGCCAGGTGAGTGATGTGCTGGTGACGCAGGGCAAGCTGAACGCGCAGGCGGCGCAGAGCGACCCGGCGGCGCGGGCAGCGGCGCGGGCGAAGCTGGTAGCGGGAGGGAATGCCAGCCCGAGCGAGGAGCAAATCAGCGCGCAGGTGAGCCGGACGGCGACGGCGGACTACGATACGGGCGGAAAGTACCAGAAGGTGGCGCAGGCGGTAACGGCGGCGATGCAGGGTCTGGCGGGCGGCGACCTGGCGCAGGCGGCGAGTGGCGCAGTGAGCCCGTATGTGGCGGAAATCATTCACAGCCAGACGACGGACAGCGTGACGGGCAAGGTGAATGTGGAAGCCAATGCGATGGCGCACGCGGTATGGGGAGCGATAGCGGCGGCATCGGGAAATAACAGCGCGCTGGCGGGAGCCGCGGGCGCGGTGAGCGGCGAGCTGCTGGGGCGCTGGATAGCAGCGGAATATTATCCGGATGTTAAGACAGAAGAGCTGTCGGATGAGCAGAAGTCGACGATAAGCGCGCTGAGCACGCTGGCGGCGGGACTGATGGGTGGGCTTAGCGGAGGCAGCAGCGCGGATGCGGTGGCGGGTGCGCAGGCCGGGAAGAACGCGGTGGAGAATAATTTACTTGGCGGTAGTGAATGGCTTCAGACGGAAAAAGCCAGGGAACATGGTGCTGATGTACTTTCCTGTAATGATGCTCCAGGTGGTGAAGCCTGCAAGCGAGGCGAAGCAGTTAATAAAGCTTATGCCGGAGCATTGGCTTCCGCTGGGTTAATTTATTTACCAGGCGGGATGCAAGTAACTGCTGGGATAGGCGGTGCAGCAAATGCAGGAATACAATATGCATTAACTGGTGAAATTAAACCGACAGATGTTTTAATAGCCAGCTATATAGGTGCAGCTACTGCTAATACAGGATTATTGGGAACGATTGGATGGAATGCGGCGGGTGGTGCAACGTCAAATTATTTGAAAGGTGATGACCCGCTGAATGGTGCTGGTTGGGGGGCTGCTGGTTCAGCACTGGGTTACGGGATGGGTAAGTATCTTATTGAAATGCCGCTAAATAAAGTACTCAATCCTACATGGAAAAACTATGAGTGGGTTGATGTTGGAATGGGGATAAGTAAGCCTTTACAGTTTGACGCTCGTCCCAGTACTTGGGGGGCAATATCTGGCTCTGCTGCTTCGGAAGCAACCTCTCAGGGTGGACCAAAGGTTGAAGACGCTATCACAAAAAAAGGTTTAATAAAATGAAGCGAGAATTATTCATCCTTGCATATGTAGTTATAATGGGCACTATTATTGTTTCTACTGTTTCTTTTTTGGGACAGTTGGCTATTTTTTTTAGTAAACGAAATGAAATCAGGAAATGAGAATATACCGTATAAGGAGCTGTTGTATGTTAGTTTTAAGGTAGGCATCACAGGTGGTGTTATTGGCGGGGTTGGTATCTGGCTGATGAATTATTTTTCTTCTCAACGTAGAAAATAACCACAATATGTACGAGTTGTTGTGGAGAATAACCTGATGGGTGGGAACGAATGGAGCCAGGGTGAGAAAGCCAGAGAGCATGGCGCAGATGTTCTCTCATGCGCAGATAACCCGTCTGGTACAGCCTGCCAGCGAGGAATTGCTGAGAATAAAGCTTATGCAAGTGCCTTGGCTTCAGCGGGGCTAATCTACCTGCCGGGGGAAGTGCAGGTTACTGGCGCGATAGGCGGAACGGCAAATGCTGGTATCCAGTATCTTATTAATGGAGAAGTTAATCCAACGGATGTGCTCATTGCGACGTATGTTGGAGCTTTTACCAGAAATACAGGATTAAAGGGAATAATGAGCTGGAATGCGGCAGGTGGTGCAATATCCAGCTATCTGAAAGGGGATAATCCTTTTACAGGTGGCTTAAGTAATGGTTTGGCCTCTGGGGCGGGTTATGGTGCAGGAAAACTCATTGAGCTGCCTATGGATAAAATTTACAACCCGATGAAGCCATGGAAAGACTGGATCTGGACAGATGTCGGGATGGGAATATCCAAACCGCTGCCGATTAATCCAGTACCTGGTATTGCTGGTAATGCCTCGGGTAGTGCGGTGACAGAGATCCTCAATGATCAAGCGGGTAAAACAGGTGTGAAATTCCAAAAAGGGAACCAAAAATGAATAGAAAATCTTGGTTCTTTATTTTTTTCTATCTATTTTTTGCTTGCAATGTAGCAATGATCGTATTGTTTTTAATTATATACGTGCTCATTAGAGGTTACCTCTTATTGGTTTACCACATCCCATTTGAGCTGATTTGGAGTGATACATGGAAGTATACAAAAGCTGCATGTTTCACAGGGGCGTTGATAGCTACTGGTTGTTGGTGGATTTATTACCAGGGCTACAAGAAAAATCGTAATAGGTAGCGGGAGGGAATCCCCATCCGAGCGAGGAGCAAATCAGCGCGCAGGTGAGCCGGACGGCGACGACGGACTACGATACGGGCGGAAAGTACCAGAAGGCGGCGCTGACACAGTTTGCCCAGCAGGAACGCTAACGCGAATCTATGTAGCCCCTCCCCGTTATCCGGGGAGAGGCAGGCGAGGCCATTACACCGCGACTTCCATTTCCATCATCACCGGGTGGAAACGGCGTTTAAAGTAAATCAGACCGTGCCCTTGCGGGCTCAAGGTAATATTCCTGATCTCCACCAGATACACCAGGTGGGTACCAATGGTTTGTACCTGGCTAATCTCGCCTTCGAGACTGGCCAGTGAACCTTTCAGCACCGGCTGCCCGAGCGCGCCCTGCTGCCAGCCGCTGAGGGCAAATCGCTCTTCCATCGTCACCCCGGTCATCCCGGCGAAATGACGGGCCATGATTTCCTGTTCGTGGTTCAGCACGTTGATGCACAACTTGCCGTTACCCTGAAACACCGGGTTCATCGCGCTGTTGGCGTTGATACAAACCATCACCGATGGCGGCGTATCCGTCACCGAGCACACCGCCGTGGCGGTAATGCCGCAGCGACCGGCTTCGCCTTCGGTGGTGACAACGTTAACCGCCGCCGACAGGCTGGCCATGGCATCGCGAAAACGCAGGCGTTGTTCATCTAATTGCATTATGACCTCCCGCTGTGAATTACTTCAGCAGCTTATCCAACATGTTGATATCAGCGTTATTGTGCAGATGCGGCACCGTCCAGCCGTTCTGGTCGTACTCGGACAGGCAGCGGTCGACCATCGCCATCATTTTGTCCATATTGCCGGAGCTCTGCGCCTGGCGCAGACACTGCAGGCGAATTTCATCCTGGCTACCGGAGTAGTTGATCTCATACAGTTCATGGCGACCGCCGAATTCGCTGCCGATGGCGTCCCACATCAGTTTGAGGATCTTGATACGTTCAACGTGATCCATACCGTTGGAGCCGCGCACGTACTTCGCCAGATACTGGTCGATCTGCGGGTTGTTCAGATCGCGGGCGCTGGACGGCAGATAAATCAGGCCGCTGGTGACGTTGCGCTCGATGATGTTCTTGATCTTGGCGTAGGCCATCGGGGCCATCACGCGATAGGTCTGCAGCGCGGCGTGATCCGGCAGCCATGCGCCATTGACCCACGGCGTCGCTTCCGAGCACATGGAATCGCTAAGCGCCCAGAACATGTTGCGCCAAGCGACTACTTCGCCGAGGTCGGCCTGTACGCCGCGGAACTCGAGGGTGCCGGTACATTCCAGAGAGCGTTTCAGCAGGGCGGTGATAAAGTCCAGTTTTACCGCCAGGCGTACGCAGGCCTGCAGGGGATACATGCGGGCGAAACCACCTTCCATGGTCCAGCGGCGGCAGCGGTCAAAGTCGCGATAAATCAGTACGTTCTCCCATGGGATCAGCACCTTATCCATTACCAGAATCGCGTCGTTCTCGTCGAAACGGCTGGAAAGCGGATAGTCGTACGGGGAGCCGGTCGCACCGGCGACCATCTCATAGGAGGCGCGGGAGATAAGCTTGACGCCTTCGGCATCCATCGGCGCGACGAACATCAGCGCGAAGTCCGGGTTCTCGCCCATCACCTGTGCGGAGCCGAAGCCGATCATGTTGTAGTGGGTCAGCGCTGAGTTGGTGGCGACCACTTTCGCGCCGCTGACGATGATCCCGGCATCGGTCTCTTTTTCCAGCTTGATGTAGACATCCTTCACTTCATCAGCCGGCTTGTGGCGGTCGATCGGCGGGTTGACGATCGCGTGGTTAAAGTACAGGCCGGTTTCCTGAATGCGGGTGTACCAGTTGCGGGCGTTCTGCTCGAACTGGCCGTAAAACGCCGGGTTGGCGCCCAGCGCGCAGCCGAAGGCGGCTTTGTAGTCCGGGGTGCGGCCCATCCAGCCGTAGCTTAAGCGCGACCACTCGGCGATGGCGTCGCGCTGCTGGCGCAGGTCGTCGGCGCTTTTCGCCACGCGGAAGAATTTATGGGTGTAGCCGCCGCTGCCGGTATCGGTGCCCCAGCACAGGGAATCCTGCATCTCCGGTTTGTGCAGCGCATCGTACAGCTGAGCGACAGAAGCCGCGGCGTTACGGAAGGCCGGGTGGGTGGTGACATCCTTCACGCGCTCGCCGTAGATATAAATTTCGCGGCCATCCTGCAGGCTTTTTAAATACTCTTCGCCAGTTAACGGGCGTTTCGCGTCGGCGCGGAAATCTTCAGGTTTCATAGGGGCCTCTTCAGTATTTATCGGAAAAATAATGTTAAATATATGTTTTGTTTTTGTTGTTTAATTGAAGCGGTTATTGCGCTTGCCGTGAAGGGACGTTTGCGACAACGGCGGGTACTTTTCAGGCGGGATTAAATTTTGTGATCTCGGCAGCTTTTGGCGGGTGGCGCGGCGCTGACCCGCCCTGTGGTCTGTAGCCCAGGCAAGCGCAGCGCCGCCGGGGTATTACGACACAGGTACTTTTTGCGCCCGGTAGCTGCTGGGCGAGCAGCCGACCTGGCGGCTAAAAAAGCGCGCAAAATAGGCAGGGTCTTTAAACCCCAGCTGCCAGGCAATCTCATTGACCGCGCTATCGGAAAACAGCAGCAGCCGCTTCGCCTCGCGCAGCTGGCGGTCGAATATCAGCCGCTTCGGCGAACGGTTGGCGAAGCGGCGGCAGATATCGGTCAGCCGCGATTCGGTCAGATGCAGCTCCCTGGCGTAATCCGGTACCGTCCAGTGCTGATGGTAGTGGCTGTCGATCATCTGGTTAAAGCGCTGGAATAGCTTCAGCTCGCCGCGCATCCCGCTGGCGGCATGATCGTCGAGCCTGGCGTTGCGCAGCAGCAGGGTAAATACCGCCTGCGCCAGCAGCGCCAGGGTGTGTTCCCGCCCGGGCAACTGGGCGGTAGATTCCCGACGAATCAGCTGCCAGTAGTGGGCCAGCGCCGCCAGCTCGTCGGGTTTATCTGCCAGCGACAGACAGATCCCCGGCAGGCCGAAGGTCTCCCGCGTGCCGGGATAAAGCACCTCCAGCAGCGGCCAGATGAGTTCTTCGTGCACCGTCAACACGTGACCATCGCTATCGGACTCGGTAATAAACGCGTGCGGCACCGAGGGCGGCGTTAACACAAACAGCGGCGCCTGCACCGAATAGCGATGGTCATCAAGCTGCAGCTCAATCTGCCCGGTATCAAGGTAGTGCATCTGGAAATAACGGTCGTGACGATGCGCCTGCATGTCGCGGCCAAAAAAGGCCGCCATGCGGGAAAACGACTGATAGTGCACCTCTTCGGTGCCCAGGCTCTCGTCGTACTCTTTATTGATATCGATGTTGGCGATTGGGCTTTGGCACATAGCGGCTCCTTACGGTGTCGCGCGAGGGCGCGAGCCCTTCATCGGAATCGCCCAGATGATCACCGCGCCAATCACCAGCAGCGCGGCGACGAACCACAGCCCGCTGCTGAAGCTGCCGGTAATATCCTTCAGCCAGCCGATCATAAAGGGACTGAGCGCCGATCCGATATTGCCGGTGGCGTTGATCACCGCGATGCCGATCGCGCGGGCACGCAGGCTGATGGACTGATCCGGCGTG
The DNA here is from genome assembly GCF_002810615.1 of Klebsiella sp. G-Nf4. Classification (NCBI taxonomy): domain Bacteria; kingdom Pseudomonadati; phylum Pseudomonadota; class Gammaproteobacteria; order Enterobacterales; family Enterobacteriaceae; genus Klebsiella; species Klebsiella sp. G-Nf4. The sequence goes on along the minus strand of NZ_PION01000013.1, from coordinate 109,801 downwards.
GTCCAGAAAATGGCCATGGCGCTAAACGATCCGGTGGAGGCCATTACGATCCCGAGCAACTGGATCAGGTTGTGATCGGTGGCCGACGCCAGCAGCCAGCCCGCAGCGGCGAACAGGAACGGCAGGGCAGTGTGATGCTTCCGCTCCTGGTATTTATCGGAGTGGCGGCTCCAGTAGATCATCCCGAGAATGGTACAAATTTGCGGGATCGCCGCCAGCAGACCGATGGTGATATTGCTGCTGCTTTCGTTAAAGCTTTTGAGGATCTGCGGCGTCCAGATGCTGATCGCGCTGAGCGTATTGGTCAGGCAGAAGTAGGCGAGGGTGTACATCAGCACGATCGGGGTGAACACTTCCCGCCACAGGCTGCGCTGCTGCATGGCGTGATGGCTGATGGCCCCTTCCGGCTGCACCAGAGTCAGGCGATCGTTATCCATCATCTCCTGCAGACATTTTTTGTCCTCCGCCGTCAGCCACCTGGCCTTCGACGGAGAATCATCCAGCCAGAACCAGACCATAATGCCGAGCAGCACCGACGGGAAGCCTTCCAGCAGGAACAGCCACTGCCAGCCGTGCAGGTTCAGCAGACCGTCGAGGGACAAGATATAGCCGGAGACGATCGACCCCAGCGCGGTGGTCACCGGCATCGCAATCATAAACAACGCGTTAGCGCGGGCGCGGAAAAATGCCGGGAACCAGTAGGTCAGGTACAGCAGGATACCCGGCAGGAAACCGGCCTCGGTGATCCCCACCAGCATGCGCAGAACATAGAGACTTTTTGGTCCGGTGGCGAACATGGTGGCGGTAGAGGCGATGCCCCACAGCACCATGATGGTAGCGATCCAGCGTCGCGCGCCGACGATGCTGAGCATCACGTTGCTGGGAATGCCAAAAATGACGTAAGTGGCGTAAAACAGGGTGGTGGCCAGGCCAAACATGGTGGCGTTGAGGCCCAGATCCTGCCCCATGGTTAATCCGGCAAAGCCAATGTTGATCCTGTCTAAAAACGAAAAGATAAACAGGACGAATAAAAACACGATCAGACGGCGGAAGAGCTTGTTGATAACCGACTGCTGCTGCGCCGTCAGCTGTTTGTGCTGATTCGCCGGATCGAACTTTTCCGGGATGGCAGGTGATGTATCGCTCATTATTATTTTCCTCTAATGGGAATTTTGTAGGGTACTGCGGGTTGCCCGGTAGTGCTGCGCTTACCGGGCCTGCGATTCGCTGCTGCTCCGGGCCGGATGAGCGTAGCGTCACCCGGTGTTAGTAGACGCCTGACGAACCCAGGGCGGTTTTTTCCGCGCCAAACCGCGCCGCCAGGGCTTCTGCGCCGCGAGCCAGCAGCGTGGTATCGACGCCGACGGCGACGAACAGCGCGCCAAGCTCCAGATAGCGTTTCGCCAGCTGTTCATTGGCCATCAGGATCCCCGGCGCTTTACCGGCCTGACGGATTTGCTGGATGGCATCTTCAATGGCGGCCTGTACTTCCGGGTGCTGTGGATTGCCGCCGTGACCCATATCGGCGCTGAGATCCGCCGGGCCGATGAACACGCCATCCACCCCGTCGACATCAAGGATCTGCGGCAGATTTTTCAGCGCTTCGCGGGTCTCAATCTGTACCAGCACGCACATGGCGTCATTGGCCTGGTGGATATAATCCGGGACGCGATTCCAGCGCGAGGCGCGGGCCAACGCGCTGCCGACGCCGCGGATGCCGGCTGGTGGGTAGCGGGTGGCGCTTACCGCCAGCCGCGCTTCTTCGGCATTCTGCACCATCGGCACCAGCAGGGTTTGCGCGCCGACATCCAGCAGCTGTTTAATTTGCACCGGATCGTTCCACGACGGACGCACCACCGGCTGGCTGGGGTAGGGCGCAATGGCCTGGAGCTGGGTCAGCACCGTTTGTACATTGTTGGGCGCGTGTTCGCCGTCGATCAGCAGCCAGTCGAAGCCCGCGCCGGCCAGCAGTTCGGCGCTGTAGCTGCTGCACAGCCCAAGCCACAGGCCGATTTGCGGATGCCCGGCCTTGATTGCCGCTTTAAAAGCGTTGTTCATCTTGCTCTCCTCAAACAAAGCGGCAGCTGATGGCGCCCATGTTGCCGTAGTCGACGTGGAAGGTATCGCCCTTGCGCGCCGGAACCGGGCGGGTGAAGGAGCCGCCGAGGATGATTTGCCCGGCTTCGAGCTGGACATCGTACGGCGCCAGTTTGTTGGCCAGCCAGGCCACGCCGTTGGCCGGATGATTGAGTACGCCCGCGGCGACGCCGGTCTCTTCAATCACGCCGTTGCGATACAGCAGGGCGGAGATCCAACGCAGGTCGAGCTCGTCCGGTTTAATCGGCCGGCCGCCGAGGATCACCCCGGCGTTGGCGGCGTTGTCGGAGATGGTGTCGAACACTTTGCGCGGACGCTGGGTTTCCGGGTCGATGTTGTGGCAGCGCGCGTCGATAAGCTCCAGCGCCGGGATAACGTAGTCGGTGGCGTTGTAGACATCAAACAGCGTACAGTTCGGGCCGCGCAGCGGTTTGGCCAGCACGAAGGCCAGCTCGACTTCGATACGCGGAACGATAAAGCGGTCGGTGGGAATATCGCTGCCGTCGTGGAAGAACATATCGTCGAGCAGCGCGCCGTAGTCCGGCTCGCTGATCTGCGAGCTGGCCTGCATCGCTTTAGAGGTCAGGCCGATCTTGTGGCCTTTGAGCACGCGGCCTTCGGCGATCTTCATTTCGACCCACTCGCGCTGGACGGCGTAGGCGTCCTCAATGGTGATCGACGGATAATCCAGCGAGATCGCACGGATCTGTTCACGCTGTTTTTCGGCCTGGTTCAGCCGCTGGGCGATCAGGGTTCGGGTCTGTTTATCGAGCATAGTGATTCCTGTGGCATTACCGGAAATGTGCACAATCGAGTAGCCCGGCGAGGCGTTTACGCCGACCCCGGGGCGGCCCGGAGCAAACCCCGGCGTCGCGTTGCTCGGCCGGGCTACCTGCTGTAGGCCCGGTAAGCGCAGCGCCACCGGGCAATTTGCACGTTATTTAAATAACGCGTGCACGTTGTTCTGTTTGTAGTTCAGCGTCGGGTCGAGCTCTTCCATGGCGAACGACAGCGCCAGATAGCGGCTCTCCATCAGCGCGGCAAAATGGGCTTTGATCAGCGCGAACAGCATATCTCCCACGTCCTGACGGCTCTCCAGACTGCGCCCGGCGCCGATTTTCAGGGTCATATGCACGAAGGCGTAATCCTGCTTGCCGTCGGCCATCTGCCAGGTATTCAGCCAGTGGGCGCGGCTGCGGATCCCGCCGATCGGGAAGATACCGGTGGCGGCCAGCGCCTCGTTGACTTTGGCAAACAGCCCAGGCAGATCGGCCTGCTCGCGGATGTTGTCGGTACACTCGGCGATAAAATGCGGCATGGGGCCTCCTTACGCCTGCGCCGGCAGCGGGAACACGGCGTTAACCTGGCCGGTGCCGGAGCTGGCGAATAGCTCGGTGATAAACTCCACCTTGCCGTCGTATTTATCCCAGCCCAGCAGGCCAAGCAGCATCACCGTGTCGTGCATGTTGCCTTCGCCATAGCAGTAGTCGGCGTACTCCGGCAGCATGGTGCAGAACTCTTTGAATTTGCCCTCCCGCCACAGCTTCACCACCCGCTCATCCATTTGATGGTCAAACTCGCGGGTATAGCTGTTCATGCCTTCTTCGGCACGCTGGTCGTCGATAAAGCGGTGCGACAGCGAACCGCTGGCCAGCACCGCCACGGTGCCATCATATTTCTCGATAGCGGTGAGAATGGCTTCGCCCAGCCTGCGGCTGTCGGCAAAATCGTGAACGGTACAGAAAGCGGAGATAGATACCACTTTGAAATGCTTATCGCTGTTCATGTAGCGCATCGGCACCAGGGTGCCGTACTCCAGCTTCAGGCTCGGAATATTGTGCGCTTTGGCGCGTACGCCAAGCTTCACCGCCTCGTCGGCGATAAGCTGGCCCAGCTCCGGATTGCCGTCGTAGTCGTAGGTCATGTCGCGAATAAAATGCGGCAGTTCGTTACTGGTGTAGACGCCCTGGAAATGGTCAGCGCAGTTGATGTGATAGGCGCTGTTGACCAGCCAGTGGGTGTCGAACACGATAATGGTATCAACGCCCATTTCACGACAGCGCTTGCCAATTTCTTTATGCCCATCGATCGCGCCCTGACGGCAGCCGTGGTTTTTCCCCGGCAGCTCAGACAGATACATCGACGGCACGTGAGTGATTTTTGCTGCTAACGCTAACTTACCCATATCAGACTCCCCATTTCGGGATCGGATGGTCGCCCATCGAGATGCAGACGTTTTTCATTTCGGCGAACACTTCAAAGCTGTACTCGCCGCCTTCGCGGCCGGTGCCGGAGGCCTTCACGCCGCCGAACGGCTGACGCAGGTCGCGCACGTTCTGGGTGTTGACGAACACCATCCCGGCTTCAATACCGCGGGCCAGACGCAGCACTTTGCTGACGTCCTGGGTCCAGATATACGACGCCAGGCCGTATTCCACATCGTTGGCCAGACGCAATCCTTCCGCTTCGTCTTTGAACGGCAGCAGGCAGGCGACCGGGCCAAATATTTCTTCCTGAGCGACGCGCATGCGGTTATCGACATCCGCCAGCACCGTCGGGCGCAGGAAGTTGCCGGATTTCAGATGCGCCGGCAGGTCGGACGGTTTATCCGGGCCACCGGCCAGCAGGGTGGCGCCCTCTTCGATACCGAGGCGAATGTAGCCGGACACTTTCTCCCAGTGTGGCTTGCTAATCAGCGCGCCGACCTGGGTATTCGGGTCGGTCGGATCGCCCACGCGCAGGCGGTTGGCGCGCTCGGCGAAGCGCTTGACGAACTCCGGATAAATACTCTGCTGAATGAAAATACGCGAACCGGCGGTGCAGCGTTCACCGTTGATCGAGAAAATGGTGAACAGCGCGGCGTCGAGGGCGCGCTCAATATCGGCGTCTTCAAAAATCAGCACCGGCGACTTTCCGCCAAGCTCCATGGAGTACTTTTTCAGGCCGGCGTTTTTCATGATGTTGCGTCCGGTGGCGGTGCCGCCGGTAAAGGAAACGGCGCGAATATCATGATGGCGCACCAGCGCGTCGCCCGCGGTAGCACCATAGCCTTGCACCACGTTGAGCACACCTGCCGGGATCCCCGCTTCCAGCGCCAGCTCGCCCAGGCGATCGGCGGTCAGCGGCGACAGTTCGGACATTTTCAGCACCGCGGTATTCCCCAGTGCAAGACACGGCGCGACCTTCCAGGTGGCGGTCATAAACGGCACGTTCCACGGCGACACCAGCGCGCACACGCCGACCGGCTGCACGAGGGTGTAATTGAGCATCTTGTCATCGACCGGATAGGTCTTGCCGTTCATCTGCTGACACACTTCGGCGAAAAATTCGAAGTTATGCGACGCCCGCGGGATCAGCACGTTTTTGGTCTGGTGGATAGGCAGGCCGGTATCGGCGGTTTCCATCGCCGCGATCTCCGGGACGTTCTGATCGATCAGATCGCCCAAGCGGCGCATCAGGCGCGCGCGCTCTTTCATCGGCAGGTTAGCCCACTTCGGAAAGGCCTCTTTTGCCGCCGCGACTGCCTGGTGGACCTCGGCTTCACCGCCGGAGGCGACTTCAGCCAGTACCTCGCCGGTGGCCGGGTTGGTGGTATGAAAATAGTCTGCGCCGGCAACGTTTTTACCGTTGATCCAATGGTTAATCTTTTTCATGACAGTGTCTCCTCATACGCTTGCTGGCTGATGATATGGTTGACCAGGCGGCCCACGCCCTCGACTTCGACGATCACTTCGTCGCCCGGCACCACATCGGACAGACCTTTCGGCGTGCCGGTGGCGATCATGTCGCCTGGTTGCAGGGTCATAAATTCGCTTAAATAAGCGATGAGGAACGGGATGCTGAAGATCAGGTCGGCGGTGGTGCCCTGCTGGCGCAGTTCGCCGTTGACCCAGGTGCGCAGGGCCAGATTATGCGGATCCGGGATCGCCTCTTTGGCGACGATCCACGGGCCGATCGGCGTCAGGGTGTCGCGGCTTTTTACCCGCAGGTTCGGGCGGTAGTAGTTTTCCAGATAGTCGCGGATCGCATAGTCGTTGCACACGGTATAGCCGGCCACATAGTCCATGGCCTCGGCTTCGCTGACGCGGCGGGCGGTTTTCCCGATCACCACCACCAGTTCGGCTTCGTAGTGCATGTATTCGACGTTATCCGGGCGTACCGACTGCTGCTGGTGGCCAATAAAGGTGTTCGGCGCTTTGATGAACACCAACGGCTCGGTTGGCGGCTTAAACTCCAGCTCGCTGGCGTGGTCGGCGTAGTTCAGCCCCAGCGCGAACAGCGTGCCGTCAGCGGGCGGCAACCAGCGGAATTCACCCTCGTTTAACACCGTGCCATCGTCCAGGTGAACCTGATCGCGTTCATCGACCAGCACGTCGCGTACTCGTCCCTGCCATTCAATGCGTGCCTGTTTCATGCCAGCTCTCCTTCTGCGACAACCGGGTTTTCGAGCGCCGGGAAACCGTCGGCGAGGATACGTACCCGGTCGCCGGGGCGCAGCGTGACGCGGGAGTGGGGCGTGCCGATAAGAATCGCGTCGCCGGGATTGAGGGTGGCGAACTCGCTCAAGGCGCTCAGCAGCTGCGCGGCGTTACGCTGCAGATCGCCGGTATGCCAGCTATCCGCTTCGCGGCCATTGATTTCGGTGATAATGGTCAGATTATCGACGTTACGCACCGCCGACAGCGCGCCGACGGGGCAGAAGCCGTCGCGGCACTTCGCCTTGATCGCCGGGCGATAAAAACTCTCTTCCGGCAGGCTCACATCGTTAGCCAGCGCGTAGCCGGCGATATAGTTCGCCGCCTGTTCCGCTGCCACTTTACGTGCGGTTTTGCCGACAATCAGCGCCACGGTGGCGCCGCTTTGTACGGTCTCGCCCTGCGGATAGGGGATCGACTCGCCATCGCCAATCACGGTATTGCGCGGCTTGATAAACCAGACCGCGGTTTTCGGCGGCGTCTTGTAGGGGGCCTGTTGAAACGCTTCGCGCCAGGCGTCGAGCTGGCTGCGATGATTGAGCGCAACGGCGAAGATGGTACCTTTCATTCACCACTCCTCTGGTACTGATTTCGGATTTAAATGCATTTCATTAATATGTTAATGATCATCTTTTATGCTTTGCGGCCAGGTTTAGCAACTGGAAGTGAATGTTTTGTGATCTGATTAACACAATATTTACACATCAATAACTTATTTGTTTTTAATCAATGGGTTGACTATTTTTCAGGAAAAGGCTGGTACTTTTCAGGTGCAGAAACCGGTTGTACATGGCAGGATTAAAGCTAATTGTTAAGTTGTTAATAAGTTTTGGATGAGGCTGTAGAGGGGATACTATGCATGATTCATTAACCATTGCCTTGTTGCAGGCGCGTGAGGCGGCGATGGCCTACTTTCGGCCGATCGTCAAACGGCACAATCTCACCGAACAGCAGTGGCGGATCGTGCGAATTCTCGCCGAACGTCCGTCGATGGACTTTCACGATCTGGCCTTTCGCGCCTGTATCCTGCGCCCCAGCCTGACCGGGATTTTGACGCGCATGGAGCGGGATGGGCTGGTGTTGCGCTTAAAGCCGGTTAACGATCAGCGCAAGCTGTACGTCTCGCTGACGCCTGCCGGAACCGCGCTGTATGAAAGCGCCCAGGCCGAGGTGGAAGAAACCTATCGCCTGCTGGAGGCCCAGTTCACCACGGAAAAGCTGCAGCAACTGACCTCGCTGCTGGAGGAGTTTATTGCGCTTGGCGTCCCTGCCGGGCGCGGTGCAGAAGAAGAGTAGCGGTTACGGCTCGGCGCTCAGCCTGGCGAGGGCAATAAGCGTTTCCGCGCGGGCGGGGGACAGCGGCTCTCTCGGCTGCGGCAGCGGCCAGCCATACAGCCAGCGGGCGCTGGCGGCGCAGGTGCGCCCTTGACAGGCGCCCATTCCGCAGCGCTGGGTCAGTTTGGCCTGCGCCCAGCCTCCGGCGGCCGCCACATCGCCGCAGCGTACATCTTCGCAGCGGCACAGCAGGCTCTCCGGCGTTGCGGCGTCTTTCAAGGATTCCGTCAGCCGGAAGGTACGGTTGATTGCTTCGGCGAAACGCTGCCAGCGGGCGCGGCGGGTAAATAACGCCTGCGCTTGCTGGCTGGCCCCGGCGGCGGCATACCCGGCGATTTCGCCCTCCGCCAGCGCCAGCTCGCTACCGCCGAAACCGGTGCACTCGCCGGCGGCATAGATATCCGCGATGCTGGTCTGCTGCCAGCGGTTAACCTGGAGCGCCTCCTGTGCCGTGGCGCAGCCAAACAGCAGCCCCGTCTCGATATTGGGTATCAGCCCGTAGCCGATAGCCAGCCGATCGCAGGCGATAGTTCGCTCGACGCCGCGCTGGCGAAGCGTAACGGCTTCCAGCCGCGTTGCGCCGTGAGCGCGGATCGCCTGCGCGCCGCTCAGATAGCCTTTCGGGGCCAGCGTCGCTAACTGGCGCAGCTTCTGCGGCCAGCGCCACAGCCCGCTGGCGAAGCGCAGTAGCGCCGGGAGCGGCGCTTGCTCAATGATATTCGTCACGTCGCCTCCGGCCTTGTTCACCGTATCCGCCACCGCCAGCAGTAGCGGACCGCTGCCGGCAATCACCACCTTTTCTCCTTTCAGCGACAGGCCCTGTTTGATTTGCGCCTGCAGGCCGCCCGCGCCGGTCACGCCGGGTAAGGTCCAGCCGGGAAAGGGCAGCGACAGCTCGCGCGCGCCGCAGCAGAGGATCAGTTTCTGCCAGTAAACCACGCCAGCGCCGTCGGCGGTTTCAAACAGCACGCTGTGCGCGGAGGGGCGGGCAATCAGCCGCGCGCCGTTCACTACACGGATGGCGGCAGACGCGGCGATGGCGTCGCGGTAGCGCCGGGCCAGGACGGGCAGCGTCGCCTGCGGACCGGCCCGCCAGATTTGCCCGCCAGGGGCGGGGTTATCGTCGAGAATAATCACCTGTTTATCGCAGGCGGCGGCGGAGAGCGCGGCCGCCATGCCGGCGGGGCCGGCGCCGAGGATTAAAATGTCACAACGCAGCGTTTGCATAGCGGCTCCTTTCTATTTGCATACCGGCCCGGCACAAGGTCTGGCAGGCCAGCACCCGCCGGCCGTCGACGGTGATCCGGCACTCCTGGCAGACGCCCATGCCGCAAAATGGCGCGCGTGAGTCGCCGTTGACCGCCTGGCGGGTGGTGGGATCGCCGGTCAACGCCAGCGCCACCGCCACGCTAATGCCTTCCGGCACCATCAGCGCTTCGCCATCAATGGTGATAGTGAGAGTGGCCTTCATGCCATCGCCTCCTGATGACACAAACGGGCCGGGAGCCAGGCGTCGGGCGCCAATGGGCAGCGTTCATCGAGGATCTGCGCCGCCAGCAGTTCAGCCGTGGCCGGGGCGGTGGTGACGCCCAGCCCTTCATGGCCCAGCGCTAACCATACGCCACGGCGGGCGGGGTGCGGGCCGATCAGCGGGTTGCCATCCGGCGAGGCGGCGCGCAGGCCGCTCCAGCAACGGATGATATTCAACGTCGCCAGCGCCGGCACGAAATGGCGGGCGCGATCGAGCATCTGCGCCAGCAAGGGCAGATCCAACTCGCGCTCACGGTTATCAAACTGACGCGAAGAGCCAATCAGCAGCTGGCCGGTTGGCCGCGGCTGAAGGTTAAACGCCACCGAGGTGCCGCCGCCATGGGCGCTGGCGCCGTAACCCAGCTCAACCAGCTGGTGATGCACCCGCGGCCGGTAGCGATCGGTAATCGCCAGTTGGCCTTTTTTCGGTCGCAGCCAGTTTTCCGCTAACAGCGCGTTGGCTTCAAGTCCGCAGGCCACCACGATGGCCCGCGCCTGTAGCCGTTTGCCGCTGGCGAGCAGCACCTGCGGTTCGGTAATCGCCTGCGCGCTGTCGTGCAGGCAGGTGAGATGGTCTCCGGCATCGGCCATCAGCCAGCGGGCGACGTTTGGCGCGTAGACGATACCATCGCCTGGCACCCACAGGCCGCCCGCCAGCCCGCCGCGCAGCAGCGGCTCGCGTCCGGCGATCTGCTGCGGGGTCTGGCGTTCGCTGGGCACCTGATAGCTGGCCAGCCGCCGCTGTTTGTCGCCAGCCACGGCCATCTCTTCTTCGCTTTCCGCCAGCCACAGCGTGCCGCAGCCGCGCCAGGCGCAATGGTCGGGCATCCGTGGCGTGATAGCGCGCCAGCGTTCCAGCGACCATGCCGACAAGGCAAGCTCGGCGGGGTCGTCATCCATGCACACCAGATGGCCCATACCGGCCGCCGTCGCGCCGGGCTGACCGTCATCGATAAGCGTCACGCTCTGCCCCCGCTTCGCCAGCTGCCACGCGCAGGCGGCGCCGATGATCCCGGCGCCGATCACGATGACATCGCACTGCTTCACGGCGCGATCCCCCAGCAGAAGGGATCGTCAGGGTTGAGGATCAACTGGTTATCGCCGCACACCCAGGCTTCGCCACGGATCGTTGGGATGATGCCTTCCGCGGTGCGCTGGTAGCTGGCGGTAAACTGGCTGCCGATGATGCTGGCCTGACGCCAGATTTCTCCTGGCTGCAGCTTGCCCTCCTGCGCCAGGCAAGCCAGCTTGGCGCTGGTGCCGGTACCGCACGGCGAGCGATCCCAGGCCTTTCCCGGACAGAGTACGAAGCTGCGGCTGTCGGCGGTATCGTCAGCGGCGAAGAGTTCGATATGGTCGATAACGCCGCCGTCATCGCCGCGGATCCCCGCGGCTTCCAGCCCCTCGCGCACCGCCCAGGCGTAGTCGGTGAGCTGTGGAATCTGTTCGGGGGTAATGGCGAACGGGTGGTCGTTAATCAGAAAAAACCAGTTACCGCCCCAGGCAATATCGCCGATGACGGGACCCAGCGCGGTCTCAACGCGGATCTGTTTTTTCCAGCGGCGGGCCGGGACGTTTTGCACCGATACGCTGCCATCGTCGTGCAACGTGGCGCTTACGTCGCCGACCGGCGTTTCAATCAGATGCACGCCGGGCTGGATACGCCCAAGCCAGGCCAGCGAGGCGATAAGCCCGATGGTGCCGTGACCGCACATATTCAGAAAACCGGCGTTGTTGAAGAAAATCACGCCAGCGGTAGCCGCTGCCGAGACAGGTTTGCACAGCAGCGCGCCGACCAGTACGTCATTACCGCGCGGTTCGAGAATGGCCGCCTGACGCCACAGGTCGAAGTCGCGGGCAAAGCGGTCGCGGCGCTCCGCCATGTTGCCGCCGCCGAGGTCGGGGAAGCCGTCAATGATCAGGCGGGTCGGTTCGCCGCCGGTATGTGAATCAATAGCTCTCAGCGTAACAGGGGGGCGTGGCGCGGTCATCAGACTCTCCGGAAGTTAACAACATGTTTCATCATGCTGGCGCAACCTTTCCCGGCCTGCTTGAGCGCTTTCGTCAGAGAAAATGACGAAATCTGCATAGTCATCAGCACGGTATATTTCTATTTCACATAGTTATTTCTTATTAATCATCTGCTTAATGCTGTGGTAAACCGAAAGTGACCATTGCGCCAGTGGATAAATCAGGGGAAGGCGTAAAGCGGATCCAGGATCGCAAAACCGAGGGATGCTGCTTGAGGTGTTAACGGAAAGTGAATAAATATCCTTCGGTCACTTACATGAGGAGGCCTTATGATCGGTGTTTCTGATGCGCCGCCGCCCCGGGCGGTTAACCAACCTGAGCTGGCCGTCGATGAGCTGAGCCAGATCTGCGAAGGGCTGGCGCGCCAGCGGCCGGAAAATATGCCCGCGCTGCTGAATGCCCTGGCGCTGATTGCGCCCCTGCTCAATGCCATTCCTAATGTGGTCTTTTTTATCAAAGATCGGCAGGCGCGTTATTTGTTGGCGAACCTGACGCTGGCCCGCCGCTGCGGTTTTAAAACCGTCTCCTCGCTGCTGGGCAAAACCTCCGCCGATGTCTTTCCTTCCGCGCTGGGTCAGGGTTATACCGAACAGGATCTTCGGGTACTACGGGAAGGCGTGACCCTGCGCGATCAGCTGGAAATGCATCTCTACAATGGCCGCGAGCGCGGCTGGTGTCTGACGCAGAAACTGGCGCTGCGCGATATCAGCGGCCAGGTGATCGGCATGGCCGGGATCTCGCACGATCTGCAGGAGGCCCACGCCCGCCATCCGGCGTGGCAGCGGCTGGCGATCGTCGACGATCATATCCGCCGGCACTATCACCGGCCGATCGCCATGGAAGAGTTAACCGCCTTAAGCGGGATGTCGATTGCGCAGATCGAACGCTACTGCAAGCGGATCTTTCATCTCACCCCGCGGCAAATGATCCACAAAGTTCGCCTGGAAAAAGCCACCGAACTGCTGGCTGGCGATACGCCGATTACCGATATCGCCCTGCAGTGCGGGTATACCGATCACAGCGCCTTCAGCCGCCAGTTCAAGGCCATGACCGGCTCGACGCCGCGCGATTTTCGCCTCACGCTGCTCGGATAAACGCGGGCTCACACTTTTGTCGACTGTGCTAATTTCGTCATCGTATTGAGGGAAAACCGACAAGCCGCCGGTTCCGCGACACGTCAATCTGTCAGTGAATATTCACCATTCATTCACTTCGACTTAACAAAATGACGACAAGGAACCGAGCATGAGCAAAAAAGCGATTCACTGGAGCGGCGTATTCCCGGCGGTCAGCACGCAGTTTCGTAGCGATTACTCCCTCGATTTAGACGCCACTCACGCGGTGATGAAAAACCTGGTCAAAGATGGCGTTTCCGGGCTGGTGGTGTGCGGCAGCGTAGGGGAAAACACCTCGCTGAGCACCGATGAAAAACTGCAGATTATCGAGGTGGCGAAGGATGCCGCCGGCGGCAAAATTCCGGTCATCGCCGGGGTGGCCGAGTTCACCACCGCCTTCGCCCGGAAAATGGCAAAAGAGGCGGAGCGCGTCGGCGTCGACGGGATCATGGTGATGCCGGCGCTGGTCTATTCCTCGAAACCGCATGAAACCGCGGCCCACTTCCGCAGCGTGGCGAGCGCTACCGACCTGCCGATTATGGTCTACAACAACCCGCCGATTTACAAAAACGACGTGACGCCGGACATTCTCGCCACCCTGACCGACTGCGACAACATCGTCTGTTTTAAAGACTCCTCCGGTGATACCCGCCGCTTTATCGACCTGCGTAACACCGTTGGCGACCGCTTCGTGCTGTTTGCCGGGCTGGATGACGTGGTGGTGGAAAGCATCGCCGTCGGCGCGGAAGGCTGGATCTCCGGGATGTCCAATGCCTTCCCGCGCGAAGGGGAAACGTTATTCCGTCTCGCCCGCCAGCAGCGTTACGAAGAGGCGATGGCGCTGTACCGCTGGTTCATGCCGCTGCTGCATCTCGATGCGCGTCCGGATCTGGTGCAGTGCATCAAGCTGTGTGAAGAGTTGCTGGGTCGCGGTAGCGCCATTACCCGTCCGCCGCGTCTGGCGCTGGAAGGCGAAACGCGCCAGCAGGTGGTGGCGATCGTTGAACAGGCGCTGGCGACTCGTCCGACGCTGCCGGACGTCGGCCTCTGATCACAGGAGTCAATATGAATACATCTCAGACCACGGCGGGACGGCAGTTTATCGCCGGACGCCGCATTGCCAGCGGTGAGGCGACGCTATTGAGCCTGCGGGCGGTGGACGGCGAAGCCACCGGTCACCGCTTTTATCCGGCTTCACGCGAGGAAGCCGCACAGGCCGCAGAAGCCGCGCAGCAGGCCTTTGCTGTTTATTCACAAACCACGCCGCAGCAGCGGGCGCGCTTTCTCTGCGCGATTGCCGATGAACTGGATGCGCTGGGCGAGGCGTTTTTTGCACTCGCCGGTCAGGAGACCGCGCTGCCGCTGGCGCGGCTGCAGGGTGAACGGGCGCGTACCAGCGGCCAGCTGCGGATGTTTGCTGGCGTGATCCAGCGCGGCGATACCTTCGCCGCCCGTATTGATACCGCCTTAGCCGACCGTCAGCCGCTGCCGCGCCCGGATCTGCGCCAGTATCAGCAGGCGTTAGGGCCGGTGGCGGTGTTTGGCGCCAGCAACTTTCCGTTGGCCTTTTCCACCGCCGGCGGCGATACCGCCTCGGCGCTGGCGGCTGGCTGCCCGGTGGTGGTGAAGGCCCATCCGGGCCATATGGCCACCGCCGAGCTGACCGCTGAAGCGATCGTCCGGGCGGTAGTGCGGTGCGGTTTACCCGGCGGCGTATTCAATATGATTTTCGGGACCGATATTGGCGCCGAATTGGTCGGCCATCCGGCGATTCAGGCCGTTGGCTTTACCGGTTCGCTGGCCGGTGGTAAGGCGCTGTATCAGCTGGCGCAGCAGCGCCCGCAGCCAATCCCGCTGTTTGCTGAAATGTCTGCGATTAACCCATTGATTATTCTGCCGCAGGCGCTGAAGACGCGGGCCGAGGCGCTGGCAAACGAGCTGGTGGCGTCATTCACCCTCGGCGGTGGCCAGTTCTGTACCCGTCCGGGGCTGATTCTGGCGCTGCGCGGCGCCGGGCTGGAACGCTTTAAGTCGGCGCTGTGCGCGGCGGTAGCGGGCTCCCCGCCGCAGGTGTTGCTCAATGCGCCGACCCTTCAGCACTACCGCCAGGGGGGGGCGGCACTGGCGGCGCACCCGCGTATCGAGAAGCTGGCGAGCGGCCTCGCCGCCGGCGCCGGGCAGGCGCAGACCCTGCTGTGGCAGGCTCAGGCCGAGGATCTGCTGGCGCAGGATACGCTGTTGCAGACCGAAGTTTTCGGCCCGCTGTCGCTGCTGGTGGAAGTGGACGATGAGGCCCAACTGCAGGCGGTAGTGAAAGCGCTGCAGGGGCAGCTCACCGCGACGCTACACGCCGAGGCGGATGATGGCCCGCTGGCGACGAGCCTGCTACCGCTGCTGTGCGAGAAGGCCGGACGGGTGCTGTTTAACGGTTATCCCACCGGCGTGGAAGTGTGCGATGCGATGGTCCACGGCGGCCCGTGGCCAGCGACCACCGACGCGCGCGGGACCTCGGTCGGCAGCCGGGCGATTGAGCGCTTTCTGCGCCCGGTCTGTCTGCAGAACGCGCCCTCCGCCCTGTTACCGCCGGCGCTGCAGGATGCGAACCCTTTGAACCTGCTGCGCCTGGTCAACGGCCAGTGGACCCGGGAAGCGATTTCCTCCTCTCATTGACGCAAGGGCATCACCATGACCATTCACTCTACGCATAACAGTCAAACCCGCGTTGCTGAGTCGGGTAAGTTTAAAAAACAGCTGACCCTGACCGATCTCACCTTTATCGGCCTGGGAGCGATTTTCGGCTCCGGATGGTTATTCGCCGCCAGCCACGTGGCCTCCATTGCCGGTCCGGCCGGGATCGCCTCGTGGGTGATCGGCGGCTTTGCGGTATTGCTGCTGGGGATTGTCTACTGCGAGCTGGGGGCGGCGCTGCCGCGCGCCGGCGGCATTATTCGCTACCCGGTCTTTTCCCACGGTGAGCTGATGGGCTATCTGCTGGGGTTCATCACCCTGATTGCGTTCTCCAGCCTGATCTCGATTGAAATCGTCGCCGCCCGGCAATATGCCGCGGCCTGGTTTCCGGCGCTGACCCAGCCGGGCTCCAGCTCGCCGACGCTGCTGGGGTGGGTGGTGCAGTTCCTGCTGCTGTGTTTCTTCTTTGCGCTTAACTACTACAGCGTCAAGACCTTCGCCCGATCGAACAACTTCATCAGCGTGCTCAAGTTTCTGGTGCCGCTGCTGGTGGTGGTGACGCTATTCACCTTCTTTAAACCGGAGAACCTGCACGCGCAGGGGGTTGCGCCGTTTGGCATGTCTGGGGTAGAAGCGGCGATCAGCGCGGGGGGAATTATCTTCGCTTATCTGGGATTGACGCCGATTATCTCGGTAGCCAGCGAAGTGCAAAAGCCGCAGCGGACTATCCCGATTGCGTTGATTTTATCAGTGGTGCTGTCGACGATTATCTACGTGCTGCTGCAGCTGGCGTTCCTTGGCAGTATCCCCACCGAAATGCTGAACGGCGGTTGGGCCGAGGTGAGCAAACAGTTCTCGCTGCCGTATCGCGATATCGCCATTACCCTCGGGATGGGCTGGCTGGCCTTTATGGTGATAAGCGATGCGATCATCTCCCCGAGCGGCACCGGCAATATCTATATGAACGCGACGCCGCGGGTGATCTACGGCTGGGCGAAGGCGGGTACTTTCTTTAAAGCCTTTACCCATATTGATAAAGCGTCCGGTATTCCGCGCCCGGCGCTGTGGCTGACCTTCGGGCTTTCAATCTTCTGGACGCTGCCGTTCCCCTCCTGGGAACAGCTCATTAGCGTGGTGTCGGCTGCCCTCGTGCTGAGCTACGCCATCGCCCCGGTGACCGCCGCCGGGCTGCGCCGCAACGCGCCGGATCTGCCGCGGCCGTTCCGCGTGCGCGCCTTCGGCATCATCGGCCCGGTATCGTTTATGATCTCGGCGCTGATTGTCTACTGGTCCGGCTGGAATACGCTCTCGTGGCTGCTGGGGCTGCAAATCGTGATGTTTGTGGTCTACGTGATGTGCAAGGGTAAGGTGCCGGAACATACCGTGAGCCTGGCGCAGCAGGTGAAGTCTTCGCTGTGGCTTATCGTTTTTTATGCGTTGATTATCCTCTTTTCCTGGCTGGGCAGCTTCGGCGGGCTTAATGTGATAGGTCACCCCTGGGATACGGTGCTGGTGGCGGCGATGTCGTTGGGGATTTACTACTGGGGCGCGCGCAGCTGCCTGCCGCAGGCTAATTTTAGCGGAGATGAAGAAGAGTAAGGAGAGCACGATGGAGTCGGTAACCCTTTCGTTACCTGAAGCTTATGACCTGGCGCTGGAAATGCTCAGCGCCAATGGATTTAGCGCCGACCACGCGGCGGCTATCGCCCGCAATGTAACCGCCGGGGAACGCGACGGCTGCGCTTCCCACGGCCTGTGGCGGCTGTTGGGCATTGTCGATACCCTGCGCAAAGGTAAGGTATCGCCCGATGCCGAGCCGCATATCCACGACCAGGCGCCGGCGATTGTGCGGGCGGATGCTGGGGGTGCTTTTTCGCTGCTGGCCTACGAACGAGCGCTGCCGCTGCTGCTGGAGAAAGCGCGGCACAGCGGTATTGCGGCGCTGGCAATTAACCGCTGCGTCCATTTTTCCGCGCTGTTTACCGATATTGAGCCGTTGACCGAGGCAGGGCTGGTGGGGCTGGCCTGTACGCCAAGCCACGCCTGGGTCGCGCCGGCGGGCGGCACGCGTCCGCTGTTCGGCACCAATCCTATCGCTTTTGGCTGGCCGCGGCGGGACAAACCGCCGTTTATTGTTGATATGGCGACCAGCGCCGCGGCGCGCGGTGAGATCCAGCTGCATCAGCGTGCCGGCAAAGCGCTACCGGAAGGCTGGGGAATCGACAGTCATGGCCAGCCAACGACCGATGCCGCGGAGGTGCTGAACGGCGCGATGTTAACCTTTGGCGGGCATAAGGGCTCGGCGCTGGCGGCTATGGTTGAGCTGCTGGCCGGGCCGCTTATCGGCGATATGACCAGCGCCGAATCGCTGGCGTGGGATAACGGCGCGGGTGGGCTCCCCTACGGCGGCGAGCTGATCCTGGCGCTGGATCCGCAGCGCTTTCTCGGCGCGCAGGCACCAGAGCAGCTGGCGCGCGCCGAAACGCTGTTCAAGGGGATGCAGGAGCAGGGGGCGCGGCTGCCGGGCGAGCGACGTTTCGCCTGCCGTCAGCAGAGTGAGCGGCAGGGGGTTACCATCAGTCGTTCATTGCATGATGAGATTTGCGCCTTGCGGCCATAGTAAAGCGCGGAGCGCGGCGGGCCGACCATCAGAGCGACAAGCGCATGGCGCAGCGCGACTCGGGCGGTAGGCCGTGCCGGGTCTCCTGTTCCCTTTTTGCCGCCAGTCCGGCAGGCAGGGTCAGCTCATCGAGCATGGTGAATCCCAGACGGGTATAAAACGGCGCATTCCACGGTACCTCGCGGAAGGTGGTGAGGGTTACCGCTGGGTAGCCCATCTGCCGTGCGCCCTCGATAACCTGCTCCAGCAGCATCCGGCCGATGCCCTGATGCTGCCAGTCCTCGTGGACGGCGATTTCGACGATAAATAAGGCGTCGTCGAGCGGTTCGGTCAGAATAAAGCCAATCGGCTGCCCGGCGGCTACCGCCAGCAGGCTATGCTCTGTTTCCAGATAATCATGATGACGCGCAACGCTAATCACCTCGCTGTCCGCCAGCCAGGCGAGAGAGGGGATCTGGCGAAATGCCTGGGCTGCAGAACGTTCAATGGCGGGCAGAAGGGCGATATCGCTCTCCTGAGTCAGGCGTAATACGGCACCGGCAGTTATAGTGTTAGTTTTCATCACCTCAGCATAGCAGCCCTCGGGAGAAAAGTATGGAGCTGACCGCCGTTCCCGCCACGCAGTTCAGCAGCGTGCAGTTAACGGATATTCTCAACGCCTGTTTTGAAGCCTATCTGGTGCCTGTTACCCAGTCGGTGGCGGGATTTGTTCAGCGTTTTAGCGCCGAGGGGATGAGCCTGATCGATTCCCGCGTCTGGCTGGCCGGAGATGAACCGGCGGCGATCGCGATTGTCGCTCGCCGGGGAAGTGCCGCTCGCCTGGCCGCCTTTGCCCTGCGCCCGGCCTGGCGCGGCAAAGGCCTGGGCCGGGAATTGATGCAAGAGCTGCTAATGCTCCTGCAACAGCAGGGGATCGAGACGGTATCCCTGGAGGTGATCCGCGATAACCACGCGGCCGTCGCGCTATATCAGGCGCTGGGCTTTACGCGACGCTATGGGCTCTGCGGCTATCTGAGCAATGAACCTCTGGCTCCGGTATCGGGTGTATTACAGCTTTATCCCACCCTGGCCCTGCTACGGCGCGCCATTGACGAGAGTAATAGTCAGCTCCCCTGGCTGCTGGATCCACTCACCTTCGCCACCCTGCCCTGTCAGGTCGTGACGCTGGAACAGCGCGCTTTCGCGGTTCTAACGACGGCGGGCTCGCGGCCTGTACTGCAGTTTCTGTGGGTGGAGCCCGCCGCCCGCCGTCAGGGGCTGGCGCGTGAGCTGCTGGTGACGCTGGCGCAGCAGTTCCCGGGCATTGGTACTTCGGTGACGGTCCCGGAAACGTTTACGCCGCTGTTTGCCGCGGCGGGATATGCGCCGCTATCGCTGCAGCAGTATGAAATGAGCGCAACGATGAATGCCCTGCGGTCAGCAGGGCGTTAAGATTCAGTCGTTACGCGGGTCACTAATCGGCTGGCGAACCAGGAAAATGTAGGCCAGTGCGCCGAGAGCGGTCACACAGCCGCATATAACCAGTGCCAGCTGGAAGGAATGGGTGGTATCGACAATAAATCCGGTCACCACCGGTGCGAATGAAGCGCAGATAAAGCTGGCGAAATTCTGAATACTGCCGACGGAAGCCGTCATTCTTGATGCTACAGCGACGTGGATCAACCCCCAGCAGGACGTTCCGGCAAAATGAATACAGAACAACGCCATACCGATTAACAGCACCGCCGCGATTGAGGTGGTGGCATGCGGCACGATCAGCGTAAACGCCGCGGAGCAGAACATCCCGGCAATAATGCAGATCTTGCGGCTTTTGATCGGGGCCATGCCGCCTTTGACCAGCCAGTCGGTGACGTAGCCATTGATCAGCATACCGGCGGCACCAAACAGGAAAGGAATGGCGGCCATAAACCCGGTACTTTTCAGATCGAGGTTATACGCCGTTTGCAGGTAGCCCGGCAGCCAGGCCAGATATAGCCACGCGGTATAGTTGATGCCGCTGAAGCCGAACATCATTCCCCACATGGTTTTGTTTTTAAACAGACTGCGCCATTCGGCAAAGCTCAGCGGGTCACGGCGCACGTTGACGCTTCCGGCATTAAGGTAGGCCTGCTCATCGGCGGTGAGGGGGATATCCTCCCGGTTGCGATAAAGCATATACCAGCCGATAGCGACAAAGATCCCCAGTACGCCGATGGTAATAAACATCCAGCGCCAACCCATCATCAGCATCATCGCGGCAAGGATCGGCGGGCTGATCGCCACGCCAATCGTCGAGGCGGCGTTAAAGAAGCCCATTGGGCGACCGCGCTCTTTAATATTAAACCAGTCGTTGATCACCTTGACGCCGCACGGGTTCATCGGCGCTTCGCCGATCCCCATGCCGATACGCACCAGGACAAACTGGGTAAAGCTGTGCACCATCCCGGAGACCGCCTGAAATAGCGACCAGAAAAACATGCCCAGCCCCAGCATGATGCGTGGACCTTTGCGATCCAGCAGCGGTCCGCAGGGCAGTTGCGCAATGCCATAGGCCAGAGAGAAAACCGATAACAGCGCCCCGATTTCAGTGGCGGTAAGCCCTAACTCCTCGCGAATCGTTAAGTTCGCAACGGACAATGAACTTCGGTCGAGGTAGTTAATCACCGCCGCCAGAAATAACAGAATCATTGCCGTTGTTTGAATCTTTTTAATACGAGAACTACGTTGTAGTGTATTTTCTAGGGGAGCTGAAAGGGTTTCCGCTTCCCCCTTTTTAAAGTCGGTCTGCGGGTCTATGGTTATATTTTGTGATTCCACGCCTGACTCCTGATTATTATGTTTGAATACCAAGTGACAACGAAGGGGGTAAACATCACCCACCTGTTTCACAGTAAAGTAAGTCGACTTGTTTTCAGCATAAATAACCTTTTTGAGGGCGCCGGATTACGTTTTTGGATTTGTGCTGTTGCTAATCATTTTCTGTTTTTAATCGGTACTTAATGTGCCAGCGATTCACTTTGCTTGAGAGAGTTAATCATGGATTGCTTCGCAGAGTTCAGGTGGTTACGTAGCGCCAGGTTGGCATCCAGATCGCTGCGACAGATGAGTGCGCTCAGGATCGTCATATGTTCATCAATGGCGATGATATTGCGCTGTTTAAGGTCACTTTCATCCCACTGATAGTGGAAGTGAAAGATCACGGAGATAATCTCAAGTGATTGATTAAAAAATATATTATCTGCAGCGGAAAGCAGCAGCGAATGAAAATCACGATCGAGCTGGGAGAACATACGAAAGCTGTTGCCGATGCTGTCCCGCAGGGTGCGGTGGCGCTCAAGCAGGGTTTTGGCCTGCAGCCAGCGGGCATCGCTGTCCGGCAGATTAAGAAAGTGTTGAAGTGCGTGGGTTTCCAGCATCTCCCGCAATTCGAACAGTTGCTCGGCCCAGGATTGCTCAAATTTTTTCATGTTCCACTGGCCGCGCTTTTCGCTTTCAATCAGGTTGTAGCGGCTGAATTTCAGTAAAAATTCTCTGACCACGACCGGGCTGACGCCCGCGGCACGCGCCAGTTGCAGTTCGGAGAACCGCTCCCCGGCGCGTAGCTGACGCTGGTTAATCATGGTGAAAAACGCTTGTTCAAAGAGACGGTTTTGTTCGGTCAGCGAGGCGCTGGAACCATCGAAGCCGTCCTGTACTTCCGGCTGACGAAGGATCTGGTAGTCGTGATTGACCTGGCTCAAGACGCCGCGCTCGCATAAGTGGCAAAGGATATGGCGCACCGTGGTGCGGCTGATGTTATACATCTCCGCCAGTGCGCTTTGCGAGGGTAGCGGCGAGGGGATAAAGCCGCGCGCCATATCGTTGATGACCTGGTTAATAACATTGTGACGTAGGTTTTGTGAGCGACTCATAACGTTTTCCTTTTTTATCCATTAAAGCCGGATTTAAAACAGTTTTGTGCGTGACATTTCACAGATTTTGCAATGAGTTTCACTCTATTTCTATTTTTCATCGATATCTAAGCCAACAAATACGGAGGCAATTATTATGACGTCGATGAATACTTTAGTGTGTCAGGAACCTAAAAAACTACACTGGGAAAAACGCCAAATTCCCATTCCCGGCGATGATGAAGTTCTCATTAAAATAAAGGCAGTGGGGATTTGTGGGACAGACATTCATGCATGGGGCGGCAATCAGCCTTTTTTTAGTTATCCGCGTGTTCTTGGACATGAAATATGCGGTGAGATAATTGGGCTGGGTAAAAATATTCTTAATTTGAAGAGCGGCCAACAGGTTGCTGTGATTCCCTATGTCGCCTGCCGCCAGTGTCCGGCCTGCCTGAACGGCCGGACAAACTGCTGCGAGAAGATTTCGGTGATCGGCGTGCATCGGGACGGCGGGTTTAGCGAGTATCTCTGCGTGCCGGTAAACAATCTGCTGGTGGTGGATGACGTCGATCCTGAAGCCGTGGCGTTGATTGAGCCATTCGCCATTAGCGCCCACGCGGTGCGTCGCGCAGCGATCCAGCCGGGAGATCAGGTGCTGGTGGTTGGCGCGGGCCCCATTGGGCTCGGAGCCGCGGCGATCGCTAAGGCTGACGGTGCGCAGGTAGTAGTGGCGGATACCAGCCCAGCGCGGCGCGATCATGTGGCACAGCATCTCGGCCTGACCACCCTCGATCCCTCCGATCCGCTGTTTATCGAGCAACTGTCTGCCACGTTTGGCGGTTCTCTGGCGCAGAAAGTGATTGACGCGACGGGAAATCAGCAGGCGATGAATAACACCGTTAATTTAATCCGTCACGGCGGCAGCATCATTTTTGTTGGTCTGTTTAAGGGGGAACTGCAGTTCTCTGATCCGGAATTTCATAAGAAAGAGACGACGATGATGGGCAGTCGTAATGCGACGGAAGAGGATTTTGCCAAGGTCGGGCGGCTGATGGCCGAGGGGAAAATCACCGCCAGGATGATGCTAACCCACCGTTACGACTTCAAATCGCTGGCGGAAATTTACGAAAGCGACGTGATTAACAATCGTCAGCTGATCAAAGGCGTTATTCATTTTTAGCAGGTAAGCTTATGAAATCGTTAAACCGACAAGATTTTCCCGGGCCGCAGTACCCGACGCGCGCGATTCAGTTTGGCGAGGGCAACTTCCTGCGGGCATTTATTGACTGGCAGCTGGATCTGCTGAATGAGCAAACCGATCTGGCGGCGGGCGTGACCATTATTCGCCCGATCAACACCGCGTTTCCGCCGTCGCTCAATACCCAGGACGGGCTTTACACCACGGTGATCCGCGGACTGGACGAACGCGGCGAGGCGGTGAGCGAGGCGCGGATTATTCGATCGGTGAATAACGAGATCAATCCCTGGCAGGATTTTGCCGGCTATCTGGCGCTGGCTCGAAATCCGGCGATCGCGTTCGTATTTTCAAACACCACCGAAGCGGGCATCAGCTATCACGCCGGAGACCGGCCTGACGATAAGCCGCCGGTTAGCTTCCCGGCGAAACTGGCCCAGCTGCTGCTCGAACGGTTCCGCCATTTCAACGGCGCAGTGGATAAGGGTTGGACGATCATCCCCTGCGAGCTAATTGACTATAACGGCGAGGCGCTGAAGGCGCTGGTGCTGCGCTATGCCGAAGAGTGGCAATTACCCGCGGCTTTTCGCGACTGGGTTGAGACCGCCAATACGTTTTGTTCAACGCTGGTTGACCGCATCGTCACCGGCTACCCGCGTGATGAAGCAGAAAAGCTGGAAACGGAGCTGGGCTACCATGATGCTTTCCTTGATACCGCCGAATACTTTTGGTTATTCGTCATTCAGGGTCCGCAGGCGCTGGCGGAAACGCTGCGGCTGGATCGCTACCCGCTTAATATCCGCATCGTAGAGGATATCCGGCCCTATAAAGCGCGCAAGGTTGCCATTCTTAACGGTGCGCATACCGCGCTGGTGCCGGTAGCATGGCTGTGCGGGGTGGATACCGTTGGCGAAGCGATGCAGGACGAAGCCATTCGCCATTATGTACAGCAGACGATTGATGAAGAGATTATCCCGGCGCTCGATTTACCGGCCGAGGAGCTTCGTCAGTTTGCCGATGCGGTCACCGGGCGCTTTCTTAATCCCTATATTCGCCATCAATTGCTCGCCATCGCCCTGAACGGCATGACTAAGTTCCGCACCCGGATCCTGCCGCAGCTGCTGACGACAATCCGCCAGCACGGCGCGATCCCCCCGCGGCTAACGTTTGCCCTGGCGGCGCTTATCGCCTTCTATCGCGGCCAGCGCGACGGACAGGTGTATCCGCTGCAAGATGATGACGTCTGGTTAACCCGCTTCTCGCAAGGATGGAAGCAGGTGGCGAACGGGAGCCCGCTGCATGGACTGGTCACGGACGTCCTGCAGGATAACGCGCACTGGGGCGAGGATCTGACGGCTATTCCCGGCCTTTCCGACCAGGTCACGCGCTATCTGGAAATGATTTTGCGCTCAGGAATGCGGGAGGCCCTGGCGCGGCTGTAACGGTTTTGTTATGCGGCGTCCGCGGATTTGGGCGCCGTTTTTTTTGTGCTCCGAACAGCAAAAAGTGAATTTAGCGCCAACGCCTGGTGGATTTCCCGCATCATAAGCCTCTGTAAGGTGAAGAGGGGGATGTAATGCGTAAAACGGAACTGTTGGCTTTTCTGCAAAATCAGACCGATTTTTTCGATCCGGATAACCTGAGCGAGGTCTTCACCGCTGGCTACCTGGCCCGGCGTTTTGCGATGCAAAGAAATACCGCCAGCCACTATCTGAATCAGTTGGTGGCCCAGGATGTGCTGGTGAAGATCAATACTCGACCAGTCTATTTCCTGCATAAAGCCGCCTTCTGCCAGCAGTTTTTCCCTCTTTCCCGCAGCGAGTACGCCAGCATGGCGGAACTGCTCGCAGAGAGCGACCGGCAGCCGGAGCAGGCGGATCATTTCTCATTGCTGACCGGCCATGACGGTAGCCTGCGCAAGCCTATCGAACAGATGAAAACCGCGCTGTTTTATCCCAACGGTGGGCTTCCGCTGCTGATCGTTGGCGACAGCGGAACTGGCAAGAGCTATATGGCGGAGCTGATGCATGAGTTTGCTATCGCCCAGGGGCTGCTGCCGCCCGATGCGCCTTTTGTCAGCTTTAACTGCGCCCAGTATGCCAGCAACCCGGAGCTGTTGGCCGCCAACCTGTTTGGCTACGTTAAAGGCGCGTTTACCGGCGCGCAGAGCGATAAAGCCGGGGCGTTTGAGGCGGCAAATGGCGGCGTGCTGTTTCTTGATGAAGTCCATCGTCTGGATGCGCAGGGGCAGGAAAAGCTCTTCACCTGGCTGGACCGCAAGGAGATCTATCGGGTGGGGGAAACGGCGCAGGGGATGCCGATTTCGCTGCGGCTGGTGTTTGCCACCACCGAAGATATTCACAGCACTTTTCTGACCACCTTTATTCGCCGTATTCCGATCCTCGTTAGCCTGCCTGATTTACAGACCCGCAGCCGCCACGAAAAAGAAGCGTTAACGCTGCAGTTTTTCTGGCAGGAGGCGCGCACGTTGGCTGCCCGGCTGCAGCTGACGCCACGGCTGCTACAGGTGCTGACGCACTATGTTTATCGCGGTAACGTCGGTGAGCTGAAGAATGTGGTGAAATACGCCGTGGCGTCGGCCTGGGCCAGGTGTCCGGGCAGCGAGATGCTTACCGTGACGCTGCATGATCTGCCGGAAAATATCATGGCTGCGACGCCGGCCCTCAGTGAAGCGATGGGCCAGCAGGAGCCGCTGCTTATCGAGCCGCAGACCAGCCTGGTCTGGCTGCTACGCGCGCGCGACCCGATTCAGGGGCTGATTTATGATACTCAGTGCCGCGTTCTCGCGCTGTATGAGGCGGTGCAGAGTAAAAAAACGCTCTGGGAAGAGGCGCAAAAAAGCATGGGCGAGGAGATTGAAACCCTCTTTGATCGGCTGATTTTCGATAATCACGATGCCAATAGTTCGCATATGTTGCTGCTGATAACGCATCAGGTGCGGGAGGAGTTTTATCGCCTTGAAAAGCGCTTCAATATCCAGTTTAACGGCAACTGTATTTACGCTTTAAGTCACTACCTAATTCATCGTTCCCGGCAGGGGCCGTCCACGATGAGCAACGAGAAAAGCCGCCTGCTGGAGGATTTTCTGGCGCAGAAATATCCGCTGCTGTATCGCTTTTGCGAAGAGATCCTCGCTGCGCTGGCGCTGAAGCTGGACATTGAACCCCGGCGCATTGACCTGCTGCTGCTGGTGCTGTGGTTACAGAAAAATGGCGCCATCAGCCAGCAGCAGGTGACCCGGGCAATTATCCTCGCCCACGGTTACGCCACCGCCAGCAGCATCGCCAACGTGGCGAACCGGTTGCTGAAAAGCCAGCTGTTTGAGTCATTCGATATGCCGCTCGACGTGACGCCGGAGGCTATTGCTAACCAGGTGATGGCCTATATTGAGAGCCACGCCCTGGCGTCAGGATTGATCATTCTGGTCGATATGGGATCGCTGAACGCCATTCATCGCCATTTTAATCGTCGCCTGAGTACGCCGATGGCGATTATCAACAATGTCTCCACCGGTATGGCGATGTACGTCGGGGAGCGCATTTTGCAGGGCGTTATGCTGGAAGATATCGTCCGCGAGATCCGCGGCGATCTCGCGGTCGAGCATCAGCTCTATTACCCGCAAACCGATAAACCGCGGGCGATTCTTACGACCTGCGCCACCGGTCTGGGCGCGGCGGCGAATCTGTCGGCGCTGTTAAAAGCCAGCATTCCTGAGACGCTCGGCATTGATATTGTGGCCTGTGATGTGGAAACGCTCGCCGATCCCGCGCGGCGGCAACCGATGCTCAGCCGCTATGAGGTGCTGGCGATCGTTGGAACTCTGGACCCGCAGCTTGCCGATCTGCCGTGGATCTCGCTGGATTCGCTGATTTCCGGCCAGGGCAGCCGCCCGCTGATGCGTATCTTCGGCGAGCTGGCCTCCTCTGAACAAGTCAGCGAGATCAATAACCTGATCCTGAAAAATTTCTCGCTGCGCCGGGTGATCGAGTCGGTGACGATCCTCGATACCGCAAAGGTCATCAATCAGGTCGAGCAGTTTTTACTGCGCTATGAGCATCTGGCCGGCTACGACGTGCCCAACGATCGCAAGGTGGCGCTGTACGTGCATATCAGCTGTCTGATTGAGCGCCTGATCCGCAACGCGTCGCCATCCCATTATTCCGGAAGGCAGTGTCCGCAGAGCGAGCTGGCGACGCTTCGCGAGGCTTTTAGTGTCATTGAGAGCGGATATAGTGTCAAAATCCCCGCCATAGAGCTCTGCTACATTCACGATATCCTGACGCGGGAAACGGAATTTATTCAGGAAGATCAGGAGTTTTAGTTCCCTCAGTCTGTTCGTCCTTGCGCTAACCAGCGCGCCACTGTTTCTGGCACGCCGGTTGCTATTAAGAAAGCAGTGGAATGCGCTTTCGAGGTAAGGATGAAACGACACTATATTTTTGCCAGCCATGGCACCTTTGCTAACGGTTTGCTGAACTCCGTGGAGCTAATCCTCGGTAAACAGCCGGATATTCATACCCTGTGTGCCTACGTCGAGGAGGAGTCCGATCTCACGCAGCAGGTGGAGGCGCTACTGGCGCGTTTCCCGGCGCAGGATGAACTGATAGTGATTACGGATATTTTTGCCGGTAGCGTGAATAACGAGTTTGTTCGTTTTTTATCACGCCCACACTTCCATTTATTATCAGGTTTAAATCTGCCGCTGATTATTGATTTGCTTATTTCTGCAACGGAAGAAAATACCGAGAAATTAATTACTGAAGCATTAACCAGCGCCAAAGAGAGCATTCAGTACTGCAATCAAACGATTGCCAGTGCGATGACCACTGATAAAGACTTCTGAAATGAGGGAACACTATGATTACGCTTTTAAGGGTAGACCATCGATTACTTCACGGACAGGTAGCCTTTTCCTGGACGCAATATGTCGGTGCTGATTGTATTTTGATCGCTAACGATAATGTCCCTAACGATGAACTGCGTAAAACGACGATTAAGCTCGCTAAGCCGCCGTCGGTAAAACTGGTAATTAAAAATATTGATGACTCCATTGAGGCAATTAAAAGCGGCGTTACCGATAAATATAATTTATTTATTGTTGTTGAATCGGTGGACGATGCCTGGCGTATAGCCAATGCGGTGGGAAATATCAAGAGCATTAATCTTGGCGGGATTAAAGCGAAAGAGGGCAGCCAGAATATCTCTAAGGCAATTAATTTACTGCCAAAAGAAATAGAGCAGCTACAACAACTGGTGGGGAAGGGCGTCGAGGTGGAGATTCGCCAGGTCCCGAACGATCGCAAACAGCTTTTTACGGAATGCGTGTAATTCCGGAGGACAGATTATGGTAGAGGCTCTCTTACTGGGTCTGGTGGCGTTTATCGCGCAATCGGAATATGCCTTAGGGACGTCGCTGATTTCCCGGCCTATCGTCACCGGGCTACTGACCGGTTTGGTGCTGGGGGATGTGCAGACCGGCGTCATCATGGGCGCGACGCTGGAGCTGGCGTTTATCGGCTCGTTCTCCGTTGGCGCCTCGATCCCGCCCGACGTGGTGACCGGCGGTATTCTCGGCGTGGCGTTCGCCATTACCTCTGGCGCGGGCACAGAAACGGCGTTGCTGCTTGGCCTGCCTATCGCCACCCTGACCCTGATCCTGAAAAACGTTTATCTGGGGATGTTTATCCCGATGCTCAGCCAGAAGGCTGACGGCTACGCGGAACGGGCGGATACGCGGGGCATTGAGCGGATGCATCTGATTGCCGGCTTCGGGCTGTCGCTGATGCTGGCCACGGTGGTGACCGTTTCATTCCTGGTGGGCAGCAACGCGGTGAAATCCCTGCTCGATACCATCCCGGAATTTATCAAACACGGGCTCAGCGTCGCTACCGGCATCATTCCGGCCCTCGGCTTCGCGATGCTCGCCAGGTTGCTGATTAACAAGAAAGTCGCGCCGTACTTTTTCCTTGGCTTCGTGCTGATGGCCTACCTGAAAATCCCGGTGACCGGCATCGCCATTCTCGGCGCTATCGTGGCGGTGGTCATGGTTAACGTCACCGCGTTGAATTCACCTCGTACGACGACAGAACAAGGAGTCAGCGATGACGACGAAGATGATTTCTGAAGAGACCCTGCGCCCGCAGGAGCAAGAAGAGACTCGTATTACGCCACGAGATTTACGCCGGGTGTTCTGGCGATCCTTCCAGATGGAGTTCTCGTGGAACTATGAGCGGCAGATGAATCTCGCCTTTGTTTACGCGTTGATCCCGGTGCTGAAGAAGCTCTATCCGCGCAAAGAGGAGTTGGCCGGTGCGTTGAAACGGCATCTGGTGTTCTTCAATACCACGCCGCATATCGTCACATTGCTGCTGGGGATCACCACGGCGATGGAGGAAAAAAACAGCCAGCAGAAAAATATGGACGCCAACGCGATCGATAACGTTAAAGCGTCTCTGATGGGGCCGCTGGCCGGGCTGGGGGACTCCTTTTTCTGGGGTACGCTGCGGCTGATCGCCACCGGCATCGGCACCAGCCTGGCGCTCAAGGGCAACGTTCTCGGACCCATTCTGTTTCTGCTGGTGTTTAACGTGCCGCATATCCTGGTGCGCTGGTTTTTTACCCGTTGGGGCTATGTGCTGGGCACCGGGGTGCTGCAGCGGATCCAGAAGAGCGGAATGATGGAGAGCCTGACCTACGGGGCGTCGATTATCGGCCTGATGGTGGTCGGGGCGATGACCGCCTCAATGATCGATATCACCATCCCTCTCTCCTTTGGTGCCGGGGAAGCCAAAACTCAGGTGCAGGACATTATCAATGACATTCTGCCCTGCATGCTGCCGCTGGTGAGTTTTGGCATCGTCTACTGGCTGCTGGGGCGGAAAGTTAAACCGCTTTCTATTATTGGCGGGATGGCGCTGGTGGGCATTCTGGGTTCGTGGATTGGCTTGTTTTAACGGGAGTCGAAAATGGTACCAACGATGATGACGTATATCAGCGAAGAGTCAGCCTGTCTGGCGCAGATCCTGCGCGACTATCGGCAAAAGCTGGCATCGATTGAGGATTTCGCCCGCCAGCATCCGGTACGCCGTATTTTGCTGCTGGCAACCGGATCGTCGCTAAATGCCGCGCTGTGCGCGCGTTATTTCTTTGAACAGCGCTTCGGCGTGCTGGTTGACATTAAAGAGCCGTACAACTTTACGCATTACGAGGCTGTCGATCCGCATACCGATCTGGTGATGGCGATTTCGCAGAGCGGAAAAAGCGCCTCGACGCTGGAGGCGATGCGCAAGGTTCAGGCGGCGAATCTGCCGGTTTTTGCCCTGACCTCCGACCCGCAAAGCCCGATCGCCCGGGCCTGCGATGGGATACTGGATATCAATACCGGTATCGAGAGCGTGGGGTTTGTCACCCGCGGGTTTAGCGCGACGGTGCTGAATTTGCTGCTGATGGCGCTGATGATTGCCCGTGCCCAGGGGAAAGCCAGCGAGGCCGAGGAGCAGCGCTATCTTGCCGAACTGCAGCGGCTGGCGGCGGCGATCCCGGATGTCATTGACCGCACCTCGCGGTTTATCGACAGGCATGGCGAAGCGCTGCGGGGCGGCGAGCGCTTTGTCGCCACCGGCTATGGCGCGCTGGTTGGCGTGGCGAAGGAATTTGAAACCAAATTTACCGAAACGGTACGCGTGCCTTCCAGCGGCTTTGAGCTGGAAGCCTATATGCACGGTCCCTATCTGGAAGCCAACGCCCGCCATGTGATGCTGTTTATTGAAGATGCGCCGGATGCGCGAACCCGGGCGCTGCGGGACTATATGGCGCCTTCCATTGCCCGCGCCTTTACACTGACGCTGAGCGACGAAGAGGATGCGCAGACGCTGGCGCTAAGCTGCCCGTGTGAACATCACCTGGCGCCGCTGCTGCTGATCGTTCCCGTCCAGATGCTGGCCTGGCATACCGCCGGCCTGAAAGGTATCGATCTGGCTAAACGTATTTTTGACGATTTTGACCGCGTATTAAAAAGTAAAATCTGAATATTCAGGAGAAAACTATGTTGGGTTTTAATCAGGACGAGTACCTGACCAGTGCTCGCGAGATCATCGCTGCGCGTAAACAGGCTGAAACCGTGGCCGACGATATTTATGACTGCGGCTGCAGCGCATTATTTTTTGCCTCGGTAGGCGGTTCTCTGGCGCCGATGATGGCCATTAATGAGTTTGCCAAAGAATTAACCAGCGTGCCGGTTTATCTTGAGCAGGCGGCAGAATTAATTCATCGCGGGCATAAAAAATTAAATAAAGATGCGGTAGTCGTTACCCTATCTAAATCTGGCGATACCAAAGAGTCGGTGGCTATTGCCGAGTGGTGCAAGGCGCAGGGGATCCGCGTGGTGGCTATTACCCGTCATGCCGACTCGCCATTGGCCGCCGCCGCCACCTGGCATATTCCGATGTGCCACAAGAACGGCGTGGAATATGAATATATGCTGCTGTACTGGTTATTCTTCCGCATCATTTATCGTCACGGCGAGTTTGAAAATTACGCGCGATTTGCCAGCCAGCTCGAGTTACTGCCGGAAAATCTCTTGCAGGCCAAACGCCAGTTCGATCTCCAGGCGGATAGCATTGCCGCGCAATACCATGGCAGCGACTATATGATGTGGATTGGCGGCGCGGAAATGTGGGGCGAGGTCTACCTGTTCTCAATGTGTATTCTCGAAGAAATGCAGTGGAAGCGGACGAAATCCGTTAGCTCGGCTGAATTTTTCCACGGCACCCTGGAGCTGCTGGAAAAAGAGGTCCCGCTGTTTCTGGTGAAAGGTGAGGGGAAATGCCGGGCGCTGGACGAGCGCGTCGAACGCTTTGCCGAAAAGATAACTGACCATCTGGTGGTGATCGACCCGCGCGACTATCCGCTGAACGGCATTGATGACGCTTTCCGCTGGATTATGGCGCCGTGCGTGGTGTCAACCCTGCTGGTGGACCGGCTGGCGGCTCACTTTGAACACCATACCGGCCACGACCTCAATATCCGTCGTTACTACCGTCAGTTTGATTACTAAGCCGTGTTGATGGCGGCCAGCCGGGCTGGCCGCTACGCTATTCTCCGAGGCGCTTCCCAGAAAATTATCGTCAAATCCATTCGGGTAAAAACCGGTGGTAGAGTCCGGCTTTCCTTCTCTTTCAGGCAAGCGGATGGCCATGAAAAAACGGATGACCTCGACGCCGCACGATGCGGTCTTTAAACGATTTCTTCGCCACCCGGAGACGGCGAATGATTTCCTCACCCTCTACCTTCCAGAAGCGATCCGCCAGCGGTGCGATTTCGCGACCCTGAGACTGCAATCGGCGAGCTTTATCGATGAGGATCTGCGCGCCTGGTATTCGGACGTCCTCTGGTCGGTACAAACCACCTGCGGTGCGGGGTATGTTTACGTGGTGATAGAGCATCAGAGCTCGCCGGATAACCATATGGCGTTTCGCCTGATGCGCTATGCGATTGCCGCGATGCAGCGCCACCTGGATGCCGGGCACAAAACGCTGCCGTTGGTGGTGCCGATGCTTTTTTATCACGGTGTGACCAGTCCATACCCCTTTTCCCTCAACTGGCTGGATGAGTTTGCCGACCCGCAGCTGGCGAAGACGCTGTATGGCTGTCCGTTTCCGTTGATCGACGTTACGGTGATGCCAGATGATGACATCGTGCAACATCGGCGAGTCGCCTTGCTGGAGCTGATGCAAAAACATATTCGCCAGCGCGATCTCAGCGGCTTAACGGAGTCGTTGGCGGCCGTTGTGATGCTGGGATACACTAACCGTCGGCAGTTGAGAATGCTGTTTCACTATATGCTGCAGTACGGTAATACGGCCGAGCCGTGCGTGTTTCTCCGCCGGCTGGCCCGCCGTCTGCCACAGTATGAGGAGACACTGATGTCTATCGCGCAAAAGCTTAAGCAGGAAGGTCGTCAAGAAGGTCGTCAAGAAGGTCGACTAGAAGGCCGGGAAGAAGGGCACCAGGAGGGCTTACAGGAAGGAAGCCGGCGTGAGGCGCTGCGCATTGCCGGCAGTATGTTACAAAATGGCCTCGACAAAGAGATGGTACAGAAAATCACCGGACTGTCGGCTGATGAACTACAGCCGCTGTAGGGTTAACGCCCTGCCACGGCAACCGTTGCCCGGCGTGTAAACCCGCCGGGCAGGATGGTTTTAGCCTTCGCTTTTCACCACTTTGATCTCCACCATGCCGATCCCCAACTGACGTGGGGAGTGACCAAGGATATTCCCCTCGTTGGTGGACTGCGGGTCCGGCGGAGTGATGGTCAGGGTGTTGCTGTGCGACGGGTTGTCGAAATGCAGCGTCGTAGTGGTTACGTCATTGGCCAGCGTAAGCACTTGCTCACTGTCTCCCACCCGCACCGGGATCGGCTTATTGGCGTTTGGGCCGTAGGCTTTGGCGGTGATCACCAGATCAAATTTTTCCGGTAGCGGCTCTTTATATTCAATCTTCACGTCGCTGCCCAGCTGGGCGTTGGACCACCGACCCCAGGACTCGGGACGCGAAATGCCGCTGAACTGCTTGACCTCTTCCGGGGCGCCGGCGACGTTAAACACGAAGCTGTCGGCCTTGTAGCGAATATCGTTGTCGACGACTTTTAGCGTATCGACGTTGCCCTTATAGCGCTCCATATCGATAAGGGTGTCCCTGAAAGCGGTTTTGCCTTGCCACTGCGGTTTATCGACGTGCTGGACCTTCTGCTCACCGCCCAACTGCCCCTGCGAGACGCACCAGTCGGTGGAGAGCGCCAGCTCAGGCGACCACAGTTGCCCCATTTTATAGCAGCGATCGACCCACACGAAATTGTCCCGCGGCGCGAAATCGGCCAGCTGGAAGCGCAACGGCGCGGAGTATTCGCTCTCCGGCAGCGGTTCAACGCGCTGGTCCGATACCCGCAGCAGCAGCGGCAAACGGAAATGGCTGCCGGAGAAAGCGATCATGTTCTTCTGCGAGTCGATGGTGAAGTTTTTCATCTCTTTCGGGAAGTTCCACAGGCGGATCACGTCCGGTTTCCAGGCCAGCACTTTCTCTTTCATATTCAAGAAAATACCGGAGAGCGACTGGCCGGAGAGGCTGCTGCGCCCGAGGCCGATAAAGTTATCGCCGCCGAGAATATCCAGCACCGTCGCGCCGTTATCCATGGTGTTGCGTTTCACCGCCAGCGTCTCCTGTTGCGGTTGATCACCGCGCAACACGAAGAACAGATTGCTGCGATCGTGCTTGTTGAGATAATCCCAGGCGCTGTTTTTCATGGCCAGGTGATCGGAAGAGACCACGATGACCGTGTTTTTGAAATAGGGTGAGGCTTTGATCTTCTCGATCAGCGCGGCGATATGTTCCTGGCTGCAGCTAACGGCGCTGAAGGAGAGGTTTTTCTTACCGTCCACGTCATAGCGTTTACGCTCGCAGGTGCGCGAGATAAAGCCATCCGGGTGGTGAGTATCCACCGTCAGGGCGAACAGCGAGAAGCGTTTACCGGACCGGGACAGCTCTTCAAATTTTTTCCACGTCTCGTCGAGCACGGTGTCGTCATAGAAGCCCCAGTCGTTGCGATAGGCGGGATCCGCTACCGTGGTTTTGAGCTCTTCCGCCCCGAACAGGTGATCGAAGCCGTGGGATTTGAGAAACACGTCTTTGCCGGCAAAGCGCAGGTTGGCTCCCTGCACAAAGTAGTTTTCATAGCCGGAGTTTTTCAGGATATCGCCAAGGCAGATATTCTGCGGAAAGAAGCTGGAGACCGATGCCGAGGCGTTGCCTTCAAACGGCGCGAACAGCGGAATGCCGCACTGCGAGGCGACCATACCGGCGATGGTGTAATCCGTCCCCGGGAGCTGCATGGTATTGCTGAAATCGAGGCCCTGATCTTTTATTTTGCCGAGCTCAGGGGTGAGGTTAGGAAAGGCGTCGTTATCAAAATAGGTACGCTCGAGGCTTTCGCCATAGATATAGACCAGGTTCAGCTGTGGATTGTCGATACGCTTCGACGGCTCTTTGTAGTATGCGGCAAAGTCCGGGTCACCTTCCCGTGACTGCGATTTCACCAGCTCGCTGATCTGATGGAAGGCCGGGCTGGCATCAACGGAGGCCAGCGCCAGCAGCAGCGCCGCCAGGCTGTAACCGACGTGATGAGGATGATGCCGACGGCGGCGCAGCACCCAGCCCAGCGCGCCAAAGACGGCAACCAGCGCGACGCCCACCCCGACGCCCGGCAGAATGTATTTGCCGATCCCTGCGCCGGTCAGGCTGTTGGTCAGGGTATAGAGCACCGCGTCGTTGATGCCGTCGCCGGTAAAATAGTCGCTGGCGTAGAGGGTGATGTTCAGCACCACGAACAGACCTAACACCGTGAGCGTGGCGGCAAACCACCAGGTGTTACGACCCGCTTTCCAGGCATAAAGCACCACCGAAGCTAAAAATAAGGCGATGGATAACAACTCTGACACAGCTCATCCTCATTAGCGCCAGTTGTCGGCTGGCAGAACAGATTACTTTTCACGCCACACTGTAATTGCAGCGCCATCTTGCTGCAATTCTAGCGTCATGAAACTGTGCAGTTATTCAGAATTGGTTTAGATGTTGCCTTTTTTGATCGGTGTCGCATCGGGTATGGCGGGGAAGCGGAGAGGGAAAAGGGTAAAAAAACCGTTTCAGGCCGCGCTGCCGTCGCGAAGGCGACAAACGCGGCATTAGCAGTACGTATCAGGAGAGGAAGTTAACGCCCTGTTTTAAGACCAGATCGCAGGCTTTGGTTTTCACCTGCTTCGCCAGCGAGCTGTTGCCAAGCGTATTCAGGTCCAGCTGCTGGCCGTTATTACTGTTGAGCAAGCCCTGCAGGCCATCGAGATAGTTGGTGTCTTGTTTCTGTTTTTCCGGCGTGCTGAGTCCCAGTTTATCCAGCACCTGGTTTTTGACGTTATCGGCGCTGGTCACGGAGGCCAGTTTCTGTTGCGCGCAATATGACAGGATCCCGGCCGCATTATTCATGCTGCTGGCGGTCAGAGACTGGTTGCTGCCGCTGAGCAGGCTGGTTAGCGAGGAGACGGACATGCCGCCGCCGCCGGCCTGGGTGCTGCTGCCGCTAAGCTGGCTGGCGGCGCTGTTAAGAGAATCCTGCCAGGAGGCAGCATGGGCGCCGGCGAGGGTGAATGCACTGATGGCAAGCGCGGCAAGTAAGCCATTTTTAAACGATTTCATAGACGGACTCATAAGCGTGACTGAATAATCGCTTTAGTATAACGCCGTCGTCGTCCGGAAATCTCTTAATACTCCTTGCCAGTGACGCGGTGCCGGTAACTTTCCCAGTTGAAGATAACCCACAGGCTGTTCCCCAGTCGCATACGGTCCATTACCCGCTCGCCGAGCAGCTTGTTCATCTCTTCCATATTGCTGTTGGTGAGCATCCCGGTAGGCCGTTTGGATGAAGAACGACGGTCAACTATCTGATTGATAATGACCTTCTCATAGCGAGACTCCGTCTGCATACCAATTTCATCAATCACTAACAGGTCGACTTTGCTGAGGTCGCTCAGTAACTGTTCTTCGCTCGTTTCCCGGTTGCCAAAGGTATCTTTCATCGCCGACATAATATCGGCCACGGTGATGATTAAGACCGACTTCCCGCGCAGCAGCAGCTCGTTGCAGATGGCTGCCGCCAGGTGATTTTTGCCGGTCCCCGGTTTACCGGAGAAGATAAAGCTGGCGATATTGCCATCGAACTCTTCCACATACTGACGTGCGCGGGCGAGGGCGTTCATCTGTCCTTCGCACTCGACGCGGTAGTTATCAAAGGAACAGTTCTGATGCAGCGGGCGGATCCCTGAGCGGTTGAAGGTACGCTGCATTTTCATCGCGCGGTTCTCCCGCTCCAGCGCTTCGGAACGCAGCCGGCCTTGCTCTTTTTGCCAGGCCAACAGCTCTTCGCCGGTTTTAAACGCCGGTTCGATATGGGCCGGCATCATTTTCTGCAGACGCTTCATCAGGTCGCCCACGTTTTTCATGCTCATCCTCGGAAACCTCGCGGAATATGACTGTCGGGTTCGCTCACGCTGTTCACATCGCGCTTCGGCTGTCCGCCGTTGCTGGCGCGGCTGATTTGCACGCTGCGCGCCAGCTTCTGCTGCCACTGCACGTGGTGAAACACTTTACCTTCCGCCTGCCAGTAAGCGACGAAGGCGGCCAGCTCTTCCGGCGTGACTGGCTGGCTCAGGGCAATGCCCCACAGCGCGGCCAGGCGCTGAAAATCGGCGTCCGGCTGCCAGTCCGCGTACATGGCAAATTTGCCCATAGGCACCGCAACCGGCGCCGCGGCGGGCTCCTCGAAAAACTGCGGGTCAAGCGCGATGTCGCTGCCGGGGCGCGCCAGCCTGGCTTCCAGCTCCAGCAACTGCGCCAGCCGCGCTGGCGTCAGCGCATAGAATGCCGGCGCGTTATTGGCAAAAACGGCAACGGTGCCGTCAGTCGATTTCGCCAGCAGCGTCGCGTGCTGCTGGAGGAACTCTTCCAGGCCGCTAAAATGGGAGGTTAAAATTCGCGAAGACATAACTCTATCTCAACTCTGAACTGCAAAGAGTGGGGTGATCTGCACATAGTAGCACAGAGCCCATCGCGGAAGGAGCGTCGCGGCTGTACCGCGACGCCGGGGTCAGACGCGAGGGCGCTTACGATACAGCCACAGACCGGGTATCGACAGGCCAATAGAAAGGGCGCCCACAATAGACGACGCCTTTAAAAAATTGCTCAGCAGCAAAATCATCATCTCTTCAGAATAGCCAAAATGGCTGATCTTTACCGCGGAGATCATCGCGGTATAGGCCGAGATACCGGGAAACATCGGGATCACGGCGGCGACGGTAAAAATCTTCGGATGCGCCAGATACCAGCGTGACCACTGAATGCCGATGCTGCCCACCAGCAGCGCGGCGAGAAAGGTGGCCCATTCAATGTTAAAACCGGCGCTCATCATGACCATGCGCGAGCCGTGGCCGATCGCCCCCAGCAGCGCGCACCAGCGCAAGGCGCGCTGGGGGACATTAAAGACCATGGCAAAACCGACGGCGGGGATAGCCGCCAGCAGCATGTCTTCCGCCAGTGTGAAAATAAACGAGATTATGCCCATCCGCGCAGCCCCCATACGGTCATCGCCATCACCACGCCAATGCAGGTGGCAAGGGTTAACAGGCTGGCGATCGCCCAGCGGGCGAGCCCCGTATTAATATGCCCTTTAAACATATCGGCGACGGCGTTGATCAAAGGAAAACCCGGAACCAGCAACAGAACGCTGGCGGCCATGGCAATGGTTGGCGTGCTGGCAAAGGCCGGGAGGCGCAGCAGCAGCCCGGAGATGGTGGTGGCGACAAAGGCGGTGATGCAGAAGTTGATCTGCGGATGCATGGACCGGTGGGTCAGCACCTGACGAATGTACATGGCTACCGTACTGGCGCAGAAGCTGACCAGCGCGCCGTCCCAGCCGCCGTTATTCAGTTTGCAGAAACAGGCGCAGGAGAGCCCCACCATGATGACCAGCAGCCAGCGCGGATAGCGCAAGGGAACGATCTGCGCAAAGCGCTTCTCGACGTCGCGATAGTCCAGCAGCTTATGTTCGGCGAGGATCACAATATGCTGCACTTCCGTCACCACATGCATATTGATGCCGCGGTCGACATTTTTCCGCGTTGAGGTGAGACATTCGCCATCTTTAATGGTGGTCAGCACAATGGCATTAGACGAGATGGCGCTTTCGACGCTGTCCATTCCCAGCGCCCGTCCGAGGCGGGTGGAAAGCTCTTCCACCAGCGCACTTTCGGCGCCGTGCTGTAACAAAAAAAGACCACACTGGATGCACAATCGTGTGATTGCCCGCTGCTGTGACCGATCAACCTGCATAATTCCTCTGCTGTCCGCGACGTCTGGTTATCTGTCGATACTTTAACCTGAAGCGCCGTAGCGGCTGAGGGGGGCGGGATCAAATAATATGCAAAAATGTCCCGGCTGGCGGGGCGGCAGAATTTGAAGCGTCCCACACTTTTGCCAGTTTGGTGAAAAGTGCAATTTTTGTCGCCATTCATCCCTTCTTTTTCCCGTCTGACTTATCAAAAATGCAGGAAAGAACTTTTATTAAACAAAAATTATACAAATAATTAACCCTGCAAGAGTGAGACAACCCTATGAAAACACAGGTCGCGATTATTGGCGCAGGCCCCTCTGGGCTGCTGCTGGGGCAGTTGCTGCACAATGCTGGGATCCATACCGTGATCCTCGAGCGTCAAACGCCACAGTATGTGCTGGGGCGCATCCGTGCGGGAATTCTGGAAAGCGGCACCGTCGATCTGCTACGCGAAGCGGGCGTGGCGCAGCGGATGGATGCCGAAGGCCTGGTGCATCATGGGGTGGAGTTTCTGTTTGACGGCCAGCGGGTACCTGTCGCACTGAGCGAGCTGACTGACGGCAAGAGCGTGATGGTTTATGGCCAGACGGAAGTGACACGCGATTTGATGGCGGCCCGGGCCGCCAGCGGCGCGCCGATCGTCTATGGCGTGAGCGAGGTGGCTATTCATGACGCGAAAAGCGACCGACCGACGGTCACCTACCTCAGCGAAGGTGAAACCTGCCGCCTGGAGTGCGACTTTATCGCCGGTTGCGACGGTTTTCACGGGGTGTCACGGCAAAGCATTCCCGCTGACATTCTCAAAACCTACGAGAGCGTGTGGCCGTTTGGTTGGTTAGGCCTGCTGGCGGATACGCCACCGGTCAATCCGGAGCTGATTTATGCACACCATCAGCGGGGGTTTGTATTGTGTAGTCAGCGCTCACTTACGCGCAGCCGCTATTATCTACAGGTTCCGCTGAGCGATAAGGTTGAAGCCTGGTCGGACGAGCGCTTCTGGCAGGAGCTGAAATGCCGCTTGCCGGAGGACCTGGCCTCCAGGTTAGTGACTGGTCACTCACTTGAGAAGAGCATTGCCCCTCTGCGTAGTTTCGTGGTGGAGCCGATGCAGTATGGGCGGCTGTTTCTGGTGGGAGATGCCGCGCATATCGTTCCGCCAACCGGCGCCAAAGGGTTAAACCTGGCGGCATCGGACGTTAACTACCTGTGGCGGATCCTGCGCGAATACTACCATCGTGGCCGCAGCGATCTGCTGGCGACCTACTCACAACTGGCGCTGGATCGGGTGTGGAAAGGGGAACGTTTTAGCTGGTTTATGACCCGCCTGCTGCACGATTTCCCGGACCAGAACGCGTTCGACGCCAAAATGCAGGCCGCCGACCGCCGCTACTATCTTGGCTCCCGTGCCGGGCTGACCACCATCGCGGAAAACTACGTGGGCTTGCCCATGGAACGCGTTACCTGACTAAAGAGGAGTGATTATGCCGCCCATGCAAGCCGTCCCCGTATTTAAGCTGTATGGCGAAGAGCGCGGCTGGCCAACGCCGGACCTGCTGCACTGCGAGTCGATTTTGCAGCGTAGCAGTCTGTACGAGTGGCATATTCGCGTTCATCAGCATGCGGAAATGGTCCAGCTCCTCTACCTGCATCAGGGCCGGGCGGAGATCGAAATTGAAGGCGCCACCGCGGTGATGACGGCGTCCTGTATCCAGGTGGTTCCCGCCCTCTGTATTCATGGGTTTCATTTTTCGCCCGGGACGCAGGGGCATGTGCTCTCTCTGGCGCTGCCCCTGCTGAGCCGGTTTGAAAATCAGTTCGGTCGGCCGCTGGATGTGCTTAGCGTACCGCAGTGCGTGCCGGTAGGCCGTTCCCGGGGGCGTATGCATACACTATTTTCCGCGCTTCGCGAGGAGTATTGCGAAGAGCATGATGCGCGGGAGATGATGCTGTACTCGCTGCTGGGGACGCTGCTGGTCTGGCTGAACCGGCAGTGCCACCCCGCACCGCCCGCGGAAGATAAAGCGGAGCGGAAGCGCAGTATGATGCGTCACTTTTCCCGGCTTATTGAGAGTCACTACCGACAGCATCTCCCGCTGGCGGAGTATGCGAAGCTGATTGGGTTGTCGGTCACGCATTTAAATTATTTATGCCGCGAGTTTTATGGCTGTAGCGCTCTGGGGGTATTGCATCAACGCCTGATGCTTGAAGCGCGACGTAATCTGCAGTACACCCGCATGACGGTAACGCAACTCTCTGATTACTTGGGTTTTAGTGATGCCGCCTATTTTTCTCGCTTTTTCCGCCGCTATAGCGGCATGTCGCCTAAAGCATTTAGGGAAACAATCAAAGATAATGCTTTATAACGTTGGTGCCTGAAATTACTTTTGCTAAATGATAGTTTTATCTTTTCTAATTTATTAGCACAGGAGCGTCTGTGCTAATATTAATCGCAAGTATACACAGTAATAATATTTACACGGTATGACCACGGTTCGGTCGTTACGTATACCGTGTACGCAGGCCATGAATATAGTTTTTATATTCATTCAAAGAATGATATGGCGGTGATGTTAAGCGTCAATTGTTTTTCGGCAGGCGAAGGAACTTCGACAGGAAGCGGAGGTGTTATGTTACCAGGACAAGGTAAGTTTGGTGTCGTTATTAGTAAAATTCCCGTCATGCAGTCAGGGTTAAAGGTTATCTTCAATGAGAATCTCCCTGACTACGAACTCAGCTTTTGTCGTTCTCATGATGAGCTCACCCTTTTGCAACTGCGGCGGGCGGTGCTGGTCGTCGCGGATATCTCCGGCGAGATTGCGCATCCCCGGGCCGTTTGCGAGCGTTATTACTCCCTGATGACTCAGTATCGCGATATTCACTGGGTTTTTATGGTCAGCGACAGCCTCTATCCATTGGCCGTTGAGCTATTAATTCGTCCTGAAAGCTCGCTGATCTCCGAGAGCGAGCCGGTTAACCGGCTGATTGAGGTGATTTGCGCCGGCAGTCGTGCTGCCGAGCAAATTAGCCGGACGTTGTTCACCGGAGACGAGGATAGTGATTTCGCAAGCTACCACTCTGCGGCGATGCTGACCCTTTCGGAACGCAAGGTCTTGCGTCTTCTGGCAAAGGGATGGGGAATTAATCAGATCGCCGCGCTGTTGAAAAAGAGTAATAAAACCATCAGTGCGCAGAAAAATAGCGCAATGCGACGCTTATCACTGCGAAGTAATGCTGAAATGTATGCCTGGATCAACAGCGTGCAGGGAATGCAAGAGCTGAATATCAATTCAGCTTACGGGGAGCAAATGGAATGGAAAAAAATAGCACAACCCGCCATGTCGCCATCGTAGAAAAATGTGTGATGACGGAAATGGCCTGGCGCTATATCTTTAGTCGTGAAGATAATAGCCGATACCATATTCATTTTTTTAAAAATGTCAGTACGCTCAGGGCAGTGGAAACATCATTTCCCTGGTCAGCAATTATCTTTTCCCTTTCGGGAAGCCGGTCTTCACGAGCTGAGAGCCTGCTTTTTGTTCATGAAATGGCGCGAGGCCGACCGGAAGTACAAACGATTATTCTCGCTAATAATGAAAGTGAAATGCACCTGATCGGCCATCTTATGCCGGCCTGTCTGCATGGCATATTGAATAAATCCGCACCGCGACGCGGATTACAGGAGAGTTTGTTACAACTGCTGGACAATCATCATCTCAGCGGCAGCGAGCAATTTTGCGACAGAGAGGCGTGCAACGATCCGTTAAGCCCAACGGAGCACGCCATTCTTCGCTATATGTCCTGGGGATATTCACTTTCTGAAATTGCGATACAGCTGAACCGGAACATTAAAACTATCCGCGCGCATAAATTTAACGCCATGACCAAGCTCGGCGTTCGCTCAGACATTGGTTTATTAAACGCGGCGGATATCTTGCTGCATTTACCGGTGAACGGCGCGAACAACGCCGTTAAACAGGTGGCGTAACGCGGCTATAAACACACATCTACCCATGTCGCATCGGTGAGCTGCGCCATTCGTTCTGGTTCAATACGAACGGCGCTGTGAATGGCTCCCGCTGCGGGTAGCACCTCCTGATAGTGCCTGAGCGAGACGTCGCAATAGACGGCCAGCGGGTTTTCCAGACCAAAAGGGCACACGCCGCCTACCGGATGACCGGTCCAGGTCACTACCTCATCGCTGCTTAACATTCTGGCTTTCGCACCAAAGGTCTCTTTCAGCTTTTTGTTATCGAGCCGCGCATCGCCCCTGGCGACGATCAGTACAATCTTATCCTTGATCTTGAGCGACAGCGTTTTGGCGATTTGTCCCGGCTCAACATTGTGCGCGGCAGCGGCGAGCGCGACGGTAGCGGTACTCTGATTTAACTCAATAATTTCGATATCGGGGGCGTGTTCGGCAAAAAACTGCCGTACAGACTGCAGACTCATTGGATTCTCCTGATTTAAGCCTGGTTAAATCTGTCACAAGCCTGGCGGAGTGTAAATAACAGCGCGGACAATCCAGATTCTTTCTATTTTGTCGATCTCCTTCACATTCACCGTAACCGGTTACTGTAACCGGTTGCGGTTGGGCGCGTAGAGATGAATACTGGAACAGTCACTTCTCACTTTATTTATAACATAAGAGCCGTGTATGAATCGTTGCGTCATGAGCAGTATAGCCGGTAATCCATCAACGGCCTGCTGCATCAAAAACGGTCATCGTAACGGCAGGGTAATCGTTGTTGGGCCAGTATCAATAGCCTGTCAGGAGGGCTACTATGTCTGCTAACCATGCTGCGTTTAATTTGATATTTCGCTTTGTAGAAAATTACATAAGCCCCATAGCAGGGCGGATCTCATCGCAGCGTCACGTCATGGCTATCCGTGACGGTTTTATCTCAGCGATGCCATTTATGATCGTCGGATCGTTCCTGCTGGTGTTTGCTTATCCACCTTTCTCACCGGATACCACCTGGGGTTTTGCCCGCGCCTGGCTGGATCTGGCAAAAGAGTTTGAGGGACGAATTCTGACCCCCTTTGACATGACGATGGGGATCATGTCGATCTACATCTGCGCGGCGATCTCTTATAACCTCGGTAAACACTACGAGAAATCCAATCAGCTTGATCCCTTTATGTGCGCAATGTTGTCGATCATGGCCTTTTTGTTGGTTGCCGCGCCGAAGACGCAGGGTACGCTACCAGTGGATAGCCTCGGCGGGACGGGGATCTTTACCGCCATTCTGGTGGCGATCTACTGCGTGGAGATGATGCGTTTTCTTAAGGCGCATAATATCGGCATTCGCTTGCCGGATCAGGTTCCGCCGATGATCAAAAACTCGTTTGATCTGTTGATCCCGGTGCTGGTGGTCGTGCTGACGCTCTATCCGCTGAGTCTGTTTATCCAGCACCATTTTGACATGCTGATCCCGCAGGCCATTATGGCCATCTTCAAACCGCTGGTTTCGGCAGCCGACTCTCTACCGGCAATTCTGCTGGCGGTGCTTATTGGCCACCTGCTGTGGTTTGCCGGGATCCACGGCGCCGCGATTGTCTCCGGGATGCTGCAGATGTTCTGGCTGACCAACCTTGGTATGAACCAGCAGGCGCTGGCCCAGGGGGCGCCTCTGCCGCATATCTTCATGGAGGCGTTCTGGACATTCTTCATTGTGGTTGGTGGGTCCGGGGCGACCATGGGGCTGGTGTTCTGTTATCTGCGTAGCCGCTCAGCACATTTGCGCTCCATTGGCCGTCTGAGCGTGGTGCCAAGCCTGTTTAACATTAACGAGCCGGTTATCTTTGGGA
The DNA here is from genome assembly GCF_002810615.1 of Klebsiella sp. G-Nf4. Classification (NCBI taxonomy): domain Bacteria; kingdom Pseudomonadati; phylum Pseudomonadota; class Gammaproteobacteria; order Enterobacterales; family Enterobacteriaceae; genus Klebsiella; species Klebsiella sp. G-Nf4. The sequence goes on along the minus strand of NZ_PION01000013.1, from coordinate 65,086 downwards.
CGCCTATCGTCATGAATCCGGTGTTCTTTATTCCGTTCCTGCTGGCGCCAATGGTGAACGCGGTGCTGGCCTGGGCAGCAATGAAGCTGGATCTGATTGGCCGCGTTATCTCGGTGGTACCGTGGACGGCGCCAGCACCGATTGGCGGCGCCTGGGCGCTGGGCTGGGATTTCCGGGCGGCGGTTCTGGTGATTGTTCTGGCCTGCGTGTCGGCGATTATCTACTTCCCGTTCTTTAAGGTGTATGAGAAACAACTGCTTGCTCAGGAAGCGGAAGAGGCCGAACGGGCGGAGCAGGAGAGTCAGCAAATCGCATAACTCGTGAGCGGGCGGCGGCGGCCGCCCGTTTTATGACGGGCAGGGGGTTATTTCAGCGTGCAGTCGCCGCACTGTTGGACATCCGGCAGGCGATAGCGCTGGCAGCAGGTGCGTCGGACTAACTGCCCTTCACGCAGCACCACCGTTCGCCACAGCGGGTTATCCTGACCATCGGCGAGCTGTTTTTCAAAGAAGCAGTGCTGACGCAGAGCGGCGACCTGCTCATCGCCTAGCAGCGTGCGCATTTCACCTAAATACCAGTTGATCAGATAGCCGGTATTACTCCAGATAAGTTTGCCATTGATCTCGCCCGTCGCTTCCAGCGTCTCAACCACCGGCTGCAGGGTACGAATCACAAGGGCTTCCATCCGCGCCGGCGATGAAAGCGCTGCTATCCTGGCATCGCTATGCACGTCAATCCAGAAGCAGGCAGCCCGGCCGCTCTCGTGAAATTCGACATGGAAATGTTCTGGCGCCAGGCTGAGTCCCTGCGGTTCATTAAGCAGCGCCAGCATCAGCGGCGGCACCAGCAGACCAATATACCACTGGGCCCAGAGTGAGAGCAGGGGCTTCTGTTCACGCGGCTGCGTGGGTTGATGACGGTAGATGTGATCGGACCAGGTGGCCAGCAGGGAGCGTAACGCGGTGGGTTGCGACCACTCGGCGAGCGTTAACGCATGCGGCGGGGCAGGTTCATCCAGACGCAGGAAATCCAGCAGATGAGGGCGCAGGGCAGTGATTTTTTCCCGAATACTCTCCGCCAGCGCATGCTCAGCCGTCGGGAAGGGAGCCCGCCAGATAAGTTCATCGCTAAGAGAAAGGGAGCGCCAGGCCATTTGATTTCCAGATACAAATCTAAATGATAATGATTCCCGATATTAGTTGTTTGCAGGCGGCATGGCAAGGAGTTTGTCGGCGCCGCGATACCGCGGCGCGCGAAGGTAAAGCTAACTGGCAAGAATAATATTGCGTCCTTTATTTTTGGCCTCATACAGTGCGCCGTCAGCTCGTTCCAGCGCTTGCTCAATGTTGTCATCAATTAACGGCGTCAGACCAATGCTGATGGTGACGTTGGTGGCGACACTTTCATTAAACATATGCGGGATCTTCAGATCATAGACCCGCTGACGAATGCGTTCGGCAGCCTGCCAGGCGGTTTCCTCGCTGCTGTTGGTCAGCAGCACCATAAACTCTTCCCCACCAAAGCGAGCGACAATATCGCGCGAGCGCACGGCGTTGCGGATCGCGGCAGAGACGCGAATCAGCGCCTGGTCGCCCATCATATGGCCATAGTGGTCGTTATAAGCTTTAAAGTGATCGATATCGAGGAGCAGCACAAAGTGGTTGTCGCCGTCCAGCGCCAGCAGGGTGTCGAGGCGGTTCTGCAGCCCGCGGCGATTATATAAACCGGTCAGGGGGTCCAGCATACTGAGATCGTTGAGCGTGTTGCGTTCCTGCATCAGTTTATCCATTAATCCTTGTGTGAAGGCATCGTTGCGCTTCTGGATAATATTTTGCAGGGTAATACCGGCAATAGGCAGCACAAAACAGTAGGTCATGCGCAACCATTGTTCCCCCTCTGACATTATCAGGCAGACAAGGAAAGTCGGTAAAGAGTGAAGGGTAAAGGCAGTGATATTATTGGAAAAAGCGATGGTGCCGATAAACAGAATGCTTAATAGGGCGATCACCAGATAGTTAAAATGTGGCGGTGTCAATAGCATCGCTTTTGCCACCACGTGCCATGCCCAGAGCATACCAAATAACAATGAGATAGCCGGAATATTTATTTTCGCTTGCGGCCATTTCCAGTGCCAGAGCAGCAACAGCCCGCTGCAGGCCACGATCAGGGCACAGGGCAGCGTAAAACGAACTACCGTAAATAGTGGGCTGACCAGCGACAGAGTGGAGGAAATGAAATTAAGCAGTAAAAAAAGCCGTAAAGAATATTGATATTTTTGTGCGTAGTGTGCTCGCCAGGTTTGTGCAGTCATATCGGAAGAATCATTATTAGTCGTTAAATTTCAAAATGATGAAAGCCAAAAATGAAGAGTCTGATAACAATGTGCAAAAAAAGGTTATTTGCAAAATAAGCAAAATATTTAATATATATCGGTAATCCGCTTAATTTATCACCTTCATGAATGTATGTCATTACCGCGAACGTAAAGAATAAGCTGCGGGCGCAGGGTAAATGACAAATGATAAAAATTATCATATGATATTGGTTATCATTATCGATATGAGAGGTGAAGCCATGTTGCAGCGAGCATTAGGGAGTGGTTGGGGGGTGGTGGTTCCCGGCGGGCTGATTGCCGCTCTCGGGTATGCCGGGGTATCGGCCGATGTGTGGCGAGCGCTGGTCGCGGTGGGCATGCTGATGTCCGCGGCGATGATATGGCATCGCCAACTGCGCCATTTTATCCTGTTGCCATCTTGCGTTGCATTGATTGGTGGAATAATGCTGATGATTCTGGATGTCAAACTGAGGGGATAATGCCAGAAGAGAGAAGAATATTGGTGCGAGGGGGGGGACTTGAACCCCCACGTCCGTAAGGACACTAACACCTGAAGCTAGCGCGTCTACCAATTCCGCCACCTTCGCACAGTATTCTTTCTTTAGGATATTGCCTCGTTGGTGCGAGGGGGGGGACTTGAACCCCCACGTCCGTAAGGACACTAACACCTGAAGCTAGCGCGTCTACCAATTCCGCCACCTTCGCCCAGTGCGAGCAATATCTTCGTGGATTATGGTGCGAGGGGGGGGACTTGAACCCCCACGTCCGTAAGGACACTAACACCTGAAGCTAGCGCGTCTACCAATTCCGCCACCTTCGCATACCATCGACACTATGAAAGTATCGTTACCACGGAGGCGCATTCTAGTGGTTTTCGGCGGCACGTCAATAGTTAATTATGCAGGTTGTATCGATTGCTGCAAAAATGGGCGGGTTTGCCTGGAGGAAGCGCCAGCGGTACCCGAATGGGTCGCTGGCGCGAGAAGGCGATTATTTTTTCGCCTGGCGGGTCATGATGGTGCGATAGACCTTAAAGCGTCCTGTCTGGGCGATCACCTCATGGAAGCCGAACATCTCATCCAGCACCTGGGGATATGGCAGGAAGGCGTTAGCGACAATGCGCAGTTCGCCGCCGCTGTTCAGATGGCGAACTGCGCCGCGGATCAGCGCCTGGGCCGCTTCGAGGCTGGTCTGCAGTCCGTCATGGAATGGCGGGTTGGAGATAATCATATCGAACCGGCCATTGACCTCGGAGAAGACGTTGCTGGCAAACACATCGCCTGCAAAACCATTAGCGGCAAGTGTCGCGCGGCTGGCTTCAACTGCCGGGGCGCTGACGTCGCACAGGGTCAGACGCACCTTCGGCGAATGGCTGGCCAACACCGCGGCCAGTACGCCAGCGCCGCAGCCGACGTCCAGCACTTTCCCTTTGGTATGCGGCTCGAGAGTGGACAGCAGCAGCTGACTGCCGACGTCCAGACCGTCGCGACTAAACACGCCAGGCAGCGTTTTAATTGTCAGATTATCCAGCGCATACTCGCCCCAGAATGCTTCGGCGTCGAAGGTTGGCTGCTTTTCCAGACGGCCATGATAGAGACCACAGCGACGGGCGCTGTCGATTTTATTCAGCGGGGCATACTCGGCCAGCATTTGCTCTGCGCTGCGAACGCCGCTACGGTTTTCCCCAACGACGAAAATATCGATTCCCACTGGCAGCAGAGAGAGCAGGTTCATCAGCTGGAACTGCGCCTCGGGTTTGTTCTTCGGCCAGTAGTAGATCAGGGTGTCGCAATCGGCGACGTCGGTGGCCTCGGCCACTAAGCTAAAACGGACGTTGTCACCCATCTGACGGTTCAGGACCTGCCAGTGGTGGAACTGTTGGGTATGAGCGCGGCTGGCCGCGGTATCCAGACGCGCAGGCAGGTCATCCTGCAGGTCACCGGCAAACAGAACGCGGGCGGACTCGAAATCATCACTGTGGCGCAGCAAGACTTCACTTGCCGGGGTAAAAGCGGACATGAAACACTCCTTCATTAAGACTGGCGCCGATTATAGTAGTTTGTTGGCGCAGATACGACGGATTTGCTATATTGCGCGCTTGTTTACCAGGAGTGTTTCGCTATGACATCCCGACGAGACTGGCAATTACAGCAGCTGGGCATTACCCAGTGGGCGCTGCGCCGACCGGGGGCGTTGCAGGGCGAAATCGCTATCTCGCTTCCTGAACATATTCGTCTGGTGATGGTGGCAGAAACCCCGCCGTCGCTGACAGAGCCGCTGATTGGCGACATATTACGCGCGCTGGCCGTGACGCCAGATCAGGTCCTGCAGCTTACCCCCGAGCGGGTGGCGATGCTGCCGCAAGACAGCCGTTGCAACAGCTGGCGGTTGGGCACAGAGGCGTCGCTGCCGCTGGCGGGCGCCCAGGTGTCCACCCCCGCTTTTGATGAACTTCAGACCAGCGCGCCCGCTCGCAGGGCGCTCTGGCAACAAATCTGCGCACATGAACACGATTTCTACCCTCAGCACGGCTGATTTATCCCACGCCTGGCAAATCGAAAAACGCGCCCACGCTTTCCCGTGGAGCGAACAGACCTTTGCCAGCAATCAGGGTGAACGTTATCTGAATTACCAACTGGCAGTGGATGGGGAAATGGCGGCGTTCGCCATTACTCAGATAGTCCTCGATGAAGCGACGCTGTTTAACATCGCGGTCGACCCGCCATACCAGCGCCGTGGCCTGGGACGGGAACTGCTGGAACATGTTATTGATGAAGTTGAAAAACGCGGCGTCGTCACGCTGTGGCTGGAGGTGCGCGCTTCCAACGCTGCCGCCATTGCGCTCTATGAAAGCGTGGGCTTTAACGAAGCGACCATCCGCCGCAACTACTATCCGACGGTCGACGGGCGCGAAGACGCCATTATTATGGCTCTGCCAATCAGTATGTAAGACAAGGTGATACGATGAAATGGGACTGGATTTTCTTTGATGCCGATGAAACGTTGTTTTCGTTTGATTCTTTCAGCGGCTTACAGCGGATGTTTCTCGACTACAGCGTGACATTTACCGCCGAAGATTTTCAGGACTATCAGGCCGTGAATAAGCCGCTGTGGGTGGATTATCAAAACGGCGTCATCACCTCGCTGCAGCTGCAGCACCAGCGCTTTGACAGCTGGGCGGAACGTTTGAACGTTAAGCCGGGTGAGCTCAACGACGCGTTTATGAATGCGATGGCGGAAATCTGTGCCCCGCTGCCGGGGGCGGTCTCGCTGCTCAACGCGCTGCAGGGCAAGGTCAGGATGGGCATCATCACCAACGGTTTTACCTCGCTGCAGCAGACTCGTCTGGAACGCACAGGTTTACGCGATCACTTTGATTTACTGATTATTTCTGAAGAAGTCGGCGTCGCCAAGCCGGATGCGCGCATCTTCGATTACGCGCTGGCGCAGGCGGGTAACCCGTCGCGCGACAGGGTATTGATGGTCGGCGATACCGCCGAGTCGGATATCCGCGGCGGCGTCAATGCCGGACTGGCCACCTGCTGGTTGAATGCGCATCAGCAAACGCTGCCGGCAGACCTGCGGCCCGACTGGACGGTGACCTCGTTAAGCGAACTGGAGCAGCTCCTGTGTAAACACTGATTGCCTCCCCCCCATTGATGGGTAAAATAGCCGCAATTTTTCGTATTCCACATGCGCAGCCCGTTGCTGCGTTTACTTAGAAGATTAATTATGACGTTGTCTCCTTATCTGCAAGAGGTGGCCAAACGCCGCACTTTTGCCATTATTTCTCACCCGGATGCCGGTAAGACCACCATCACCGAAAAGGTGCTGCTGTTCGGACAGGCGATTCAGACCGCCGGTACCGTAAAAGGCCGTGGCTCCAGCCAGCATGCAAAGTCCGACTGGATGGAGATGGAAAAGCAGCGTGGGATCTCAATCACCACCTCGGTGATGCAGTTCCCGTATCACGACTGCCTGGTGAACCTGCTGGATACGCCGGGGCACGAAGACTTCTCCGAAGATACCTACCGTACTCTGACGGCGGTTGACTGCTGTCTGATGGTGATCGACGCGGCGAAAGGCGTTGAAGACCGGACCCGTAAGCTGATGGAAGTTACCCGTCTGCGCGACACGCCGATCCTCACCTTTATGAACAAACTCGACCGTGATATCCGCGATCCGATGGAGTTGCTGGATGAAGTTGAGAATGAGCTGAAAATCGGCTGCGCGCCGATTACCTGGCCTATCGGCTGCGGCAAGCTGTTCAAAGGCGTTTATCATCTCTACAAAGACGAAACCTACCTGTATCAGACCGGTAAAGGCCACACCATTCAGGAAGTGCGCATCGTGAAAGGGCTCAACAACCCGGAACTCGACGCGGCGGTGGGGGAAGACCTGGCGCAGCAGTTGCGCGACGAGCTGGAACTGGTGCAGGGCGCGTCAAACGAGTTCGATAAAGATCTGTTCCTGGCGGGCGAAATCACCCCGGTGTTCTTCGGGACCGCGTTAGGTAACTTCGGCGTTGACCATATGCTGGATGGCCTGGTGGAGTGGGCGCCGGCGCCGATGCCGCGTAACACCGATACGCGTGAAGTGACGGCCGCAGAAGAGAAATTCACCGGTTTCGTGTTTAAAATTCAGGCCAACATGGACCCGAAACACCGCGACCGCGTGGCCTTTATGCGTGTGGTGTCCGGCAAATATGAGAAAGGCATGAAGCTGCGTCAGGTGCGTATTGGCAAGGATGTGGTGATTTCCGACGCACTGACCTTTATGGCTGGCGACCGTTCTCACGTTGAAGAAGCGTATCCGGGCGATATCATCGGCCTGCATAACCACGGCACCATTCAGATTGGCGATACCTTCACCCAGGGCGAGATGATGAAGTTCACCGGTATTCCGAACTTCGCACCGGAACTGTTCCGTCGTATTCGCCTGAAGGATCCGCTGAAGCAGAAACAGCTGCTGAAAGGGCTGGTTCAGCTCTCTGAAGAGGGTGCGGTACAGGTCTTCCGTCCGATCGCCAATAACGATCTGATCGTCGGCGCCGTTGGTGTGCTGCAGTTTGACGTGGTGGTAGCGCGTCTGAAAAGCGAATACAACGTGGAAGCGATTTACGAATCGGTCAACGTGGCCACCGCGCGCTGGGTTGAATCCACGGATGTGAAGAAATTCGAAGAGTTTAAACGTAAAAACGAAGTTCAGCTGGCGCTGGATGGCGGCGATAACCTGACCTATATCGCCCCGACGATGGTCAACCTGAACCTGACGCAGGAGCGTTATCCTGACGTGGTGTTCCGCAAAACGCGCGAACACTAATCCCTGATGAAGCGCGGCATAGCCCGCGCTTTTTTCTTCCCAGGCCCGCGTTTCCCTCCTTCTGGAAAGTTCTTAAAACACCGCTAATTCGTCTGTTTTTTGTCCATATCATCCGCAACCCCTTCGTCTGTCTACTATATTTAATTCGTGATTTTAAAAATGCTGGCGTAATTCACTGCTTTCAAACGCCAGCGCTGGTGAAAAAACGAGGACATCACGATGACCAGACTAAAGAATGCCAATATGTTGCTGGCGCTCTTCTTAGGCTTAGCCGCGTTGAACGCCTCGGCAGAGACGGAAAAAACAACGGTAGACAGTGCGAAGTCGGCTGCCAGCAATGCGGGAGAGGCGGTAGACAATTCGATTAACAAAGTCGGCGATTTTATGGATGACAGCACCATTACCGCGCGGGTAAAAGCGGCGCTGATCGACCATAAAGATATTAACTCCGGCGATATCTCGGTGAAAACGGAAAACAAAGTGGTCACCCTCAGTGGCAACGTCAACAGCGCTGAGCAGAAAAGCCAGGCACTGAGCGTAGCGAAAGGGGTCGAAGGCGTCTCTCGCGTCGACGATAAGCTGAAGGTCCATCACACCTCATCGAGTGAGACAGCGACGCTGAAAGGGTATGCCGGGGATACCGCCATTACCAGTGAAGTGAAAGCCAAGCTGCTGGCGGATGATATTGTTCCTTCACGCAATGTGAAAGTTGAAACCAACGCCGGCGCGGTGCATCTGACCGGTACGGTGGCTTCCGCGGCGCAGGCGGAGCGTGCGGCAGAGATTGCGAAAGCGGTCTCCGGCGTGAAAAGTGTCCGCAACGATCTTAGCGTTAAGTAAATCGAGTTATTAACAAAAGTGTTGTCTGGCCAAGGTTGCCGAACGAATAGCAGCATCCACTGAGCGATGAGCTATACAGAAAGGGTGCGAAAACCGCTGTTCACCGTCCATTATGGTAAGGAGAAAAGTATGTTTCGATGGGGAATTATTTTTCTGGTCATTGCATTAATTGCTGCGGCCCTGGGCTTTGGTGGTCTGGCGGGTACTGCCGCTGGCGCCGCGAAAATCGTCTTTGTCGTCGGGATTATCCTGTTCCTGGTGAGCCTGTTTACAGGACGCAGACGTCCTTAGGCGGCCCACAATCCGGGCGATGCTGAAGCCTGAGCGTTTTTACTGACACGTCATCTTACACAAAGCCAGTCCTCCGGACTGGCTTTCGCGGTTTAAGCGACAGACAAATTGCGTTACTTTGTCAGGAGAAGACCAATCGAACAGGAAAGCAGGGTGGGGCAACGCATTCCCGTCACGCTGGGCAATATCGCCCCGCTGGCGGTTAAACCCTTTCGACCGGGCAAGCTGGCGCTGGTGTGCGAAGGGGGTGGTCAACGAGGGATTTTCACCGCCGGGGTGCTGGACGAATTCATGCGCGCCGGATTTAACCCCTTCGACATAATGCTGGGCACCTCCGCCGGCGCGCAAAATCTCTCTGCCTATATGTGTAATCAACAAGGGTATGCCCGTAAAGTCATTACCCGCTACACCACCTCACGCCAGTTTTTCGATCCGATGCGCTTTGTCCGCGGCGGCAACCTTATCGACCTCGACTGGCTGGTGGAGGCCACCTCACAGCAAATGCCGCTGGCCATGAACTACGCCGAAGCGCAGTTCGCGTTGGGGAAAGAGCTGTGGATGTGTGCCTGCCGCGGTGACGATTACTCTGCCAGCTATTTTTCGCCGACGCCGCAAACATGGCTGGACCTGATCCGCGCCTCCAGCGCCATCCCCGGCTTTTATCGCAGCGGCGTGTTGCTTGACGGCGTCAGCTACCTTGACGGCGGTATTAGCGATGCCGTCCCGGTGCAGGAGGCGGCCCGCCGTGGTGCGCAGACCATCGTGGTGATCCGTACCGTCCCCTCGCAGATGTTTTATACCCCGCAGTGGTTTAAGCGGATGGAGCGCTGGCTGGGGGAGAGCAGCCTACAGCCGCTGGTCAATCTGGTGCACCACCACGAAAACACTTACCGCGCTATCCAGCAGTTCATCGAGAAGCCGCCCGGTAAGCTGCGGATCTTCGAAATCTACCCGCAGCGGCCATTGCGCAGTATGGCACTTGGCAGTCGGCTGCCGGCGCTGCTGGAGGACTACAAAACCGGCCGTCAGTGTGGCCGCTATTTCCTGGCGACGGTAGGTAAACTGCTGGCTGATCGGCCGCCGCTGCTGCGCCATGCGCCGCGTATTGCCCGGCCTGCGCCGGTGGTGGTGCCGCCCGTACCGGTGGCCAATGAAGCGCCTCAGGCGACCATCATTCCTGCACCGCAGGCGAATGACGCCAGCTTTGATCATGAGGATCTGGCATGAGCCACCGTTTTATCGATACCCACTGCCACTTTGATTTTCCTCCCTTCGCCGAGGATGAAACCGCCAGCCTGGCGCGAGCGGCGCAGGCTGGTGTCGGGCAGATCATTGTCCCGGCTATCTCCGCTGCGCGTTTTAACCGGGTGCTGGCGCTGGCGGCGCAGCATGAGGCGCTGTACGCCGCGCTGGGCATGCATCCGATCGTCATTGAGCAGCATGCCGATGAGGGGCTGGCGCAGCTGGAGAAGTGTCTGTCCCTGCGCCCGCCAAAACTGGTGGCGGTGGGGGAGATTGGCCTCGATCTCTATCGCGACGATCCGCAGTTTGACCGTCAGCAAGCGCTGCTGGAGGAGCAACTGAGGCTGGCGAAGCGTTACGATCTGCCGGTTATCCTCCACTCCCGACGCACCCACGATAAGCTGGCGATGCTGCTGAAAAAACATGCCCTGCCGCGCACCGGCGTGGTACATGGCTTCGCCGGCAGCCTGCAGCAGGCCGAGCGCTTCGTTCAGCTCGGCTATAAGATTGGCGTTGGCGGCACCATTACCTATCCGCGCGCCAGCAAAACCCGTGAAGTGATGGCGCGTCTGCCACTTTCCGCGCTGCTGCTGGAGACCGATGCGCCGGATATGCCGCTGAATGGTTTTCAGGGCCAGCCGAACCGCCCTGAACAGGTGGCGCGCGTATTTGACGCGCTATGTGAACTGCGCGCGGAACCCGCACCGACGATTGAAGCCGCGATGATGGCGAATACAAAAAGCCTCTTTTCCGCGCTGACGGCCTAAGTTCCTCCTTTTCCGTCCGAGGCGAAGCAGGCTTCGGGTTGCGCCTGTTGTGATAATTCCATCATTTTTTATCCATCTAAAATTCTTTATATCTCAACAATAAAGTGTTGTTTATGGCGACGGCATGCACAAATTGTGCGCCGTGGCGTCGAGAAACTTCAGTGGAATATGTTAGAATAATAACATCATCACTCACTGCGCTTTGCCGGTTATGCTTAAACAGGACGTAAAGGTAAGCGTCGCGATAACTGATGATTAATTGTGACTTATATCACATTACAGTAATGCAAATTAGTAAGTGGTTTTCATTAACTGTGATGAATGTCGAAGTGTGGTGGCGAGTGGATGTTACAATAGTAACAGACTCGCAAGGTGAACAAACTATTGATCCGGCCTGACGCCGGCGGAGTATGAAATGACTGATTTAAAAGCAAGCAGCCTGCGCGCGTTAAAACTGATGGATCTGACCACTCTGAATGACGACGACACCAATGAGAAAGTCATTGCCCTGTGTCATCAGGCGAAAACCCCGGTGGGTAACACTGCGGCGGTGTGCATCTACCCGCGCTTCATCCCGATTGCCCGTAAAACGCTGAATGAGCAAGGGACGCCGGATATTCGCATCGCTACGGTCACCAACTTCCCACACGGTAATGACGATATCGACATTGCGCTGGCGGAAACCCGCGCAGCGATCGCTTACGGTGCCGATGAAGTGGACGTGGTCTTCCCGTACCGCGCGCTGATCGCCGGCAACGAGCAGGTTGGTTTCGACCTGGTGAAAGCCTGTAAAGAGGCTTGTGCGGCGGCCAACGTGCTGCTGAAAGTGATCATCGAAACCGGTGAGCTGAAAGAAGAAGCGCTGATCCGCAAAGCGTCTGAAATCTCTATCAAGGCAGGCGCTGACTTTATCAAAACTTCGACCGGTAAAGTGCCGGTGAATGCGACGCCGGAAAGTGCGCGCATCATGATGGAAGTGATCCGCGATATGGGCGTTGAGAAAACCGTTGGCTTCAAGCCTGCCGGCGGCGTACGCAGCGCGGAAGATGCGCAGCAGTTCCTGGCGATCGCAGATGAACTGTTCGGTGCCGACTGGGCCGATTCTCGTCACTATCGTTTTGGCGCATCCAGCCTGCTGGCTAGCCTGCTGAAAGCGCTCGGCCACGGCGACGGCAAGAGCGCCAGCAGCTACTAATCCCTTGATTTGCCGGATGGCGCTGCGCTTATCCGGCCTACGAATGGATGCCTGTAGGCCGGATAAGGCGTTCGAGCCATCATCCGGCAATTTATTCTCTTTGGGAGGTTACCGTGTTTCTCGCACAAGAAATTATTCGTAAAAAACGTGATGGTCATGCATTAAGCGATGAAGAGATCCGCTTTTTCATCAACGGCATCCGCGACAATACTATCTCAGAAGGACAGATCGCCGCGCTGGCGATGACCATTTTCTTCCACGATATGTCTATGCCGGAGCGTGTTTCGCTGACCATGGCGATGCGGGATTCCGGCACCGTTCTCAACTGGAAAAGCCTTAACCTCAACGGCCCGATCGTCGATAAACATTCCACCGGCGGCGTGGGTGACGTGACCTCGCTGATGCTGGGACCAATGGTGGCCGCCTGCGGCGGTTATGTACCGATGATCTCCGGGCGTGGTCTCGGCCATACCGGCGGTACGCTGGATAAACTGGAAGCGATCCCGGGCTTCGATATCTTCCCGGACGACAACCGCTTCCGCGAGATTATTAAAGATGTCGGCGTGGCGATTATCGGGCAGACCAGCTCGCTTGCTCCGGCCGACAAACGTTTCTACGCCACCCGCGATATTACCGCGACGGTGGACTCCATCCCGTTGATTACCGCCTCGATTCTGGCCAAGAAACTGGCGGAAGGGCTGGACGCGCTGGTGATGGACGTCAAAGTCGGCAGTGGTGCCTTTATGCCGACTTATGAACTCTCTGCCGCGCTGGCCGAAGCGATCGTGGGTGTTGCCAACGGCGCTGGCGTGCGTACCACAGCGCTGCTGACCGATATGAATCAGGTGCTGGCATCCAGCGCCGGCAACGCCGTTGAAGTTCGCGAAGCGGTGCAGTTCCTGACCGGCGAATATCGCAACCCACGCCTGTTCGACGTGACGATGGCGCTGTGTGTGGAAATGCTGATCTCCGGCAAGCTGGCGGCGGATGACGCCGAGGCGCGCGCGAAGCTGCAGGCGGTGCTGGATAACGGTAAAGCGGCGGAAGTCTTTGGCCGCATGGTCGCGGCGCAGAAAGGGCCGACCGACTTTGTCGAGAATTATGATCATTATCTACCGACGGCGATGCTGAGCAAAGCGGTCTATGCTGATACCGAAGGTTTTATTAGCGCGATGGATACTCGCGCGCTGGGAATGGCAGTGGTTTCTATGGGTGGCGGCCGCCGCCAGGCATCAGACACCATTGACTATAGCGTTGGCTTTACCGATATGGCGCGTCTGGGTGACCGCGTCGACGGACAGCGTCCGCTGGCGGTGATCCATGCCAAAGACGAGAACAGCTGGCAGGAGGCCGCGAAAGCGGTCAACGCGGCCATTAAACTGGACGATAAAGCCCCGGAAATTACACCGACAGTCTATCGCCGCATCACTGAATAGCGATATACTGATCTGATCGCTTTTTTGCAGCGCAAGATGTATGGAGAACAAGATGAAACGTGCATTTATCATGGTGCTGGACTCCTTTGGGATTGGTGCAACGGAAGACGCTGACCGCTTTGGCGACGTCGGCGCCGATACGATGGGCCACATTGCGGAAGCCTGCGCCAAAGGCGAGGCTGACAATGGCCGCAAAGGCCCGCTGAATTTACCGAATCTGACCCGTCTGGGTCTGGTGAAAGCGCATGAAGGTTCTACCGGTAAAATTGCCGCCGGAATGGATGGCAATGCCGAAGTGATTGGTGCCTATGCCTGGGCGCATGAACTCTCTTCTGGTAAAGATACGCCGTCCGGTCACTGGGAAATCGCCGGTGTGCCGGTGCTGTTTGACTGGGGCTACTTCAGCGATCATGAAAACAGCTTCCCGCAGGAGCTGCTGGATAAGCTGGTGAAGCGTGCGAACCTGCCGGGCTACCTCGGCAACTGCCACTCTTCCGGGACGGTGATCCTCGATCAACTGGGCGAAGAGCACATGAAAACCGGGAAACCGATTTTCTATACCTCTGCTGACTCGGTGTTCCAGATCGCCTGTCACGAAGAGACCTTTGGCCTCGACAAGCTGTATGAGCTGTGCGAAATCGCCCGCGAAGAGCTGACCGAAGGCGGCTACAACATTGGCCGCGTCATCGCCCGTCCGTTTATCGGCGATAAAGCCGGTAACTTCCAGCGTACCGGCAACCGTCACGACCTGGCGGTCGAGCCGCCGGCGCCGACCGTGCTGCAGAAGCTGGTTGACGAGAAAAACGGCCACGTGGTGTCCGTCGGTAAAATCGCCGACATCTACGCCAACTGCGGCATCACTAAGAAAGTGAAAGCCACCGGGCTGGACGCGCTGTTCGACGCGACCATCAAAGAGATGAAGGAAGCCGGCGACGAGACCATCGTCTTCACTAACTTCGTCGACTTTGACTCCTCCTGGGGCCACCGTCGCGATGTCGCCGGCTACGCAGCGGGTCTGGAGCTGTTCGACCGCCGTCTGCCGGAGCTGATGGAGCTGGTTGGCGAGGACGACATTCTGATCCTCACCGCCGACCACGGCTGCGACCCGACCTGGACCGGTACCGACCATACCCGCGAGCATATTCCGGTGCTGGTGTACGGCCCGAAAGTGAAACCGGGTTCGCTCGGTCACCGTGAAACCTTCGCGGACATCGGCCAGACTATTGCGAAATACTTTGGTACGTCTGACATGGAATATGGCAAAGCCATGTTCTGAGGTCATTGCCCGGTGGCGCACAGCGATCCGGGCCTACGATTTGTAGGCCGGGTAAGGCGTAGCCGCCACCCGGCAAAAACAACAATGTAAAAGGAACTGAAGATGGCAACTCCTCACATTAACGCAGAAATGGGCGATTTCGCTGACGTCGTTTTGATGCCGGGCGACCCGCTGCGCGCGAAGCACATTGCAGAAACCTTCCTTGAAGACGTTCGTGAAGTGAACAACGTGCGCGGCATGCTGGGCTTCACCGGTACTTATAAAGGCCGCAAAATCTCCGTGATGGGCCACGGGATGGGTATCCCGTCCTGCTCAATCTACACCAAAGAGCTGATCACCGATTTCGGCGTGAAGAAAATCATCCGCGTGGGCTCCTGCGGCGCGGTGCGTGAAGATGTCAAACTGCGTGACGTGGTGATCGGCATGGGCGCGTGCACCGACTCTAAAGTGAACCGTCTGCGTTTCAAAGACCATGATTTCGCGGCGATTGCCGATTTCGGTATGGTGCGTAACGCGGTAGACGCGGCGAAAGCGCTGGGCGTTGACGCGCGCGTGGGCAACATCTTCTCCGCTGACCTGTTCTACACGCCAGACCCGTCCATGTTCGACGTGATGGAAAAATACGGCATCCTGGGCGTGGAAATGGAAGCGGCCGGGATCTACGGCGTGGCGGCAGAATTCGGCGCGAAAGCGCTGACCATCTGCACCGTTTCCGACCACATCCGTACCCACGAGCAGACCACTGCCGCTGAGCGTCAGACGACCTTCAACGATATGATCAAAATCGCGCTGGAATCGGTACTGCTGGGCGATAAAGAGTAAGACCTGTTGTGCCGGGTGGCAGCTTCGCCTGACCCGGCCTACGGTTTTCCAGGCCCGCTAAGCGCAGCGGGCTTTTTATTAGCGCACCGCGCCGGCTATCCACGCCGACAGTTCTTTCAGTTCCGCTTCCTGCTCCGGGAAATCGCCGACCAGCGCCTCACACTGTTGCTGCAAGACTTCCGCCCGATACTGACAGCCGACTAAGCGTGCCGCCAGGGCCTCCAGCGGTGCCGGGTTCAGGCTATCGGTAAAGGCTTGCGCGCGGGTGATATGACCTTTCTCGACATCAAAATGCAGCTCAACGCCGCCCCAGCGAAAGCGCTCGTCCAACAGATGAGAGAAGGCCGGCGCCTGACCGAAGTTCCACTCCCAGCTGCTCTGGCGGGCGAAGGTCTCGGCAAAATTCGGCAGGTCCGGCGTGTTGTCCGGGGAGATCACCTCGGCGTCCACCCTTTCGCCGTAATGGCTGAAGAACGCCTCCTGAATCGCCTCGCAAACTTGCTGATGGGTAATGCCCGGCAGCAGATCAACCAGGTTCGCCACGCGACCGCGCACCGAGGTAATGCCTTTAGCCTGTAACTTTTTCTGGTCCGGGTTAAGGTAGTTAGCGAGGCGACTTAAATCGGCATTCAGCAGCAGGGTACCGTGATGAAAACCGCGGTCCATGGTTTCGCGATAGGCGGAGCCCGAGACTTTGCGGTCGCCGTTGTCAGTTTTGACAACCAGATCGTTGCGCCCGGAGGCTTCGGCGGTTACGCCGAGCGAATTCAGCGCCGCCAGCACGATAGCGGTGGAGACGGTTTTGTCGTACTCCGGTTTGCCTGCCATAAAGGTAAAGCAGGTATTGCCGAGGTCGTGGAACACCGCGCCGCCGCCGCTGCTGCGACGGGCCAGCCGCACGTGGTCCTCTTCCATGCGTCGGGTATTACACTCCTTCCACGGGTTCTGGGCGCGGCCGATGACCACGGTATCGGCATTGCGCCACAGGAACAGCACCCGCTGGGTGGCGGGCATCTGGCGGAAAATACACTCCTCGACCGCCAGGTTGAACCACGGGTCGTAAGAGTCAGAGAGCAGGAGGCGCAATGTGGACATTATAGATTTCCTTTCTTTTCATCGTCTTCATCCTCAACCGGCTTGTTGGCGGTGAGCAGGAAGGGCGATTGCTGCCAGCGGGTGCGTTTGCCCTGTAGCAGCGTGCGGGTCAGCACCACGCCGATAGCCAATGACAGCAACAGCATCAGGCGTAATATATTGGTGGTATTATCCACCTGCTTCGCCTCGGTTGCCAGGGTATGGGTATCGAGGGTCAGACGCAGGTAGCCCAGCGGACCGTTTTTTCCCGGAACCGGCTCGACAATCTGCTGGTTGAAGTAGCCGCCGGCTTTTTTGCCATCCAGCGCCAGCCGGTCGCGAACCTCGACGCTTTCGCCAGAGCGTGCCACCAGGTCGCCCTGTTCGTCATACACGCCGGCGTCCAGTACGCGGCTGTTATGGGTCAGCTGCGTCAACAGTTGATTAATGCGCTTCTCGTCCGGTGTTTCGCTGCGCATCAGCGGTACGAGATTCAGTACCACCTGCTGCGCCAGCGTGCGGGCCAGCTCTTCCAGCTGCGGATTGCGTTGTTTCTGACTGTTCTGACTGAACCACGAAGCGCCCTGCATCAATGCGACGAGCAGGGCGAGACAGATAAGGACAATGACCGCACGATGCAGCCGGAATTTCAGTTTTGCGCGAACCATATTCCACCTTTGAAAATTTGCAGCTTAATGTTGCCAGAAGCGCTGGTTACAAGGTAGCCTCATGCGTTATTTTCCTCGCCTGAATGAAGAGATGTGGAGCCGTAATGCCTAACAGTTTGACCTGGTGCGACCTGCCTGAAGACGTTTCCCTGTGGCCTGGGTTGCCGCTTTCCCTGAGCGGCGATGAGGTCATGCCGCTGGATTATCACGCCGGGCGCAGCGGCTGGCTGCTGTACGGGCGTGGGCTGAATAAGCGCCGTCTGACGGACTGGCAGCGCGAGCTGGGCGCCGCGTTAGTGATCGTTGCCTCCTGGGTGGTCGAGGATTACCAGGTGATCCGCCTGGCCGGTTCGCTGACTCCCCGTGCGACGCGACTGGCGCATGAGGCGGGGCTGGACGTCGCGCCATTGGGTAAAATCCCCCATCTGCGCACCCCTGGGCTACTGGTGATGGATATGGACTCCACGGCGATCCAGATCGAATGCATTGATGAGATTGCGAAACTGGCCGGTACCGGCGAGCTGGTCTCGGAAGTGACCGAGCGGGCGATGCGCGGGGAACTGGACTTCACCGCCAGCCTGCGCCAGCGCGTGGCGACGCTGAAAGATGCGGATGCCAGTATTTTGCTGCAGGTTCGCGACGCGCTGCCGCTGATGCCGGGCCTGGCACAGCTGGTGCTCAAGCTGGAAACGCTGGGCTGGAAAGTGGCGATCGCCTCCGGCGGCTTCACCTTCTTTGCGGAGTACCTGCGCGACAAGCTACATCTCGACGCGGTGTTCGCCAATGAACTGGAGATCCGCGACGGCAAGCTCACCGGCAACGTGCTTGGCGATATCGTCGATGCGAAATATAAAGCCAATACGCTGCGCAAGCTGGCGGAAAAGTATGAGATCCCAACGGCGCAAACTGTGGCTATCGGTGATGGCGCCAACGACCTGCCGATGATTAAGGCGGCAGGCCTCGGCATCGCCTATCACGCGAAGCCTAAAGTGAATGAACAGGCGGAAGTGACTATCCGCCACGCTGACCTGATGGGGGTATTCTGTATTCTCTCGGGCAGCATGAACCAAAAGTAAGAGGTAAACGTGGCGAAAGCTCCAAAACGCGCATTTGTCTGTAATGAATGTGGTGCGGATTATCCGCGCTGGCAGGGGCAGTGCAGCGCCTGCCATGCCTGGAATACCATCACCGAGATGCGCATCGCCGCGTCGCCGCAGGTGGCGAGAAACGAGCGTCTGTCAGGCTATGCCGGTAACGCCGGCGTGTCGAAGGTACAGAAGCTGTCGGACATCAGCCTGGAAGCGCTGCCGCGTTTCTCCACCGGCTTTAAAGAATTTGACCGCGTGCTGGGCGGCGGCGTAGTGCCGGGAAGCGCTATCCTGATTGGCGGCAACCCAGGAGCTGGGAAATCGACGCTGCTGCTGCAAACCCTCTGCAAACTGGCGGAGGGGATGAAAACCCTGTACGTCACCGGGGAGGAGTCCCTACAGCAGGTGGCGATGCGCGCGCATCGTCTCGGATTGCCAACGGCGAACCTGAACATGCTCTCGGAAACCAGCATTGAGCAGATCTGTCAGATTGCCGATGAAGAAAAGCCGCAACTGATGGTGATCGACTCCATTCAGGTGATGCATATGGCTGACGTGCAGTCGTCGCCGGGCAGTGTCGCCCAGGTACGTGAAACCGCGGCCTATTTGACGCGCTTTGCCAAAACTCGCGGCGTGGCGATTGTGATGGTCGGCCACGTTACCAAAGACGGCTCGCTGGCCGGTCCGAAGGTGCTGGAACACTGTATCGACTGCTCGGTACTGCTGGACGGCGATGCCGATTCTCGTTTCCGCACCCTGCGCAGCCACAAAAACCGTTTTGGCGCGGTCAATGAACTCGGCGTTTTCGCCATGACCGAGCAGGGCCTGCGCGAAGTCAGCAACCCATCCGCTATCTTCCTCAGCCGGGGAGATGAAATCACCTCCGGCAGTTCGGTGATGGTGGTCTGGGAAGGGACTCGTCCGCTGCTGGTGGAGATCCAGGCGCTGGTGGATCACTCGATGATGTCCAACCCGCGCCGCGTGGCGGTGGGGCTGGAACAGAACCGTCTGGCGATCCTGCTGGCGGTGCTGCACCGCCACGGCGGCCTGCAGATGGCCGATCAGGACGTCTTCGTCAACGTGGTTGGCGGGGTCAAAGTCACAGAAACCAGCGCCGACCTGGCGCTGCTGCTGGCGATGGTTTCCAGCCTGCGTGACCGCCCGCTGCCGCAGGATCTGGTCGTCTTTGGCGAAGTCGGGCTAGCCGGCGAGATCCGCCCGGTGCCGAGCGGTCAGGAGCGTATCTCCGAAGCGGCGAAGCATGGTTTCCGCCGCGCCATCGTCCCGGCGGCCAATGTGCCGAAAAAAGTGCCGGAAGGCATGCAAATCTTTGGTGTGAAAAAGCTTTCAGACGCGCTAAGCGTTTTTGACGACTTATAATAAGTTAAAAGGAGATTAGCGATGTCGTCATTTGACTATTTAAAAAGCGCCATTAAGCAGAAAGGCTGTACGCTGCAGCAGGTGGCGGAAGCCAGCGGAATGACCAAAGGGTATCTCAGCCAGCTGTTGAACGCCAAAATCAAAAGCCCGAGCGCGCAGAAGCTTGAAGCACTGCATCGTTTTCTCGGGCTGGAGTTTCCCCGCCGACAGAAAAGCGTCGGTGTGGTGTTTGGTAAGTTTTACCCGCTGCATACCGGGCATATTTACCTGATACAGCGCGCCTGTAGTCAGGTCGATGAGCTGCATATCATCATGGGCTATGATGACACCCGCGACCGCGAGCTGTTTGAAGAGAGCGCCATGTCGCAACAGCCGACGGTGCCTGACCGCCTGCGCTGGCTGCTGCAGACCTTTAAATATCAGAAGAATATTCGCATCCACGCCTTCAATGAAGAGGGAATGGAGCCCTATCCGCACGGCTGGGACGTCTGGAGTCATGGGATCCGCGCTTTTATGAGCGAAAAAGGGATCGAGCCGAACCGGATCTATACCTCGGAAGAGGCCGATGCGCCGCAGTACCTTGAGCATCTGGGGATCGAGACGGTGCTTATCGATCCTAAGCGGACCTTTATGAATATTAGCGGCGGGCAGATCCGTGAGAACCCGTTCCGCTACTGGGAATATATTCCGACGGAAGTGAAACCGTTCTTTGTGCGGACGGTGGCGATCCTCGGCGGCGAGTCGAGCGGTAAATCGACGCTGGTCAATAAGCTCGCCAATATCTTCAATACCACCAGCGCCTGGGAGTATGGCCGGGATTATGTCTTTTCGCATCTCGGCGGCGATGAGATGGCCCTCCAGTATTCGGATTACGATAAAATTGCCCTCGGACATGCGCAGTATATTGATTTTGCAGTGAAATACGCCAACAAAGTGGCATTTATCGATACCGATTTCGTCAGCACTCAGGCCTTCTGCCTGAAGTACGAAGGGCGTGAGCACCCGTTCGTGCAGGCGCTGATTGATGAATACCGTTTCGACCTGGTGATCCTGCTGGAGAACAATACCCCGTGGGTGGCCGATGGACTGCGCAGTCTTGGGAGCTCAGTGGATCGCAAGGAGTTTCAGTCGCTGCTGGTGTCGCTGCTGAAAGAGAACGAGATCGAGTTTGTCCATGTTAAGGAGTCGGACTACGATGCGCGCTTCCTGCGCTGCGTCGAGCTGGTGAAGCAGCTGATGGGGGAGCAGGGGTAGGTCCTCTGCGGGCTGTTGCCCTCACCCCAACCCTCTCCCGGTGGGAGAGGGAGCAAACCCTAAAAAAGGCAACTTGCGTTGCCTTTTTGCATTTACCTTGCCCTCACCCCAACCCTCTCCCGGTGGGAGAGGGAGCAAACATTAAAAAAGGCAACCGAAGTTGCCTTTTTGCGTTTTATTTCGCGATACGCTTGTACTTGATTCGCTTCGGCTCCAGCGCGTCGGCGCCGAGGGTGCGTTTCTTGTACTCTTCGTATTCAGTAAAGTTACCTTCGAAGAACTCAACTTTACCTTCATCCTGGTAATCCAGAATGTGGGTGGCGATACGGTCAAGGAACCAGCGGTCGTGCGAGATAACCATCGCGCAGCCCGGGAACTCCAGCAGGGCGTTTTCCAGCGCGCGCAGGGTTTCGATATCCAGGTCGTTGGTTGGTTCATCGAGCAGCAGGACGTTACCGCCCACCTGCAGCAGCTTCGCCAGGTGCAGACGACCGCGTTCACCGCCGGACAGTTCGCCAACGCGTTTACCCTGGTCGACGCCTTTGAAGTTAAAGCGGCCCACGTAGGCGCGGCTCGGCATCTCGGTGTTGCCGATCTTCATGATATCCAGGCCGCCGGACACTTCTTCCCACACGGTCTTGCTGTTATCCATCGCGTCGCGGAACTGATCGACGGAGGCCAGCTTAACGGTTTCACCCAGGGTGATGGTGCCGGAATCTGGTTGTTCCTGGCCGGACATCATGCGGAACAGGGTGGATTTACCCGCGCCGTTCGGACCGATGATACCGACGATAGCGCCTTTCGGTACCGAGAAGCTCAGATCGTCGATCAGCAGACGGTCGCCGTAGGATTTACGCAGGTTGCTGACTTCCAGAACTTTATCGCCCAGACGCGCGCCTGGCGGAATGAACAGTTCGTTGGTTTCGTTACGTTTCTGGTATTCGACGTTGTTAAGCTCTTCAAAGCGTGCCAGACGGGCTTTGCCCTTGGACTGACGGCCTTTGGCACCCTGGCGAACCCACTCGAGTTCTTTCTCGATAGATTTGCGACGCGCCGCTTCCTGAGACGCTTCCTGTGCCAGGCGCTGATCTTTCTGCTCCAGCCAGGAGGAGTAGTTACCTTCCCACGGAATACCTTCGCCGCGGTCAAGCTCGAGGATCCAGCCGGCGACGTTGTCGAGGAAGTAACGGTCGTGGGTAATCGCTACGACGGTACCTTCAAAGTCGTGCAGGAAGCGTTCCAGCCAGGCGACGGACTCGGCATCCAGGTGGTTAGTCGGCTCGTCGAGCAGCAGCATGTCTGGTTTTTCCAGCAGCAGGCGGCACAGCGCGACGCGGCGGCGTTCACCACCGGAAAGATTAGCGATTTTCGCATCCCAGTCCGGCAGGCGCAGGGCATCGGCCGCGCGCTCAAGCTGCACGTTCAGGTTGTGACCGTCGTGCGCCTGGATAATCTCTTCGAACTTGCCTTGCTGAGCGGCAAGCTTATCGAAATCCGCATCCGGCTCGGCGTATTTGGCATAGACTTCGTCCAGACCCTTCAGCGCGTTAACCACTTCGGCGACCGCTTCTTCAACGGACTCGCGCACAGTGTGCTCCGGGTTGAGCTGCGGCTCCTGCGGCAGGTAGCCGATTTTGAGGCCAGGTTGCGGACGCGCTTCACCTTCGATCTCGGTGTCGATACCGGCCATGATGCGCAGCAGGGTAGACTTACCGGCGCCGTTCAGACCGAGCACACCGATTTTCGCGCCAGGGAAGAAGCTGAGGGAGATATTTTTCAAAATATGACGTTTCGGCGGAACCACTTTGCCGACACGATGCATGGTATAAACGAATTGAGCCACGTTGGACTTCGCCTCTTTCTATTTTGATAGATAGTTCAAAGCCGAAGTGTAGCCTTTTTCGCGCGCTAATCCCAGCGAGGCGACAGGATTCACAGAAGCGTAAAAAAATGTCCAGGACATGGCGCGTTTAGCGTTGTCTGATTAGCATAAGTAAAGCTGCCTGCCGAACCGGCAGGGGCTTTTAAGCGGCACGATGCTGCGAAAATGCACCGGAAAGAGGAAGAGCTTGTGGAAAAAGCCAAAAAAATAGCGTGGCATCTTTTGGCTGCCAGCGTTGGTCTGTTGACGTTGAGTCAGCTGGCGCATGCGGATTCACTGGATGAACAACGCAGTCGCTACGCACAAATTAAGCAGGCGTGGGATAGCCGGCAGATGGATGTGGTCGATCAGCTGATGCCCACGTTAAGCACTTATCCCCTGTATCCCTATTTGCAGTACCGGCAGATCACCGACGATCTGATGAACCAGCCGGCGCTGGTAGTGAAAAACTTTATTGACGCCAATCCGACGCTGCCCCCGGCGCGTTCATTACGTTCGCGCTTTGTGAATGAACTGGCCCGGCGCAGCGACTGGCGCGGCCTACTGGCGTTTAGTCCCGATAAGCCGACCAGCACCGAGGCGCAGTGCAACTATTACTACGCCAAGCTGAGCGTAGGGCAGTCGCAGGAAGCCTGGAGCGGGGCGAAAGAGCTGTGGCTGACGGGCAAGAACCAGCCTGGCGCCTGTGAGCCGCTGTTCAGCGCCTGGCGCGACTCCGGACAGCAGGATCCGCTGGCCTATCTCGAACGGATCCGCCTGGCGATGAAGGCCGGCAATATCGGGCTGGTCAGATCGCTGGCTCAGCAGATGCCCGCCAACTATCAGAGCATCGCTTCCGCCGTCGTCGCGCTGGCTAACGATCCAAACAGCGTCCTGACCTTCGCCCGCACCACCGGAGCGACCGACTTTACCCGCCAGATGGCCGCCGTTGCCTTCGCCAGCGTCGCCCGTCAGGATGTGGAAAATGCCCGCCTGATGATCCCTTCGCTGGTGCAGGCTCAGCAGCTCAATGAGGATCAGACTCAGGAGTTACGTGATATTGTCGCCTGGCGCCTGATGGGTACCGATGTGACCGAAGAGCAGGCTATCTGGCGCGATGACGCGATCATGCGCTCACAGTCCACGCCGCTGGTGGAGCGGCGCGTGCGGATGGCGCTGGGAACGGGCGATCGCCATGGCCTGAACACCTGGCTGGCGCGCCTGCCAATGGAGGCGAAAGAGAAAGACGAATGGCGCTACTGGCAAGCGGATCTGCTGCTGGAGCGCGGCAGGGACGAGGAGGCGCAGGCGATCCTTCGCTCGTTGATGCAACAACGAGGCTTCTACCCGATGGTCGCTGCGCAGCGACTTGGCGAGGAGTATACCTTCCGCATCGATAAAGCCTCGGGAACGATCGATCCAGCGCTGGCTTCCGGTCCGGAGATGGCTCGGGTACGCGAACTGATGTACTGGAATATGGATAACACCGCGCGCACCGAATGGGCGAATCTGGTCACCAGCCGTACCAAATCCCAGCAGGCGCAGCTGGCGCGTTACGCTTTTGATCAGCACTGGTGGGATCTGAGCGTGCAGGCGACGATAGCCGGCAAACTGTGGGATCAGCTGGAGGAGCGCTTCCCGCTGGCGTATAACGATCTGTTCGCGCGTTACATCAGTGGCAAAGATATCCCGCAGAGCTATGCGATGGCGATTGCCCGCCAGGAGAGTGCCTGGAACCCGAAAGTGCGCTCGCCGGTTGGCGCCAGTGGACTGATGCAGATTATGCCGGGCACCGCGACGCATACCGTCAGCATGTTCAGCATTCCCGGCTACAGCGGCCCGTCGCAGCTGTTGGATCCGGAAACCAATATCAATATCGGCACCAGCTATCTGCAGTATGTCTACCAGCAGTTCGGCAATAATCGTATCTATGCCTCGGCGGCCTATAACGCCGGGCCGGGCCGGGTTCGTACCTGGCAGGGGAACAGCGCCGGACGGATCGATGCGGTGGCGTTTATCGAGAGTATTCCGTTCTCGGAAACCCGCGGCTACGTGAAGAATGTCCTCTCCTATGACGCCTACTATCGCTACTTTATGGGCCAGCAGGATAAGCTGTTCAGCGATGCGGAGTGGCGGCAGCGTTACTGATCGCCGGGAAGTATGTTATGCTTTGTACTCGTTGAAGAGTACATTCGACGGGCAGCGTAAGCTGCCCGTCTCAATATGGTGGCGCGATATGACCCAACAATCTCCTTATTCCGCGGCCGTTGCCGAACAACGTCATCAGGAGTGGCTGCGCTTCGTGGCGCTGCTGCAGCAGGCCTATACGGAGGATCTGCATCTGCCATTGCTGCAGCTGATGCTGACACCCGACGAGCGCGAAGCGCTGGGCACCCGGGTGCGCATTATTGAAGAGCTGCTGCGTGGTGAGATGAGCCAGCGCGAGCTGAAAAATGAGCTCGGCGCCGGGATTGCGACCATTACCCGCGGGTCGAACAGCCTGAAATCAGCGCCGGCCGAACTGCGTCAGTGGCTGGAGCAGACGCTGCTGGCTAGCGATAAATAGCGTTATGGAACGGGCTCAACGCCAGCACGACCGCCTGATGGTAAACGCTGCTGCGGGTTAATTTGCCACCGGTGAAAACCCCAATCGCTCCCTCTTTACGACCGATCTGGTCGATGCCGGTATACTGCGACATGACCGGTCCCAGGGCTTCACCAGCGCGAACCTGCTCAAGAATAACCTCAGGTAACGGCAGCGTGGCTGAGCGCGCTTCTCCGCGCCGATCAGCGCTTTCAATGACCACCCAGCTAAAGGTGCTGCCATCGTCGATACCGGCCTCAATGGCCACCCAGAAATCGGCATCGGGCTGGGCGAGGCGCGCATTGGCGACACGATTTCGTGCGCCAGCGCGCGTTTCCTCGCTGCCGAAGGGCTGTTCCGGCACGCCGCTCTCGACGGAGACGGACTCAATATGGCAGGATCCTTCGCCGAAAATCTCGTTAAAAGCCTGCAGAATTGCCTGAATTTTGGCGGGATTAGTGGTCGCTGAGACAACATGGTGCATAATCAAAACAACTCAGAATAAACTAACGTCATCGCAGTATACTCTAAATCACCCTCAGGGCAGGCGGTAATGCCCTAAGCTGGTTGATGACGAGTTCAGAACGGAATAAAAGCATGTTACAGGTATACCTTGTTCGCCACGGTGAAACGCAGTGGAACGCCGAGCGACGTATTCAGGGTCAGTCCGATAGCCCGCTGACCGCACACGGTGAGCGCCAGGCCTGGCAGGTTGGCGAGCGCGCCAGAACGCTGGGGATCACCCATATCATTACCAGCGATCTGGGGCGAACCCGCCGTACAGCAGAGATTATCGCCGAAGCCTGTGGTTGCAGCGTGATCGCCGATGCGCGTCTGCGCGAGCTGGATATGGGGGTGCTGGAGAAGCGCCATATCGACTCGCTCAGCGAAGAGGAAGAGGGCTGGCGTCGCCAGCTGGTCAACGGCACGCCGGATGGTCGTATTCCGCAGGGCGAATCGATGCAGGAGCTCAGCGAGCGAATGCATGCGGCGCTGGCATCCTGTCTGGAGTTACCGGCCGGTAGCCGACCGCTGCTGGTGAGTCATGGTATGGCGCTGGGCTGCCTGGTGAGCACGATTTTAGGGCTGCCGGCATACGCTGAGCGTCGTCTGCGACTGCGCAACTGCTCTATCTCGCGCGTTGACTATCAGCAAAGCCCGTGGCTGGCTTCCGGCTGGGTGGTGGAAACGGCGGGCGACGTCTCGCATCTTGACGCCCCCGCGATGGACGAGCTGCAGCGTTAACGACGAATCGGGATCAGATACTCGCAGCGTAACTGAATCGGCGTAGCCTGATCCCGGTTTTCATCCTCAGGGTAGAAGCGTTCAATATCCAGCCCCTTGCGACGGGTCAGGTTTAGCATCGGCATGCAGGTGCCGTAGACCGTCAGGATGAATTCCTGCAGGCCGGTGCCCAGCCCTTCATACGTAAACATGACATACTCGCCGCCCTCCAGGGTGACCGGGTGGGCGTTCTGCAGATGGCCATTAGCCATCTCCGGCGTCAGCGCGGTGGTATAGAACACTTCCTGCTCATCGTCTTTCTCCAGGCTCGGACGCGGCTCATGCAGCCCGTAGAGCACCGGAGGGATCGACGGCGAATTACCGAGGAAGTCCCGCCAGAACTGGACGCGCATCTGATTGCGGAAATCGGAGATTTCCTCGAGCTTACAGGTATAGCTCTGGGTGACGCCGAGCAACTGAGTGGTAGGCAGGGCGACAAATTCATGTTTTGGCAGCGTGAATTCGCCAAGACGCAGCGGCGGACGCATACCGAACGAGCTCCAGTCCGGTGAGCGGCGGTAGAGCGCCGGCGTCAGCGAGAACTGCTTTTTAAATGCCCGGGTGAAGGTCTGCTGTGAGTCGAAACGGTACTGAAGCGCAATATCAAGGATTGGACGGGCGGTAAGACGTAATGCGACAGCAGATTTCGATAACCGGCGCGCGCGAATATAGGCACCGATGGCATGGCCGGTGACATCCTTAAACATTCGCTGTAAATGCCACTTGGAATAACCTGCCTTCGCCGCCACATTGTCCAGAGAAAGCGGCTGATCCAGGTGACCTTCCAGCCAGCTAAGGAGATCGCGAATAATCCCTGCTTGATCCATAAAATGTCCCCATCCTTAAACACAGGTGCCTGATATTAAAGTAGCGGATAATAGCATTTTTTGATGTTTTAGCATTCAGTGTTTTTTTTGCTTTTAAATGCGGAAGGTCAGTGGAGCTGAACGATAATTTTGTAAAGCTTTGATCTATAAACCTTTTCTGCTAAGTGCGTGATAATCACTCAGCTATATTTTTTAATAATGGTAACAATATGAAATACAAGAAGTTTGCGATGGGCCTGCTGCTGCTGGCCGGCTGCCAGATGGCTCAGGCGGAGCAGATTGGTTCCGTGGATACGGTCTTCAAATGGTTAGGGCCGGATCACAAAATTGTCGTCGAAGCCTTTGACGATCCGGATGTGCAGAACGTGACCTGCTATATCAGCCGGGCGAAAACCGGCGGGATCAAGGGCGGGTTGGGGCTGGCGGAAGATACCTCCGACGCGGCCATCTCCTGCCAGCAGGTTGGGCCGATTGAGCTGACGGACAAAATCAAAAACGGCAAAAGCCAGGGCGACGTGGTGTTCCAGAAGCGCACCTCGCTGGTGTTTAAAAAACTGCAGGTCGTTCGCTTCTATGATGCCAAGCGCAATGCGCTGGTCTATCTGACCTACTCGGATAAAGTGGTTGATGGCTCGCCGAAGAACGCCATCAGCGCCGTGCCGATCATGCCATGGAATAAATAAACGGGAGCGCGCATGCAGCAGCCACGGATTTGGTTAGTTGAGGATGAACAGAGTATCGCTGATACCCTGGTTTATATGCTGCAGCAGGAGGGCTTCCAGGTCACCGTCTTTGGCCGCGGATTGCCCGCGCTGGAGGCGGCGGCGCATCAGGCCCCCGATGTCGCCATCCTCGACGTCGGCTTGCCGGATATCAGCGGCTTTGAGCTCTGTCGGCGCCTGCTGACGCGTTATCCGGCGCTGCCGGTGTTGTTTCTGACGGCGCGGAGCGACGAGGTCGATAAGCTGCTTGGGCTGGAAATCGGCGCAGACGATTATATCGCCAAGCCGTTTTCGCCGCGCGAAGTCTGCGCGCGGGTGCGAACCGTACTGCGGCGACTGCAGAAATTTGCCGCGCCTTCACCGGTGGTACGCGTCGGCGAGTTTGTGCTCGATGAGCAGGCGGCGTCGATAAGCTGGTTCGGCCAGCCGCTGAACCTGACGCGCTACGAATTCCTGCTGTTGAAAACCCTGCTGCATGCGCCCGGTCGCGTCTTCTCCCGTCAGCAACTGATGGAGTTGGTGTGGAGCGATGCCTGGGAAAGCCTCGACCGTACCGTCGATACCCATATCAAAACCCTGCGCGCCAAGCTGCGGGCAGTGAATCCTGAGGTTACGCCGATCAATACCCATCGCGGCATGGGCTACAGCCTGGGGCGTGGCTGATGCGCATTGGCATGCGCCTGCTGCTGGGCTATTTTCTTATCGTCGCTATCGCCGCGTGGTTTGTGCTGTCGATCTTTGTCCAGGAAGTGAAGCCGGGCGTGCGCCGGGCGACGGAGGGGACACTCAACGATACCGCCACCCTGCTGGCGGCGCTGGCGCGTGAGGACCTGCTGGCGGCAAACCCGCAGCAGGGCAGGCTGGCTCAGGCCTTTCAACAGCTCAACCAGCAGCCGATCAACGCCCATATTGGCGGAATTAAAAAGGTGCGTAATGAGTACCGTGTCTATCTGACCGATGCCAGGGGCAAGGTAGTGTTTGACTCCAGCGGGCAGGCGACAGGGCAGGACTATTCGCGCTGGAATGACGTCTGGCTCACCCTGCGCGGCCAGTACGGCGCGCGCAGTACACGCAGCGATCCGCATGATGAAACCAGCTCAGTCATGTATATCGCCGCGCCAGTGATGGATGAGGGGCGGATTATCGGCGTGCTGAGCGTCGGTAAACCCAACCTGGCGATGACGCCGGTCATTAAGCGCAGCGAGCGGCGGATCCTCTGGGCCGGTGGCGCCCTGCTGGGCATTGCGCTGTTGATTGGCTGCGGCGTCGTCTGGTGGATCAATTTTTCTATCGGCAAGCTGGTGCGCTATGCGGATTCGGTGACCGCGGAGCGTCCGCTGCCGCTGCCTGAGGTGGGCAGCAGCGAACTGCGCAAGCTGGCGCAGGCCCTGGAGAGCATGCGGGTGAAGCTCGAGGGCAAAAATGCCATCGAAAACTATGTCTATGACCTGACTCACGAGCTGAAGAGCCCGCTGGCGGCCATCCGCGGTGCGGCGGAGATCCTGCGTGAAGGGCCTCCGCCTGAGGTAGCGGCGCGGTTTACCGCCAATATCCTCGCGCAGAACACCCGGATGCAGCTGTTGGTAGAGCGATTGCTCCAGCAGGCGCGACTGGAAAACCAGCTGGAGATAAGGCGGCAGCCGGTATCGGTTGACGCGCTATTCCAACGCCTTACGGAGGAGCGCGACATCGCCCTGGCGACGAAAGCCATCACTCTGCGCTGGCAGACGTGCGGGATAACGGTCAATGGTGATGGCGAACTGCTGGCCCAGGCGCTGGGTAACCTGCTCGACAACGCGATTGATTTTACCCCCCAGGGCGGCGAGATCGTCCTGGCCGTGGAGAAGCGGAATGAAGAGGTGCAACTGAGCGTCATCGATAACGGGTGTGGTATTCCGGACTATGCGCAGACGCGTATTTTTGAACGCTTCTACTCGCTGCCGCGCGAAGATGGCCATAAGAGCAGCGGTCTTGGGCTGGCGTTCGTTCGTGAAGTAGCGCGCCTGCATCAGGGCGATATTCGTCTGCACAATCGTCCCGAAGGCGGTGCGGTCGCCACGCTGCGACTTCACCGTCCCTTCACATAGCTTCAAATTCCCCCCACATAGCCGCCCTACAGTGAGGCCATCACGATAGGGAGAAAGGCTATGTTGAAATCACCGTTATTCTGGAAAATCACCACGTTAATCGGTTGTGTTGTGCTGTTATCTTTGCCGCTAATGATGGTCAGGGAGCTTATTAATGAGCGGGCGGATTATCGCAGCGAGGTGGTGGACGCCATTGAGCAGAGCACCAGTGGCTCGCAAAAACTCGCCGGGCCGCTGATCGCCATTCCGGTGACCGAGACCCTGACCCGCATGGAGAACCAAAAAGAGGTCGAATATCAGCGGCGCTGGGAGTACTACTGGCTACCGGAGTCGCTGGCGGTCAACGGCAAACAGACCGTGGAGTCGCGGAGAGTAGGCATCTACAGCGGCCAGGTCTGGCATAACGCCCTGCAGATTAAGGCCTCATTTGATCCACTGCGTCTGGCGGCGTTGAGAAAATCGAATATTGTCCTGGGCCAGCCGCGGCTGGTGGTGAGCGTCGGCGATGCCCGCGGCATTGGCGCTATCCATGCCCCGGAGGTCAATGGTAACGTATTAAGCGTGGAGCCGGGGCTGGGGATAAGTGGCGATGGCGCAGGTATTCATATGCCGATGCCTGCGCTGGCGGAGGACAACAAGCCGCTTGAGATAGCCTTTTCTCTCGATCTGAACGGGACGGGAGAATTTTCACTGGTGCCGATCGGGCGTAACAGCGAGCTGCAGTTGACCAGTAACTGGCCGCATCCCGGCTTTCTCGGCAGCTTCCTGCCAACGCAACGGGAAGTGAGTGCTGCCGGCTATCGCGCCCACTGGCAAAGCAGCTGGTTCGCTAACGATATGGGGAGCTATTTTAAGGATGATATGGAGATCCCGTGGTCGCGGCTGCCAGCGTTCAGTGCCGATGTGATGACGCTTGCCGACCAGTACCAGCTAACCGACCGGGCAACAAAATACGCCATCCTGTTAATCGGGCTGACCTTTATGGCCTTTTTCGTGTTCGAGAGCCTGACTCATCGTCCCCTGCATCCAATGCAGTATCTGCTGGTGGGCCTGTCGCTGGTGCTGTTTTACCTGGTGCTGCTGGCGCTCTCGGAGCACGTTGGGTTTACCGCCGCCTGGCTGGCGGCCAGCCTGTCCGGCGCGGTGATGAACGGGGTCTATTTACAGGCAGTGCTCAGGGGATGGCGTAACAGCCTGCTGTTTGTCGCCGCGCTGCTACTGCTGGATGGGGTGATGTGGTTGCTGCTGCATTCCGAGGACAGCGCGCTGCTGCTGGGTACCGGGGTACTGGCGCTGGCGCTGAGCGTCCTGATGTTTTTGACCCGCCGGGTGGACTGGTATGCGTTATCGTTACCGAAAGGCAGTGCGCCTCCGCCGCCGACTGCCGATGATGACAAGCTGCGCCTCTGGAAAGAGTGACGGCATAAAAAACGGCGCCCTTGGGGCGCCGTTTTCACATCATGGCTGCGGAATAAAACGCATTATTCCTGCAGATCGCCACAGAAACGGTAGCCTTCACCGTGAATAGTGGCGATGATTTCCGGGGTATCCGGAGTAGACTCGAAGTGTTTACGAATCCGACGAATGGTCACATCAACGGTACGGTCATGCGGCTTCAGCTCACGACCGGTCATTTTCTTCAGCAGCTCGGCGCGAGACTGAATTTTGCCCGGGTTTTCGCAGAAGTGCAGCATCGCGCGGAATTCACTGCGCGGCAGCTTGTACTGCTCGCCGTTCGGGCTCACCAGTGAGCGGCTGTTGATATCGAGTTCCCAACCATTGAACTTGTAGCTCTCCACGCTGCGGCGCTCTTCGCTCACGGTACCGAGATTCATGGTACGGGAGAGCAGGTTGCGCGCGCGTATAGTCAGTTCACGCGGGTTAAACGGTTTAGTGATATAGTCGTCAGCGCCGATTTCGAGGCCAAGGATCTTATCCACTTCGTTGTCGCGGCCGGTTAAAAACATCAGCGCGACGTCAGCCTGCTCACGCAACTCGCGCGCCAGCAGAAGACCATTTTTACCCGGCAGGTTGATATCCATGATCACCAGGTTGATATCATTTTCAGACAGGATCTGATGCATTTCCGCGCCATCGGTCGCTTCGAATACATCGTAACCTTCTGCTTCGAAAATACTTTTTAACGTGTTGCGTGTTACCAACTCGTCTTCAACGATAAGAATGTGCGGGGTCTGCATGTTTGCTACCTAAATTGCCAACTAAATCGAAACAGGAAGTACCAAAGTCCCTGACCTGCCTGCTGCATGTCGCAAATTAACATGCGCGGCGTAACATGACTAAAGTACGTAATTGCGTTCTTGATGCACTTTCCATCAACGTCAACAACATCATTAGCTTGGTCGTGGGTACTTTCCCTCTGGACCCGACGGTGTCAAAAACGGCTGTCATCCTAACCATTTTAACAGCAACATAACAGGCTAAGAGAGGCCGAACACCCAATAAAACTACGCTTCGTTGACATATATCAAGTTCAATTGTAGCACGTTAACAGTCTTGTGAAATCATTGCATCGTCATGCTCTTTATAGTCACAATCCTTACACAGCTCAACTAGTTGCGTGGATAAATTAATAAATACAGTGAATCCAATGCGTGGAACGATGCCTCAGATGAAATTTCATTGCCCATCATATGGATAAATGGGTTCTGTTAACATACTTCTTGTCATGGCCTCCTGAGAACAGTTTAGATTTTTTTATGGGTAAGCAAACGCAATTTTAGTGATTTTTGTTGCAAATTTGTAAATTTTCACCGCGTAAAATGGTGCGGCCAGCGCTTCGCCAACGCCTGAGAGAGAGAAAGAAACTGCAATGCGTTTAACGATCATTTTAGTGGCCCCAGCCCGGGCAGAAAACGTCGGCGCCGCCGCCAGAGCGATGAAAACCATGGGATTTCGCGATCTACGGATCGTGGACAGTGAAGCCCACCTGGCGCCGGCGGCACGCTGGGTGGCGCATGGCTCAGGCGACATCCTCGATGGCATCACCACCTATCCAACCCTTGCCGAAGCGCTGCACGACGTCGATTTTACCGTCGCCACCACCGCCCGTAGTCGCGCGCGGTTTCACTATTACGCCACGCCGCAGCAGCTGTTACCTCTGCTGGAGGAGAAGGCGCAGTGGATGACGCATGCGGCGCTGGTATTTGGCCGTGAAGACTCCGGGTTGAGCAACGAGGAGCTGGCCCTGGCCGATGTGCTCACCGGCGTGCCGATGGTGGCGGATTATCCGTCGCTGAATCTCGGACAGTCGGTGATGGTCTACTGTTATCAATTAGCATCGCTTATGCAACAAACGGCGCCCACCGCCGCCGCCGCAGACCATCATCAGCTGCAGGCGTTACGCGTCCGCACCGAGGCATTACTTTCGCGTTTAGGCGTGGAGGAGGATGCCAAACTGGTCGACTGGCTGGCGCAACGAATGGGGCTGCTGCAGCAGCGTGACACGGCAATGTTGCATCGATTGCTGCATGATATTGAAAAAAACCTCCCAGAATAAAGCTCTGTAATATTTTTTAATTATGGTTATCTGTGCTGTTTTTGAGGGTCGGGTTCCGCCGATCTGGATGTTTTTTCTTGCCGTGACGGCGCAATACGCAAGCTGGCTGAAATAGGGTTAATTGAGAAATTCATTGACTTAAGAAGGCAGATACTTTAACCAATATAGGCAGGACACACAGACAGATAAAAATACAGAGTACACAACATCCATGAATCGCATCGGCATGATTACCACCATTATCACCACCACCATTACCACAGGTAACGGTGCGGGCTGACGCGTACAGGAAACACAGAAAAAAGCCCGCACCTGAACAGTGCGGGCTTTTTTTTTGACAAGAGATCAAGGGGTAAGAACCATGCGAGTGTTGAAGTTCGGCGGTACATCAGTGGCAAATGCGGAACGTTTTCTGCGGGTTGCCGATATTCTGGAGAGTAATGCCAGGCAGGGGCAGGTAGCGACCGTACTGTCTGCCCCGGCGAAGATCACCAACCATCTGGTGGCGATGATTGAAAAAACGATCGGTGGCCAGGATGCCCTCCCGAATATTACCGACGCTGAACGCATTTTTGCCGAACTTCTTCAGGGCCTTGCCGATGCCCAGCCCGCTTTCCCGCTTGCCCAGCTGAAAGCCTTCGTTGAGCAGGAATTTGCTCAGATTAAGCATGTCCTGCACGGCATCAGCCTGCTGGGCCAGTGCCCGGACGGAGTGAACGCCGCGCTGATCTGCCGTGGCGAAAAGCTCTCCATCGCCATCATGGCGGGTCTGCTGGAAGCCCGTGGTCATAAAGTCAGTGTGATTAACCCGGTCGAAAAACTGCTCGCGGTGGGCCACTATCTGGAATCCACGGTCGATATCGCCGAATCCACCCGCCGCATTGCCGCCAGCCAGATCCCGGCAGACCATATGATCCTGATGGCCGGATTTACCGCTGGCAATGAGAAGGGCGAACTGGTGGTGCTGGGGCGTAACGGCTCCGACTATTCGGCTGCGGTACTGGCCGCCTGCCTGCGCGCGGACTGTTGCGAAATCTGGACCGATGTCGACGGGGTGTATACCTGCGATCCGCGCCAGGTGCCAGATGCGCGTCTGCTGAAATCAATGTCTTATCAGGAGGCGATGGAGCTCTCCTACTTTGGCGCGAAAGTGCTGCATCCGCGCACCATTGCCCCTATCGCTCAGTTTCAGATCCCATGCCTGATCAAAAATACCGGCAACCCGCAGGCGCCGGGAACGCTCATTGGCGCCAGTCGCGATGAAGACGATCTGCCGGTGAAAGGCATCTCTAACCTCAACAATATGGCGATGTTCAACGTCTCCGGTCCGGGGATGAAAGGGATGGTCGGTATGGCGGCCCGCGTCTTCGCCACCATGTCCCGCGCTGGCATCTCGGTGGTATTGATCACCCAATCCTCTTCGGAGTACAGCATCAGTTTCTGCGTGCCGCAGAGCGATTGCGCTCGTGCCAAACGGGCGATGGAAGATGAGTTTTATCTCGAGCTGAAAGAGGGGCTGCTGGAGCCGCTGGCCATTATGGAGCGTCTGGCCATCATCTCCGTGGTGGGCGACGGGATGCGTACCTTGCGCGGTATCTCGGCGAAATTTTTTGCAGCGCTGGCCCGCGCCAATATCAATATCGTGGCGATTGCCCAGGGCTCTTCCGAGCGCTCTATTTCGGTGGTAGTCAGCAATGACGACGCCACCACCGGCGTGCGCGTGACCCATCAGATGCTGTTCAACACCGACCAGGTGATTGAAGTATTCGTCATCGGCGTCGGCGGCGTCGGCGGCGCGCTGCTGGAGCAGATCAAGCGCCAGCAGGGGTGGCTGAAGAACAAACATATCGATCTGCGCGTTTGCGGTGTAGCCAATTCTCAGGCGCTGCTGACCAGCGTTCATGGCCTGAATCTGGAGAACTGGAGTGAAGCGCTGGCGGAGGCGAAAGAGCCGTTTAATCTTGGCCGCCTGATCCGTCTGGTGAAAGAGTACCACCTGCTCAATCCGGTGATCGTCGACTGTACCTCCAGCCAGGCGGTCGCCGATCAGTACGCCGACTTCCTGCGCGAAGGTTTCCATGTGGTGACGCCGAACAAAAAGGCCAATACCTCTTCGCTGGATTACTATCACCAGTTGCGCCATGCGGCCAGCAGCTCGCGCCGCAAGTTCCTCTATGACACTAACGTTGGCGCTGGCCTGCCGGTGATTGAGAACCTGCAGAACCTGCTCAACGCCGGCGATGAGCTGCGCCACTTCTCCGGGATCCTTTCCGGCTCTCTGTCCTTTATCTTCGGCAAGCTGGACGAGGGGGTGAGTTTCTCAGCCGCGACGGCGCTGGCCCGTGAGATGGGGTATACCGAGCCGGATCCGCGCGACGATTTATCCGGGGTGGATGTCGCGCGTAAGCTGTTGATTCTGGCCCGTGAGACCGGGCGTGAACTGGAGCTGTCGGACATTATCGTGGAGTCGGCGCTGCCGGCGGACTTCGACGCCAGCGGCGACGTCGACACCTTTATGGCCCGTCTGCCCTCGCTGGACGATGGGTTTGCCTCGCGGGTTGCTAAGGCACGTGATGAAGGTAAAGTCTTGCGCTACGTCGGTAACATCGAAGAGGATGGTACCTGCCGCGTGAAAATTGCCGCCGTTGACGGCAACGATCCGTTATTCAAAGTCAAAAATGGTGAGAACGCGCTGGCCTTTTACAGCCACTATTATCAGCCACTGCCGCTGGTGCTGCGCGGCTATGGTGCCGGGAACGACGTCACGGCGGCCGGCGTATTTGCCGACCTGCTGCGCACCTTGTCCTGGAAGTTAGGAGTTTAAGATGGTCAAAGTATATGCCCCGGCTTCCAGTGCCAATATGAGCGTCGGGTTTGATGTGTTGGGCGCGGCGGTCACGCCGGTGGATGGCACGCTGCTGGGCGATAACGTCACAGTTGAAGCGGCGGAGCAATTCAGTCTGCACAATCTGGGACGCTTCGCCAGTAAGCTGCCGACGGCGCCGCAGGAAAACATTGTTTATCAGTGCTGGGAAAGCTTTTGCCGGGAGATCGGTAAGACGGTACCGGTGACGATGACCCTGGAAAAAAACATGCCGATCGGCTCCGGGCTCGGCTCCAGCGCCTGCTCGGTGGTCGCCGCGCTGGTGGCCATGAACGAGTTCTGCGGTAAGCCGCTCAACGAGACGCGGATGCTGGCGCTGATGGGGGAGATGGAAGGGCGTATCTCCGGCAGCATTCACTACGATAACGTGGCGCCGTGCTATCTTGGCGGCATGCAGTTGATGATCGAAGAGAACGGGATTATCAGCCAGCAGGTGCCGGGGTTTGATGAGTGGCTGTGGGTGTTGGCCTATCCGGGGATTAAAGTATCCACCGCCGAAGCGCGGGCGATTCTGCCGGCACAATACCGCCGCCAGGATTGTATCGCCCATGGTCGCCACCTCGCGGGCTTTATTCATGCCTGCTACACCCGCCAGCCGCAGCTGGCGGCAAAATTGATGAAAGATGTCATTGCCGAACCGTACCGTACCAAACTGTTGCCGGGCTTTAGCGAAGCGCGCCAGGCGACAATGGAGATCGGTGCGCAGGCTTGCGGCATCTCCGGCTCTGGCCCGACGCTGTTTGCGTTGTGTGATAAACCGGACACCGCACAGCGCGTCGCCGACTGGCTTGGCGCGCACTATCTGCAGAATCAGGAAGGCTTTGTTCATATTTGCCGGCTGGACACGGCGGGCGCACGCGTAGTGGGATAACCAATGAAACTGTATAACTTAAAAGATCATAACGAGCAGGTCAGCTTTGCGCAGGCCGTCACCCAGGGACTTGGCAAACATCAGGGCCTGTTCTTTCCGCACGATCTGCCGGAATTCAGCCTGACAGAAATCGACGACATGCTGGCGCAGGATTTTGTCACCCGCAGCGCCAAAATTTTATCGGCCTTTATCGGCGATGAGATCCCACAAGATGTTCTGCAGCAACGGGTCGGCGCGGCGTTTGCGTTTCCGGCACCGGTAAGCAAGGTTCAGGATGATGTCGGCTGTCTGGAGCTGTTCCATGGCCCCACGCTGGCGTTCAAGGATTTCGGCGGCCGCTTTATGGCGCAAATGCTGACCCATATAGCCGGTGATAAGCCGGTCACCATACTGACTGCAACCTCTGGCGACACCGGGGCGGCGGTGGCGCATGCCTTCTACGGTCTGCCGAACGTTAAGGTCGTGATCCTCTATCCGCGCGGTAAGATCAGTCCGCTGCAGGAGAAACTGTTCTGTACTCTCGGCGGCAACATTGAAACCGTGGCGATTGACGGCGACTTCGATGCCTGCCAGGCGCTGGTGAAGCAGGCGTTTGACGATGAAGAGCTGAAGGTCGCGCTGGGGCTCAACTCGGCTAACTCCATCAATATCAGCCGCCTGCTGGCGCAGATCTGCTACTACTTCGAAGCGGCGGCGCAGCTGCCGCAGGAAGCCCGCAATC
The DNA here is from genome assembly GCF_002810615.1 of Klebsiella sp. G-Nf4. Taxonomy (NCBI): domain Bacteria; kingdom Pseudomonadati; phylum Pseudomonadota; class Gammaproteobacteria; order Enterobacterales; family Enterobacteriaceae; genus Klebsiella; species Klebsiella sp. G-Nf4. Next base: position 26,738 of record NZ_PION01000013.1, on the reverse strand, counting down.
AACTGGTAATTTCCGTACCAAGCGGTAACTTCGGCGATCTAACCGCCGGTCTGCTGGCCAAGTCGCTGGGGCTGCCGATTAAGCGCTTTATTGCCGCTACCAACGCGAACGACACCGTTCCCCGTTATCTGCAGGGCGGTGAGTGGGCGCCAAAAGCCACCCAGGCGACGCTGTCCAACGCCATGGATGTCAGCCAGCCGAACAACTGGCCACGCGTCGAAGAGCTGTTCCGCCGTAAAATCTGGCAACTGAGCGAGCTGGGGTATGCTGCGGTCGATGATGAGACCACCAAAGCAGCGATGCGTGAGCTGAAGGCCATCGGCTACATCTCTGAGCCGCACGCGGCGATTGCCTGGCGCGCGCTGCGCGATCAGCTGCAGCCGGGAGAGTACGGCCTGTTCCTCGGCACCGCGCATCCGGCGAAATTCAAAGAGAGCGTGGAAGAGATCCTGCAGGAGACCCTGCCGCTGCCGAAAGAGCTGGCCGACCGCGCCGATCTGCCGCTGCTGTCCCACAATCTGCCGGCGGATTTCGCCGCGCTGCGTAAGCTGATGATGGGCTAGTATTGTCGTTCAGCTCTCTGCTAAACCGGGCCTCGTGCCCGGTTTTTTTTTCGCTCGAAAATGGAGATATTGTGTACAGACGAGCAATAAATGCGGCGGACTCTAGATTCAGATTGCAGAGAATAAACAGAATAGTTTTGTAGCGTTAATATTTTGTTATCGACCCATAATGGGGACGGAGAGAAGAGGTAACTTATGACAACGCTGAAACCTGTTTTGCTGGCACTTTCTATGCTGCTGGTCGCTCCTGCGTTGGTTCATGCTGACGAAATCACCCTGATCCCGGCGGTGAAACTGCAAATCGGCGATCGCGATGATTATGGGCATTACTGGGATGGCGATCATTGGCGCGATCGTGACTGGTGGGCTCAACATTACGACTGGCGCGATGATCGCTGGCGTCCGCATGATGATTATCGCCACCACGATCGTGACGACGATGACGATCAAGGTCATCATGGCCATGGGCACGAGCGGCATCACCACGACGACTGATTATTCTTGCCCCCGGCCCGAGGCTGGGGGCATTCAGGCTTACTGCTCGTGGCGTTTAAACACCATTTCACCTTTCTCCGACGCGTCCGCATCAAAGAAATAGCCTTCGCTACTAAATGCCTTGAGCTGCTCCGGCTGGGTTAAGCGATTTTCGATAATGTAGCGACTCATCAGACCGCGCGCTTTTTTTGCATAGAAGCTGATCACTTTGAATTTACCGTTTTTCTCATCGAGGAACACCGGCTTGATCAGCTGGCCCTGCAGTTTTTGCGTTTTCACCGATTTAAAATACTCATCGGAAGCCAGGTTGATGACGATATCGTCACCCTGGGCCTGCAGTGCCTGATTCAGCTTCTCGGTAATGGTATCGCCCCAGAACTGGTACAGATCTTTGCCGCGCGGGTTTTCCAGACGGATCCCCATCTCCAGGCGGTAGGGCTGCATCAGGTCCAGCGGGCGCAGCACGCCATACAGGCCGGAGAGCATGCGCAGGTGTCGCTGGGCGAAGTCAAAGTCGTCCTCGGTGAGCGTTTCTGCCTGTAGGCCGGTGTAGACATCGCCCTTGAACGCGAGGATCGCCTGACGGGCATTTTGCGGCGTAAAGTCAGGATGCCAGTCGTGGAAGCGGGTGGCGTTAAGATCCGCTAGCTTGTCGCTTATACTCATCAGCTTACCGATTTGTGGCGCGGTCAGATGACGGGCGATGCCGATAAGCTGTTGAGAATACTCGAGGAGTTCGGGCTGGGTATAGCGAGTCGTTGCCAGCGGGCTTTGATAATCGAGCGTTTTAGCAGGTGAAATCAGAATCAGCATATCCAGTCCTTGCAGGTAATTTCGACGAATTTTAACAAAAAAAGTGCATGGTGGGATCGATAGCTGCGATTGCCGCGCTATTCGCGCGGCAGTTCATTCCAGGCGCCCGGGGCCAGCTGCTGGTGAATATCCGGGTAGCGGGCCGCATCGAAAGTGGGCTGGATGCCCAGCCGCCGCTGGCGCAGATAATCGCTGGCGATAATCCGCACCGTCGGGGAGAGCAGCAGGATGGCTGTCAGGTTGGTCATCGCCATCATCGCCATGATGATATCCGCACTCTGCCAGACGACGGGCAGGCTAACCAGGGTTCCCAGCAGCACCATCAGGACGGTGAGTATACGCAGCGCCCAGATATAGCGCGGCTTGTCCAGACGCAGAAAGACCAGATTATTTTCTGCATACACGTAGTTGGCCACGATAGAGCTAAAGGCGAACAGCAGCACGATGAGGGCGATAAAATCCGCTCCCCAGCCGCCGATCAGCACGCTCATTGCGTGTTGCAAGTCCTGAATACCATTGAGCGTATATTCATTGTCGGGGCGCGGCGCCAGCATGACGATAATCGCGCTGGCAGTACAGATCACGATGGTATCGATAAACACGCCAATCATCTGTACGATCCCCTGCGCTGCCGGATGCGGCGGCCAGGAGGCGGCGGCCGCGGCGGCGTTAGGCGAAGAACCCATCCCTGCTTCATTGGAGAACATGCCGCGCTGGAAGCCGCTGGTCAGCGCCTGGCTGATGGAGTAGCCCACCGCGCCGGCGGCAGCTTCCTGCCAGCCGAAGGCGCAGCGAAAGATGGTGGCAAAAATGGTCGGCAGGGCGGTGATGTGCCACAGGCCGATGAGCAAGCTGGTGGCGATCCACAGCAGCGCCATGACGGGCACCAGCCACTGCATCAGGCGCGCCACGCCGCGCAGGCCACGGAGAATGGCCAGGAAAACGAAAATGGCCAGCACGCCGCCGCTGACTGCCGCCGGCAGATCGAACGCATAGTGCAGGGCATGGGCCACCGAGTTAGCCTGCACGGTGTTGAAGATAAATCCATAGGCCAGCAGCAGGAGGATCGAAAACAGAACGCCCATCCAGCGCATGCCGAGGCCGCGCGCCATATACCACGCCGGGCCACCGCGAAACTGCCCCTGGCTGTCGCGCTCTTTGTATAGCTGGGCAAGGGAACACTCAGCGAAGCTGCTGGCCATGCCGAGCAGGGCGGAAACCCACATCCAGAATACGGCTCCAGGCCCGCCGGCGGCGATCGCCAGCGTCACCCCGGCAAGGTTGCCGCTGCCGACCCGGGCGGCAAGACTGGTACAGAGCGCCTGGAAGGACGTTAAACCACCCGGCTGCGGGTGCAGGCTTTTTTTCAGACTGCGGCCGAATTTGCGCACGTAGCGGAACTGAATACCCCGGGTTTGCCAGCTAAACCAGATACCCGCGCCCAGTAACAGATAAATCATCACTGAGCCCCAGAGTATTTCATTGATAAATGAGAGAAAATCAGGCATTAAACATCCTCTTGTCCATGCCGGTACGCTTGTGTAAGCGTTACCAATTAAGTGACAATCCTTTCGCTTTCAGCAAATTAAGCGGCGCAGTTTATCACACTCTGCGCTCTTCTCTCGTCGGCGGTTGCGCTGACCCGGCAGCGTGTTATCATCTGGGCAGACCGGTTACATCCCCTTAACTGCTGTTTAAGAGAAATATATCATGACGGATAAATTAACTTCTCTGCGTCAGTACACCACTGTCGTCGCTGACACCGGAGATATTGCGGCAATGAAGCTGTATCAGCCTCAGGATGCCACCACTAACCCTTCCCTGATTCTCGGCGCGGCTCAGATCCCTGAGTACCGTAAGCTGATTGACGACGCTGTGGCCTGGGCACGTAGCCAGAGCAGCGATCGCGCGCAGCAGATCCTCGATGCTTCCGACAAGCTGGCGGTGAACATCGGTCTCGAAATCCTGAAGCTGATCCCGGGCCGCATTTCTACCGAAGTGGATGCACGCCTCTCCTATGACACTGAAGCGTCTATCGCGAAAGCCAAGCGCATCATCAAGCTGTATAACGACGCGGGCATCAGCAACGATCGTATTCTTATCAAGCTGGCTTCCACCTGGCAGGGCATTCGCGCTGCTGAACAGCTGGAAAAAGAAGGCATCAACTGTAACCTGACGCTGCTGTTCTCCTTCGCTCAGGCTCGCGCTTGCGCCGAAGCGGGCGTCTTCCTGATTTCGCCGTTTGTGGGCCGTATCCTCGACTGGTACAAAGCGAACACCGACAAGAAAGAGTACGCGCCGGCAGAAGATCCGGGCGTGGTTTCCGTTAGCGAAATCTACGAATACTACAAGCAGCACGGCTATGAAACCGTAGTGATGGGCGCCAGCTTCCGTAACGTTGGCGAAATCCTGGAACTGGCCGGCTGTGACCGCCTGACCATCGCTCCGGCGCTGCTGAAAGAGCTGTCTGAAAGCGAAGGCGCGATTGAGCGTAAACTGGTTTATACCGGTGAAGTGAAAGCGCGTCCGGAACGTATTACCGAATCTGAATTCCTGTGGCAGCATAACCAGGATCCGATGGCGGTAGACAAACTGGCGGAAGGTATCCGTAAGTTTGCGATCGACCAGGAAAAACTGGAAAAAATGATCGGCGAACTGCTGTAATCCCGCAGGTGGCCGACGCCCGTCGGCCACATTACACTGTCTGTCCCGTCTCCGGCAGTGTATCATTTCGTTTAACGCCACAGTTTGAACGGAATAACCATGAATACCTTACGAATCGGCTTAGTTTCCATCTCCGATCGCGCCTCCAGCGGCGTCTATCAGGATAAAGGCATCCCGGCACTGGAAGAGTGGCTGGCGCGTGCCCTCACCACCCCTTTCGAACTGCAAACCCGCCTGATTCCGGATGAGCAGGTGATCATTGAGCAAACGCTGTGCGAACTGGTTGACGAGATGGGGTGCCATCTGGTGCTGACCACCGGCGGAACCGGCCCTGCGCGTCGCGATGTGACGCCTGACGCAACGCTGGCGATTGCCGATCGCGAGATGCCGGGCTTCGGCGAGCAAATGCGCCAGGTTAGCCTACACTTTGTGCCGACGGCTATCCTTTCCCGGCAGGTCGGGGTGATCCGCAAGCAGGCGCTGATCCTTAACCTTCCCGGACAACCGAAAGCGATTCAGGAAACCCTCGAAGGGGTAAAAGATGCTGACGGCAAGGTTCTGGTGCACGGTATTTTTGCAAGTGTACCTTATTGTGTACAGTTGCTCGAGGGCCCTTATGTCGAAACTGATGGCCGTGTGGTAGAAGCATTTCGTCCTAAGAGCGCCAGGCGCGAAACTTTATCCTGAATTTGATGCATTTGTGACATAACCTGCATCGCTGATGGTGTGCCGTTTTATTTACGATATAGTGCTGTTTACTTTACACGCTATAAAACACGCTGCACACCTCAGGATGAAATCGCGTTATGTCATATGCAAACCGACCGCTCAACCGCCAGGATTATAAAACGCTGACGCTGGCCGCCCTTGGCGGCGCGCTGGAGTTTTATGACTTTATCATCTTCGTTTTCTTCGCCGCCGTCGTCGGCGAACTCTTCTTCCCCGCTGATATTCCGGAATGGCTGCGCCAGGTGCAGACCTTTGGCATTTTCGCCGCTGGTTATCTGGCGCGCCCGCTGGGAGGGATCATCATGGCCCACTTTGGCGATCTGGTGGGACGCAAGAAAATGTTCACCCTCAGCATCCTGCTGATGGCGTTGCCGACCCTGGCGATTGGCCTGCTGCCGACCTATAGCTCGGTGGGCATTGCTGCGCCGTTGCTGTTGCTGCTGATGCGTATTCTGCAGGGGGCGGCAATCGGCGGCGAGGTTCCTGGCGCCTGGGTGTTTGTCGCTGAGCATGTCCCGGAAAAACGCATTGGTATCGCCTGCGGTACGCTGACGGCCGGCCTGACGGTTGGCATTCTGTTGGGGTCGGTGGTGGCGACGCTTATCAACACCAGCCTGACGCCGCAGGGGATCCACGACGGCGGCTGGCGGATCCCCTTTCTGCTGGGCGGTGTATTTGGTCTGATTGCGATGTATCTGCGTCGCTGGCTGCAGGAGACGCCGATTTTTCTTGAGATGCAGCAGCGTAAAGCGCTGGCGCAGGAGCTGCCGGTAAAAGCGGTGGCGCTCAAGCACCAGAAGGCGGTGGTGGTCTCTATGCTGCTGACCTGGCTGCTGTCGGCGGGCGTGGTGGTGGTGATCCTGATGTCGCCGGTCTGGTTGCAGAAACACTATGGCTTTGCGCCGGCGATTACCCTGCAGGCTAATAGCATCGCCACGATTATGTTGTGCATCGGCTGTCTGCTCGCCGGGCTGGCGGCGGACCGCTTTGGCGCCAGCCGGACTTTCATCGTCGGCAGCCTGCTGCTGGCGGTTGCCAGCTGGGCATTTTACCACCTTTCCGGCGCCAGCCCGCAGCGGCTGTTTCTGCTCTACGGCACGGTGGGGCTCTGCGTCGGCGTGGTAGGGGCGGTGCCTTATGTCATGGTGCGGGCCTTCCCGGCTGAAGTGCGCTTCACCGGCATCTCATTTTCCTACAACCTGTCGTACGCGATCTTTGGCGGCCTGACGCCGATTGCGGTCACCATGCTGATGGGCGTGTCGCCGATGGCGCCAGCCTGGTATGTGCTGGCCCTCTCGCTGATGGGGTTAGGATTAGGTATCTGGCTGCGTCAGGGGCTGACGGCGTCGGCGGGATTGCCGGAAGGGGAACTGCAGCGTTGAGTCTGGTCTACCGATGATGACCTGCCGCCGCCCTGTGACAGGACGGCGGCGGACGATTAACGTGGTTCGCCGATCGGCAGCACGGTGCGGCCGAACTGCTCGTTCAGCACTTCACCCATCGCCAGGTAAATAGCGCTGGCGCCACAAACCAGGCCGACCCAGCCAGCGACTTTCACAATGCCTTCGTTATCCACCAGATGACCAATCGCCAGCAGCGCGAACAACACGGTCAGGCTCAGGAAGACAAACTGCAGCATGCGGGCTGCTTTCAGGGTGCCAAAGAACATAAACAGGGTAAAGACCCCCCACAGGCCGAGGTACATGCCGAGGAAGTGCGCGTTCGGCGCTTCCGCAAGACCCATTTTCGGCATCAGGAGGATAGCCACCAGCGTCAGCCAGAAGCTGCCGTAGGAGGTAAAAGCGGTTAAGCCAAAGGTGTTGCCTTTCTTGTATTCAAGCAGGCCGGCAAAAATTTGCGCAATGCCGCCGTAAAAAATGCCCATCGCCAGGATAGCTACATCGAATGCGAACAGGCCGCTATTCGCCAGGTTAAGCAGAATAGTGGTCATGCCGAAGCCCATAAGGCCCAGCGGTGCCGGATTAGCCAACTTAGTGTTGCCCATAATTCCTCAAAATTATCATTAAAAGGGAAGCATTACCCCGCGACTTGGCGGCGGGGCGCGGCATAATAATGAGGCGCTGAAGGGCTGTCTATGATCTGGCGGGGTATTTTTCACCAATTTCTGTTGCGCCCGACGGCGGCTGGATCATTTGCCGTAAACAGGCAATATGCAGGACCGCAGGGATGGTGACCCGGTAAGCGCTGCCGCTCACCGCTTTGACGCTGTTCAGCGCGGCGCCGAGCGGCCCGCCCAGCCCGGCGCCGCGCACCAGACCATGACCAATAACGCTTACGGCGGCATGGGTGCGCAGAATGGCGGTTAAGCGCTCGTCCAGCAACAGGGCGACCCCTTCGCTTAGCTTGCGGTGCCTCAGCAGATGGGGCAACAGATTTTCCAGCTCATGGCTCCGGCAATCCACCGCGGCAAGAAATTGTGCCTTTTGCTCCGCATCCAGCTTATTCCAGCTGTGCTGCAGGAAATGTTCCAGTAACTGCTGTTCGATCTGCGGCGTCGTCATCTGTTTGTCGACCTTCGCCTTCAGCCGTTTACACACATCCAGCAGGATCGCGCGATAAAATTTGCCGTGGCGGCGTAGGGTGTTGGCGATGCTGTCGCCGCCAAAATGCTGTAGCTCTCCGGCAATCAGCTGCCAGTTGCGGCGATAGCGTTCAGGGTGGCCCTCCATTGCTAAAAAGGTCTCGTTGCGCAGCAGCGTGCTGGAGAGGCGGGGTTTGCCGTTTTCGCCGTGGGTCAGAATACGGGTAAAAGCTTCCAGATGCGCCTCGCTGCACTCAGGAAGAAAGGCCAGATCGTCATCTGCCAGATAGTTAATATGCATAAATCATCCCTCCTCAGGATAACGAGGTTAGTCGTCGCCGATAATTTTTAATGAGGCCATATCTGAGGAGTGGACCGTGTGGCCGGAGAAGGCGATTTTCTTCACACAGCGTTTGCTGTCGTTATCGCTATTGATGTTGATCCAGCCGGAGGTGCTGCCCTCTTTTATCCCGGCGGGGACGTTCAGCGTATGGCTGGCGCCGCGGCTGGCCTTAAAGTAGACCGTCGCCCCGGAGAGCTGTACATCGCCGCGTTCGGCGCTGAGCTGAATGCGTTTGACGACCCGACAGACCGGGAGTTTCAGCGTCAGGTCGTTGGTTTCATTGCGCGGCATGGCTACCACACCGAGGATTTTATGGTCGTTGGCGGCCGCCGAGGTGATAAACGATAAGCCGAGGATAAGCCCCGCGGAAATCCGGAATAGTGGTTTCATCAATATGTCCCCTGAATAAGTAAAGTGCGACGGCGAGGGATATTATCACCAGGGGCGTGGGGCCATTAGCGCGCAAGTATTGCGGGTTATGTCAATGATATTATGAATATATTTTGTTTTTACATTCATCATTTATATATGCATTTCGCTGCCTCTTTTGGCGCCTGACAATGTCGATCGGGACGCTTTTCACGACTCAAGTCGGGGCCCGGTGCAAAAAATTTTTAGGCTTGCCCCTTGATGCCGGGGTGGGCGACCCCATCTTGTAGTCAACCGCAGTGAAGAACCTGAAAAAAAATGATGTCTGGGCAGTTGAAACCGCACGTTTCGCCCTTATTACAGGTTCACAACCACATGTTGATCGAATTTTTAGTGGAGACGTTTAGATGGGTAAAATTATTGGTATCGACCTGGGTACTACCAACTCTTGTGTAGCGATTATGGATGGCACTACTGCACGCGTGCTGGAGAACGCCGAAGGCGATCGCACCACGCCTTCTATCATTGCCTATACCCAGGATGGTGAAACTCTGGTTGGTCAGCCGGCTAAACGTCAGGCAGTGACAAACCCGCAAAACACCCTGTTTGCGATTAAACGCCTGATTGGCCGCCGCTTCCAGGACGAAGAAGTTCAGCGTGACGTTTCTATCATGCCATACAAAATTGTTGCCGCAGACAATGGCGACGCATGGCTGGATGTGAAAGGCACCAAAACTGCACCGCCGCAGATCTCTGCTGAAGTGCTGAAAAAAATGAAGAAAACGGCTGAAGATTACCTGGGTGAACCGGTAACTGAAGCGGTTATCACCGTACCGGCTTACTTCAACGATGCGCAGCGTCAGGCAACCAAAGATGCCGGCCGTATCGCCGGTCTGGAAGTCAAACGTATCATCAACGAACCGACCGCGGCTGCGCTGGCTTACGGTCTGGATAAAGAAGTCGGTAACCGCACTATCGCGGTATACGACCTCGGCGGTGGTACTTTCGATATCTCTATTATCGAAATCGACGAAGTTGACGGCGAAAAAACCTTCGAAGTACTGGCGACCAATGGTGATACCCACCTGGGCGGTGAAGACTTCGATACGCGTCTGATCAACTACCTCGTTGATGAGTTCAAGAAAGATCAGGGCATTGACCTGCGTAACGACCCGCTGGCCATGCAGCGCCTGAAAGAAGCCGCTGAGAAAGCGAAGATCGAACTGTCTTCTGCTCAGCAGACCGACGTTAACCTGCCGTATATCACTGCAGATGCGACCGGTCCGAAACACATGAACATCAAAGTGACTCGCGCGAAACTGGAAAGCCTGGTAGAAGATCTGGTTAACCGTTCCATCGAACCGCTGAAAGTGGCCCTGCAGGATGCCGGTCTGTCCGTTTCCGATATCAACGACGTTATCCTCGTTGGTGGTCAGACTCGTATGCCGATGGTGCAGAAGAAAGTGGCTGAGTTCTTCGGTAAAGAGCCGCGTAAAGACGTTAACCCGGATGAAGCTGTGGCGATCGGCGCAGCGGTTCAGGGTGGTGTACTGACGGGTGAAGTTAAAGACGTTCTGCTGCTGGACGTTACCCCGCTGTCGCTGGGTATCGAAACCATGGGCGGCGTGATGACAGCGCTTATCAACAAAAACACCACTATCCCGACCAAGCACAGCCAGGTGTTCTCTACCGCAGAAGACAACCAGTCTGCGGTAACCATCCATGTGCTGCAGGGTGAGCGTAAACGCGCGTCTGATAACAAATCACTGGGTCAGTTCAACCTGGATGGTATTAACCCGGCGCCGCGCGGTATGCCGCAGATCGAAGTCACCTTCGACATCGATGCTGACGGTATCCTGCACGTTTCCGCGAAAGACAAAAACAGCGGTAAAGAGCAGAAGATCACCATCAAGGCGTCTTCCGGTCTGAATGAAGAAGAAATTCAGAAAATGGTTCGCGAAGCAGAAGCTAACGCCGAATCTGACCGTAAGTTCGAAGAGCTGGTACAGACCCGTAACCAGGGCGACCATCTGCTGCACAGCACTCGCAAGCAGGTTGAAGAAGCAGGCGACAAACTGCCGGCTGATGACAAAACGGCTATCGAGTCTGCGCTGACTGCGCTGGAAACTTCCCTGAAAGGCGAAGACAAAGCGGACATCGAAGCGAAAATGCAGGCGCTGGCGCAGGCTTCTCAGAAGCTGATGGAAATTGCTCAGCAGCAGCACGCTCAGCAGCAGGCGGGTTCCGCTGACGCTCAGGCGAGCAACGCGAAAGACGACGATGTTGTCGACGCTGAGTTCGAAGAAGTGAAAGATAAAAAATAATCGCCCTTTGAACGGGTAAAACACTGGCACGGGCGAAGAGGTTTCCTCTCCGCCCGTGCACGCATGTTAAGGGGCTGAAAAACACCGATGGCAAAGCAAGATTACTACGAGATTTTAGGCGTCTCCAAAACAGCGGAAGAGCGTGAAATCAAAAAGGCTTACAAGCGCCTGGCCATGAAGTATCACCCGGACCGCAATCAGGGTGATAAAGAGGCCGAAGCAAAGTTTAAAGAAATCAAAGAAGCGTATGAAATCCTGACTGATGCCCAGAAGCGTGCGGCCTACGATCAGTATGGCCATGCGGCCTTTGAGCAGGGCGGCATGGGCGGCGGCGGCGGTTTTGGCGGCGGTGCGGATTTCAGCGATATCTTTGGTGATGTCTTCGGCGATATCTTTGGCGGCGGACGTGGCCGTCAGCGCGCGGCGCGCGGCGCCGATCTCCGTTACAACATGGAGCTGACGCTGGAAGAAGCGGTGCGTGGCGTCACCAAAGAGATCCGTATTCCAACGCTGGAAGAGTGCGACGTCTGTCACGGCAGCGGCGCCAAGGCCGGCAGCAAGCCGCAGACCTGTCCGACCTGTCATGGCGCAGGCCAGGTGCAGATGCGTCAGGGCTTCTTTGCGGTACAGCAGACCTGCCCGCACTGTCAGGGACGCGGTACGCTGATTAAAGATCCATGCAACAAATGCCATGGCCACGGGCGCGTAGAGAAAACGAAAACCCTGTCGGTTAAAATTCCGGCAGGTGTGGATACCGGCGATCGGATCCGTCTGGCGGGCGAAGGCGAAGCCGGTGAGCATGGCGCCCCGGCAGGGGATCTGTACGTTCAGGTCCAGGTGAAGCAGCACGCTATCTTTGAGCGTGAAGGCAATAACCTGTACTGCGAAGTCCCGATCAACTTCACGATGGCGGCGCTGGGTGGTGAGATTGAAGTGCCGACGCTCGATGGCCGCGTTAGCCTGAAAGTGCCGGGTGAAACCCAGACCGGCAAGCTGTTCCGCATGCGTGGCAAAGGCGTAAAATCCGTTCGCGGCGGCGCCCAGGGCGATCTGCTGTGCCGCGTGGTGGTGGAGACGCCGGTAGGGCTGAACGAGAAGCAGAAGCAGCTGCTGAAAGAGCTGCAGGAGAGCTTCGGCGGTCCGACCGGGGAAAACAACAGCCCGCGTTCGAAAAGCTTCTTTGACGGTGTGAAGAAATTCTTCGACGACCTGACCCGCTAATTGCGCTTTTACTGATATCCGGCCCGGGCCTTGCTGCCCGGGTTTTTTTTGCCTTATGCCTCCTCTTTTATTCGTAAAAAACGAATGTTAAAGCAATTTAAATCTGATTTTTTCGAATTATCAGTGTGTGTATTATGCTTTTATCGAGTTATTCACCAACAGGATGAAAGTAAAAGTGAAACATCTGCAACGATTCTTTAGTAGCGATGCTTCCGGCGGCATTGTCTTAATCATTGCCGCCGTGCTGGCGATGGTGATGGCCAATACCAGCGTGACCAGCGGTCTGTATCACTCCTTCCTTGATACGCCAGTCCAGCTGCGTGTAGGGGCGCTGGAGATCAATAAGAACATGCTGTTATGGATCAATGATGCCCTGATGGCGGTGTTCTTTTTACTGATTGGCCTGGAGGTCAAACGTGAGCTGATTCAGGGCTCGCTGGCAAGCCGCCGTCAGGCGGTGTTTCCGGTGATTGCCGCCCTCGGCGGGATGGTTGTGCCAGCGCTGGTCTATCTGGCTTTTAACGCTCAGGATCCTGTCGCCAGAGAGGGGTGGGCGATCCCGGCGGCGACGGATATTGCCTTTGCCCTCGGTGTGCTGGCGCTGTTAGGGAGCCGGGTACCGACGGCGCTGAAGATTTTCCTGATGGCGCTGGCGATTATTGATGACCTCGGGGCTATCGTGATTATCGCGCTGTTTTATACCCACGACCTGTCCATGCTCTCGCTGGGCGTGGCGGCGGCGGCGATCGCGGTGCTGGTGGCCCTGAACCTCAGTGGCGTGCGGCGTACCGGGATCTATATTCTGGTTGGCGCGGTGCTGTGGACGGCGGTGCTGAAGTCTGGCGTTCATGCGACCCTTGCCGGGGTGATCGTCGGCTTTATGATCCCGCTCGAGGAAAAGCATGGCAAGTCACCAGCCAAAGCGCTTGAGCATGTTCTGCACCCGTGGGTCGCGTTTATGATCCTGCCGCTGTTCGCCTTCGCTAACGCTGGGGTTTCGCTGCAGGGGGTCACCCTTGCCGGACTGACGTCACTTCTGCCGCTGGGCATCATGGCTGGGCTGTTTATCGGCAAGCCGCTGGGGATCAGCCTGTTCTGCTGGCTGGCGCTGAAGCTGAAGTGGGCATCGCTGCCGGAGGGGACCACCTGCAAGCAGATCATGGCGGTGGGTATTCTGTGTGGGATTGGCTTTACGATGTCGATTTTCATTGCCACCCTGGCCTTTGGCAGCGTCGACCCCGCGTTGATCAACTGGGCCAAGCTTGGCATCCTGATCGGCTCAGTGCTATCAGCGGTCGTCGGATACCTCATACTGCGTCAGCGCGTGACGGATACTCGCCTCGCGGTATAACCTTTCTGCAGGAGAGCCTGCGTGGCTCTCCTGGACATTATCAGGGAGAGAAGCATGTCACATATCAACTACAACCATCTGTACTACTTCTGGCACGTGTATAAAGAAGGATCCGTCGTTGGCGCGGCGGAGGCGCTGTTTCTGACGCCGCAGACGATTACCGGGCAGATCAAAGCCCTGGAGGAGCGCCTGCAGGGTAAGTTGTTTAAGCGAAAAGGAAGGGGACTGGAGCCGAGCGAACTGGGCGAACTGGTCTTCCGCTATGCCGACCGCATGTTTACCCTCAGCCAGGAGATGCTCGACATCGTCAACTACCGCAAAGAGTCGAATTTGCTGTTTGATGTTGGCGTCGCTGATGCCTTATCCAAGCGGCTGGTCAGCGGCGTGCTGGATGCCGCCGTCGTCGAGAGTGAGCAGATCCATCTGCGCTGTTTTGAATCCACCCATGAACTGCTGCTGGAGCAACTGAGCCAGCATAAGCTCGATATGATTATCTCTGACTGTCCGATCGACTCGACGCAGCAGGAAGGGCTATTTTCGGTGAAGATTGGCGAGTGCAGCGTCAGCTTCTGGTGCATGAATCCGGCGCCGACGAAGCCGTTTCCGGCCTGTCTGGAAGAGCGACGGCTGCTGATCCCTGGTCGGCGTTCGATGCTGGGACGTAAACTGCTGAACTGGATTAACGTACAGGGCCTGAAGGTGGAGATCCTCGGTGAGTTTGACGATGCGGCGCTCATGAAAGCCTTCGGTGCCGCACATAATGCGATATTTGTCGCGCCGACGCTCTACGCGCATGATTTCTACCACGATGAATCGATTATCGAGATTGGCCGCATGGATAGCGTGATGGAGGAGTATCACGCCATCTTTGCCGAACGAATGATTCAGCATCCGGCGGTACAGCGCATTTGTAATCGCGATTATTCGTCACTGTTTACCGAACCCCGATAGCCTGCAGGCGTGGGCTGGCGTGGCTCGGGTCGCGCCAGTGCGCGCTACCGGGGAAGATGACAGGCATAAAAAAACCCGCTTTCGCGGGTTTCTTTAACAAAGTTCAGCAAGCAGGCGATTAAGCCAGTTTGTTGATCTGTGCAGTCAGGTTTGCTTTATGACGCGCAGCTTTGTTTTTGTGGATCAGACCTTTAGCAGCCTGACGGTCCACGATTGGTTGCATTTCGTTAAATGCTTTCAGTGCAGTAGCTTTGTCGCCAGCTTCGATCGCTGCGTATACTTTCTTGATGAAAGTACGCATCATAGAGCGACGGCTTGCGTTGTGCTTGCGAGCCTTTTCAGACTGAACGGCGCGCTTCTTAGCTGATTTGATATTAGCCAAGGTCCAACTCCCAAATGTGTTCTATATGGACAATTCAAAGGCCGAGGAATATGCCCGTTTAGCCTTCTTTTGTCAATGGATTTGTGCAAATAAGCGCCGTTTAACACCACAGCGCTTCATTACGTAGTGATGGCGCAAGATTCTACCAGCTTGTTGCAGGCGAATACAGCTTTTCCACCATAAAAATCGCCGGGCAGGGGCAGTTTTCCGGCTTTCTCTCGCTGAGTGAATGAATTCCTGAGAACTTTCTTTGCCGAGGCGCAATCGTTGGTTAACGTTGACAGTTGTACAAGGTATACTCGGACGATTTTCACTGTTTTGAGCCAGACATGAAGCTGATACGCGGCATACATAATCTCAGTCAGGCGCCGCACGGGTGCGTGCTGACCATTGGCAATTTTGACGGCGTGCATCGTGGGCATCAGGCGCTGTTGCAGCGGTTGCGCGAAGAGGGCCGCCAGCGCGGTCTACCGGTGGTGGTGATGATTTTCGAACCCCAGCCGCTGGAGCTATTTGCCGCCGATAAAGCCCCGGCGCGCTTGACCCGACTGCGTGAGAAGCTGAGCTATCTGGCAGAAAGCGGGGTCGACTATGTGCTGTGCGTGCGGTTTGACCGCCGTTTCGCCGCGCTGACTGCGCAGGATTTTATCAGTGAACTGCTGGTGCGCCGCCTGGGTGTGCAGTTCCTTGCCGTCGGTGATGATTTCCGCTTTGGCGCTGGTCGCCAGGGGGATTTCTTGTTATTGCAAAAGGCCGGAGCGGAATACGGCTTCGATGTGACCAGCACCCAGACCTTCTGCGAGGGTGGGGTGCGTATCAGCAGTACGGCGGTGCGCCAGGCGCTGGCCGATGACGATCTCCTGCTGGCGGAGACGCTGCTGGGCCATCCGTTTAGCATCTCCGGACGCGTCGTTCATGGTGATGAACTGGGCCGTACCATAGGTTTTCCGACGGCGAACTTACCGCTGCGTCGTCAGGTTTCCCCGGTTAAAGGGGTCTATGCGGTAGAAGTAACAGGGCTGGGCGACAAACCGATAGTGGGCGTCGCCAATATTGGCACCCGTCCAACGGTATCGGGGGTGCGTCAGCAGCTTGAAGTACATTTGTTGGACGTTGTAATGGACCTCTACGGTCGCCATATCAATGTAGTACTGCGTAAAAAAATACGTAATGAGCAGCGGTTTGCGTCGCTGGACGAGCTGAAGGCGCAAATCGCACGTGATGAGTTAACGGCCCGCGAATTATTTGGGCTCACCAGGCTGGCCTGAGCCACTGGTGTTTATCAAACCGAAATACGGAACCGAGAATCTGATGAGTGACTATAAATCGACCCTGAATTTGCCGGAAACAGGGTTCCCTATGCGTGGCGACCTCGCCAAACGCGAACCGGGAATGCTGGCGCGTTGGACCGATGATGACCTGTACGGCATCATTCGTGCAGCCAAAAAAGGCAAAAAAACCTTCATTCTGCATGATGGCCCTCCTTATGCGAATGGCAGCATTCATATTGGTCACTCGGTTAACAAGATTCTGAAAGACATTATCGTTAAGTCCAAAGGACTGACGGGCTATGACTCGCCGTACGTTCCGGGCTGGGACTGTCACGGTCTGCCGATCGAACTGAAAGTCGAGCAGCAATACGGTAAGCCGGGTGAGAAATTCACCGCCGCTGAATTCCGCGCCAAGTGCCGTGAATACGCCGCTGAGCAGATCGACGGTCAGCGTAAAGACTTTATCCGCCTGGGCGTGCTGGGCGACTGGTCGCGTCCGTACCTGACCATGGACTTCAAAACCGAAGCCAACATCATCCGTGCGCTGGGTAAAATCATCGGCAACGGTCATCTGCATAAAGGCGCTAAGCCGGTGCACTGGTGCGTTGACTGCCGTTCCGCGCTGGCGGAAGCGGAAGTGGAGTATTACGACAAAACCTCTCCGTCTATCGACGTGGCGTTCCACGCGGTAGACAAAGCCGCGGTACTGGCGAAATTCGGCGTAGCCGACGTCAACGGCCCGGTTTCCCTGGTTATCTGGACCACCACGCCGTGGACCCTGCCGGCTAACCGCGCCATCTCTCTGTCGCCGGAATTCGACTACGCGCTGGTGCAGGTTGACGGTCAGGCGCTGATCCTGGCGAAAGACCTGGTTGAGAGCGTGATGAAGCGCCTTGGCGTGGCGGATTACACCATCCTGGCGGCGGTACAAGGGGCCGAGCTTGAACTGATGCGCTTTAAGCATCCGTTCCTCGATTTCGACGTGCCGGCGATCCTTGGCGACCACGTGACGCTGGACGCGGGTACCGGTGCGGTGCATACCGCCGGCGGCCACGGTCCGGACGACTACACCATCAGCCAGAAATACGGTCTGGAAATCGCCAACCCGGTTGGCCCGGACGGTGCTTACCTGCCTGGTACCTATCCGTCTCTGGATGGCATCAACGTCTTCAAAGCCAACGACATCATCGTTGAGATGCTGCGTGACAGCGGCGCGCTGCTGCACGTGGAGAAAATGCAGCACAGCTATCCGTGCTGCTGGCGACACAAATCGCCGATCATCTTCCGCGCCACCCCGCAGTGGTTCGTCAGCATGGATCAGAAAGGCCTGCGCGCGCAGTCACTGAAAGAGATCAAAGGCGTGCAGTGGATCCCGGACTGGGGCCAGGCGCGTATCGAATCGATGGTGGCCAACCGCCCTGACTGGTGTATCTCCCGTCAGCGTACCTGGGGCGTGCCGATGTCGCTGTTCGTGCACAAAGAAACCCACGAACTGCACCCGCGTACCCTCGAACTGATGGAAGAAGTGGCAAAACGCGTTGAGGTTGACGGCATCCAGGCGTGGTGGGATCTCGATTCCCGCGACATCCTTGGCGATGACGCCGACAGCTACGAGAAAGTGCCGGATACCCTCGACGTCTGGTTTGACTCCGGGTCGACCCACTCTTCCGTGGTTGACGTGCGTCCGGAATTCGCTGGTCACGCCGCCGATATGTATCTGGAAGGCTCCGACCAGCATCGCGGCTGGTTTATGTCCTCGCTGATGATTTCCACGGCGATGAAAGGCAAAGCGCCATACCGCCAGGTACTGACCCACGGCTTCACCGTCGATGGTCAGGGCCGCAAAATGTCCAAGTCTATCGGTAACACCGTTAGCCCGCAGGACGTGATGAACAAGCTGGGCGCCGATATCCTGCGTCTGTGGGTGGCCTCCACCGACTACACCGGCGAAATGGCGGTCTCCGATGAGATCCTCAAACGCGCCGCGGACAGCTATCGTCGTATCCGTAACACCGCCCGCTTCCTGCTGGCGAACCTGAACGGTTTCGATCCAGCGAAAGACATGGTTAAACCGGAAGAGATGGTGGTGCTGGACCGCTGGGCGGTCGGCTGCGCGCAGGCGGCACAGGAAGATATCCTGAAAGCCTACGAATCCTACGACTTCCATGAAGTGGTACAGCGCCTGATGCGCTTCTGCTCCATCGAGATGGGCTCGTTCTACCTCGACATCATCAAAGACCGCCAGTACACCGCGAAAGCGGACAGCGTGGCGCGTCGCAGCTGCCAGACCGCGTTGTTCCACATCGTGGAAGCGCTGGTGCGCTGGATGGCGCCGATCATGTCCTTCACCGCGGACGAAATCTGGGGCTACCTGCCGGGCGATCGTGAGAAATATGTCTTCACCGGCGAGTGGTATGAAGGTCTGTTCGGCCTGGCCGACGACGAAGCGATGAACGACGGTTTCTGGGATGAGCTGCTGAAGGTGCGCGGCGAAGTCAACAAGGTGATCGAGCAGGCGCGTGCGGATAAGAAAGTCGGCGGCTCTCTGGAAGCAGCGGTCACGCTGTATGCCGATGCCGACCT
This sequence comes from Klebsiella sp. G-Nf4, assembly GCF_002810615.1. NCBI lineage: Bacteria > Pseudomonadati > Pseudomonadota > Gammaproteobacteria > Enterobacterales > Enterobacteriaceae > Klebsiella > Klebsiella sp. G-Nf4. Next base: position 8,137 of record NZ_PION01000013.1, on the reverse strand, counting down.
GGCGGCCAAGCTCAACGCGCTGGGCGATGAATTACGATTTGTCCTGTTGACCTCCGGCGCCAACGTTGCCGATTATGCCCAGGCGCCGGCTGATGCCTGGCAGAGCGATCTGCTGAAAGGGCTGAAAGTGGTCCTGAGCAAAGCCGAGGGCGAGAAGTGTCCACGCTGCTGGCATTACACCAGCGACGTCGGCAAGGTAGCGGAACACGCAGAAATCTGCGGTCGCTGTGTCAGTAACGTCGCCGGTGACGGCGAGCAACGTAAATTCGCCTGATGAGTAAATCGATCTGTTCAACGGGGCTACGCTGGCTGTGGGTCGTCGTAGCCGTGCTGATTATCGATCTGGGTAGCAAATTCCTGATCCTCCAGAACTTCGCTCTGGGGGAGACGGTTCCGCTGTTCCCGTCGCTTAATCTGCATTATGCCCGCAACTATGGCGCGGCGTTTAGTTTCCTCGCCGACAGCGGCGGCTGGCAGCGCTGGTTCTTTTCCGGGATCGCGCTCGGCATTTGTGTGGTACTGACGGTACTGATGTACCGTTCGAAGGCGACGCAAAAGCTGAACAATATTGCCTATGCCCTGATTATCGGTGGTGCGCTGGGTAACTTGTTCGATCGCCTGTGGCACGGCTTCGTGGTCGATATGATCGACTTCTACGTCGGCGACTGGCATTTCGCCACCTTCAACCTCGCCGATAGTGCGATCTGCATCGGCGCAGCGCTGATTGTGCTGGAAGGTTTCTTGCCGAAACCGGCCGCGAAAGAGCAGGCGTAAATGTCAATGCCGGGTGGCGCTAAGCTTACCCGGCCTACAGAATTTGTGGCCGCCCGTCGGCCCGGTTAGCATAGCGCCACCGGGCAACCGGTGACCTAAAACAAGCGAGCAATTTGCATGTCTAAATCCGTACAGAGCAACAGCGCGGTACTGGTGCACTTCACACTGAAACTGGACGACGGCTCCACCGCCGAGTCCACGCGCAGCAACGGCAAACCGGCGTTGTTTCGCCTCGGCGACACCTCTCTGTCTGAAGGGCTGGAGCAACAGCTTCTCGGTCTGAAAGAGGGGGATAAAAAAGCCTTTTCGCTGGAGCCTGACGCCGCCTTCGGCGTAACGAGCCCGGACCTGATTCAGTATTTCTCTCGCCGTGAGTTTATCGACGCTGGCGAGCCGGAAATCGGCGCGATTATGCTCTTTACCGCAATGGATGGCAGCGAAATGCCTGGCGTGATCCGCGAAGTCAACGGCGATTCCATCACCGTCGACTTCAACCATCCGCTGGCCGGGCGCACCGTTCATTTTGATATTGAAGTGCTGGAGATCGATCCGGCGCTGGAGGAGTAACATGCAGATCCTGTTGGCTAACCCGCGCGGTTTTTGCGCTGGCGTTGACCGCGCTATCAGCATTGTAGAAAACGCGCTGACGCTGTATGGCGCACCGATTTATGTTCGCCATGAAGTGGTGCACAACCGCTATGTCGTGGATAGCCTGCGCAAGCGCGGCGCCATTTTTATCGAACAGATCAGCGAAGTGCCGGACGGCGCGATCCTGATTTTCTCCGCCCATGGCGTTTCGCAGGCGGTACGCAACGAAGCGAAGAGCCGCGACCTGACGGTGTTCGATGCCACCTGTCCGCTGGTGACGAAAGTCCATATGGAAGTCGCCCGCGCCAGCCGCCGCGGCGAAGAGTCGATTCTGATTGGCCACGCCGGCCACCCGGAAGTCGAAGGCACTATGGGGCAGTATAATAACCCGGAAGGGGGCATGTACCTGGTCGAGTCGCCGGAAGACGTGTTGACGCTGGAAGTCAAAAATGACGCCCGGCTGTCGTTTATGACCCAGACCACGCTCTCCGTCGACGATACGTCTGACGTTATTGACGCCCTGCGCGCGCGTTTTCCGAAAATCGTCGGTCCGCGCAAAGATGACATTTGCTATGCCACCACCAATCGCCAGGAAGCCGTGCGCGCGCTGGCGGAGCAGGCTGACGTGGTGCTGGTGGTCGGGTCGAAAAACTCCTCAAACTCTAACCGCCTCGCCGAGCTGGCGCAGCGAATGGGCAAAGCGGCTTACCTGATTGACGACGCCTCTGATATTCAGGAAGCGTGGGTCAAGGATGCGGCCTGCGTCGGCGTGACAGCGGGCGCATCGGCGCCGGATATTCTGGTGCAGAACGTCATTACCCGCCTGCAGGAGCTGGGCGGCGGCGAAGCCGTGCCACTGGAAGGCCGGGAAGAGAATATCGTCTTTGAAGTGCCGAAAGAGCTGCGTGTGGATGTCCGTGAAGTAGAGTAAGTTCTTTCCTCCAGCAGTATGAGAAGATGCCAGACTTAACGTCTGGCATTTTTTTTAGGGAGAAACCATGCGCTTACCGATCATTCTTGATACTGACCCGGGCATCGACGATGCTGCCGCCATTGCCGCGGCGCTGTTCGCGCCCGAGCTGGACCTGCAACTGATGACCACCGTGGCGGGCAATGTCTCGGTGGAGAAGACGACTCGTAACGCGCTGCAGCTGCTGCACTTCTGGAATGCCGATGTGCCGCTGGCGCAGGGAGCGTCGATGCCGCTGGTACGTCCGTTACGCGACGCCGCCTCGGTGCACGGCGAATCCGGCATGGAGGGGTATGACTTTGTTGAGCATCAACGTCAACCGCTGGCGAAGCCGGCCTTCCAGGCGATCCGCGATGCGCTGATGCACGCTGCCGAGCCGATCACCCTGGTGGCGATTGGTCCGCTGACTAATATTGCGCTGCTGCTGACCCAGTATCCGGAATGTGTGTTCAATATTCGCCGACTGGTGATCATGGGCGGTTCCGCGGGGCGGGGCAATTTCACGCCGAATGCGGAATTCAATATCGCTATCGACCCGGAAGCCGCTGCGAAAGTATTCCACAGCGGGCTGGAGATTGTGATGTGCGGGCTGGACGTCACCAACCGGGCGCTGCTGGCGGCAGATTACCTGGCGACGCTACCGACGCTGAACCAGACCGGTAAAATGCTTCATGCTCTGTTTAGCCACTATCGCAGCGGCAGCATGAGCAGTGGTTTGCGAATGCACGATCTCTGCGCTATTGCGTGGCTGGTCCGCCCGGAACTGTTCACTCTCCAGCCGTGCTTTGTGGCGGTGGAGACGCAGGGGACCTGGACCGCGGGCACCACGGTGGTGGATATCGAAGGACGACTGGGTCAGCCGGCGAACGCCCAGGTGGCGCTCGATATCGACGTGGAAGGGTTTCAGCGCTGGGCAGCGGAGGTGATTGCCCTGGCGCCGTGATAAATCACTCGATTTTCAAGGAAAGAAGCAATGACCTGTGGACAGGCGTATTTGAGCGGCTGGAAAGAGACCTTTAATTTTAGCGGCCGCGCCAGCCGGCAGCAGTTCTGGACGTTTTTTCTCATCAATGTACTGATCGCCACCGCGCCAGTGGCCGCCTGGAGTCTGGCCACCCTTGTTGACCCTCACTACGGTATCCTCAGCTTTGTTGTCATTCCCTTTGCCGCGCTCTGGCTGCTGTTGATGGCGATCCCCCTGCTGGCTGTTGGCTGCCGGCGGATGCATGATATCGGCCGCTCCGGGATCTGGTTTGTGCTGGGGGTTATCATTCCGTGGTTTGCAATTATTTCGCTGGCTCTGTGCTGCCTGCGTTCAGCGCCGGCACCGTCTCGCTGAGATAATCAATCATCGCCCGCATCCTGGCGGGCATATGTTTATCTCCCGCCCACAGCAGCCACAGGTCGCCGGAGTAGCTGCTGATGAATTCCCACTCGGGCAGCACCTGCACGATATCGCCCTTTGCCAGCGCCTCACGGGCGGTGAACAGCGGCAGACTGCCAATGCCCAGATGCTGCTTAACCGCGTCGAGGCGTACGGCGGTATGGTTGGCGGCGTACCGCCCGTAGGTTTGCACTGTTTCGCTTTTCCCTTCCCGGCGGAACTTCCAGCGCGCATCGGCGGGCGTTTCGCCAAGGCTGATGCAGCTATGCGCGCGCAGATCCTGCGGCGTGTGCGGCATACCGTGCCGTTGTAAATACGCCTCAGTGGCGCAGATAACGTGCCTGATTGGCATCAGCGGTTTGCCATGCAGACCAGGGGAAGGGGTATCGGTGATGCGCAGCGCCAAATCAATACCGTCATCGATAAAATCCAGAGGGCGATCTTCCAGCCGCAGGCAGACGTCAACCTGCGGGTAGCGGTGGAAAAACGCCATCATCAGCGGGTGGATCACAAAGCGGCCGACGGCTTTCGGTACGCTGAGCGTCAGCTTTCCCTGAGCGACCGTTTGGCGACTGCTGGCGGAATCTATCGCCTGCCGCGCCGCTTCCAGCATCTGCTGGGCATGCTGATACACCGTTTCCCCGGCATTGCTCAGTCGCAGTTTGCGGGTGGTTCGATGCAGCAGCTTGCTGCCCATCTCCCGCTCCAGTCGCGACACGCTGCGGCTCACGGCGGAGGGCGTCAGGCCGCTCTGGCGGGCGACGGCGGAAAAGCTGCCCTGGTCGACTATCTGGACGAAGAGGGCGAGGTCCGGCAGGAGGTTCAGATTCATTTGTGCTCCTGGAGCAAAAGTGCATTGGCGGGTGGTGGGATTATCGCTGTCGATATTATCAATATACTGGTCGGACAGAGAGGAGAATCACCATGACTGAACGAGTTTATTACACCAGCGATGCTACCGACGGGCGCGCCCAGATCATCGCCTGCACTGCAGAAGCGGATGGCCGTTACGCCATCGAACTGGATCGGACGTTGTTTCACCCGCAAGGAGGCGGTCAACCGGCAGACCGCGGCTGGATCGCCGGGCAGGTGGTTGAGACGGTTATTGTGCGCGGCGACAGCGTGCTGCATATCCTGTCGCAACCGCTTCCCCTCGGTGACGTGGAGATGAAAATTGATGCCTCCGCGAGACAGCTGCATGCCCGTCTGCATTCTGCCGGCCACCTGCTTGGCCTGGCGGGCGAACAGCTTGGCTGGCAACCGGTGAAAGCGCACCACTGGCCCGGCGAAGGGCGGATAACCTTCACCAGCAGGAACAATGCCGCGCTGCCGGACGCCAGCGCGCTGTTGACGCCGGTGAAGGCCTGGCAGGCGCAGGACTTACCGCGTCAGGTGACGTTCGCTGATGGCCTACGCCAGGTGGGATTTGGCGAAATGCCCGCTTATCCCTGCGGTGGCACCCACGTCGCCCGTCTGGCGGAGCTGGGCGACGTCGTCGTCAGCCAGATTAAAATGAAGAAGGGGCAACTGGTGGTCAGCTATACCCTGGCGTAAGCGTTTTATCTCTGCTCAGGATGGGTCTGCTTACCGTGATAGATGCGCTCAGGTCGGCCAACCTTGCCGTAGCTGATTTCCGCTTCCAGAAAGTCGTTCTTTACGCCTTGCTCCAGATAACGGCGGGCGGTGGTTTTGCTGCTGCCGAGGATACGGGCCAGCGAGTCGGCGGTATGTACCACCGACGGATCGGCAAACAGCTGGAGCACGCGCTGAAAGGTGCTTTCATCGATCCCGCGCAGCGGTACGCTGGCGGGTTCCGTTTGTTCCCGGGCCTGAATATTAAACAGCGCGTCGACATGGATCTGGCTGGCCTGTTCGCTGGAGCGGAGCGAGCTACGATAGCGGGCAAAGCGCTCCAGCGTGTGCTGCAGGCGCTGATAGTGCACCGGCTTAATCAGGTAATCGAACACCCCAAGACGCAGCGCTTCGCTGATGGTATCCATGTGATTATCTGCGGTAATAAAGATAATCCGTCCCTTGTAATGCGTACTGACAGCATGGCGGATCAGATCGATACCTTTGCCGTCGGGTAAAAAATTATCCAGCAGGATCAGCTGCGGTTGATACAGCCTGAGCTGTTTCCTGGCGCTCTCAAGCTTATCCGCAATGCCAATGACGTCGAACTGGGGAAACTGTTTAATGTTATCCACCAGGATCTCCGCCAGCATAGGTTCGTCTTCAACGATAAGAGTAGTGATGCTATCCATGATGTTCATCTCGGGTCAGGGGGATATAAAGCGTAAAGATGGAGCCAAAAGGAATATTATTTTCGACGACAATGCTGCCGCCTGCCTGTTCCACATAGCTGCGTACCAGCCAGAGTCCGATACCATGGTCTTTGCTGGTACTGCTGGTAACGCCGCGCTCGAAGATCCTGTCGCGCAGCGCCTCGTCAATGCCGCATCCCTGGTCGGCGATCTCAATGATCACTTCGTGACCGTCGCTGTTGATCAGGCATTCTATCTGCCTTGACCCCTGCGGCTGACGCAGGCTGGCATTGTAGGCGTTATCAAGCAGATTCCCCACGATCGAGATCCATTCATTGTGAGAAAGGGCGGTGGGTAATCTGTCAACGAAGCAGGCCGGATCGAAAACCAGCTCCAGACCGAGCTCTTTGGCCCGGTAATACTTGCCGATCAACAGTCCGGCCAGATGGTTATCCTGGAAATTCCGCGCGATAAAATCGATCACCTTCTGGTGACTTTCCGACTGCTGTTGGATCAGGTCCAGCGCATGATCGTAGCGTTTAAGAAACAGCAGGCCAGCGATAGTGGAGATCAGATTGCGATGCTCATGCTGCACGGCGCGCAGGTTATCGGCGTACTGTTGCACCTGGCTGAGCTGCAGGCTAAGGGTGTTGATATCGTCTTTGCTGCGAAAGCTGATCACCCAACCCTGTGGCTCATTGTTTAAGATCACCGCCATCCGGCTGGCGATCACTTTGATCTGATTGAAGGTGACGATTTCGTCTTTTTTATTGGCCTGTGGCGCATCGTAGAAAAAGACCTCCTGCGAGATAACGCTGTTGATCCCTTTGCCGATAAGCGTGGTTTCCGGTTGGCTCAAATTGAGCAGGCGGCGGGCAGTCTGATTAATTGCAGTGATTTTATAACCGGAGTCGATGGCGATAAGCCCTTCGAATACCGATTCAAACAACACGCTTTGCTGGATCAACAGCTGTGACAGCTGTTGGGGTTCCATATTGAGCATCTGCTTTTTGATATGCAGTGAGAAGCGGCGGGCGCAATAGAGCAGGAGCAGTAACATGATGGCCATCGGGATCAGCAGCGAGCTTATCTGCAGGCTGAGCCAGTTCTCCAGTTGCTCGATGGTATAGCCTACCGACACAATGCCGATCACCTTGCCGGTCTCGTCCTGAATCGGCGATTTACCGCGCAACGAGGATCCCAGCGAGCCTTTGCGCACTGACACGTAGCTTTTGGCGTTTATCAACGCCTCATCGCTATCGCCGCCTTCCATCGATTTGCCGATTTCATCAGGATTGACGTGATAGAGGCGCTGGCCGCTGGCATCACCGACGGTGATGTAGGTGGCGTCGGAGAACGAACGCATGGGGTCGATAAGGGCTTTGATTCTGGCGAGATCGCGTTTCTGTACCGCCTCCACCAGCTCCGGCATCGCCGAAATCTGCATCGCCTGAATCAGCGCCCGTTGCCCGACCTGATAATGCAGACGCTCCTCGGTAATGTCTGTCAGATACCATGACATCGCCAGCATGACGATCGTCGAGGTGAATAAGATCAGCAGGAAGATGCGATTCTGAAACGATCGCCTGGCAAACCAGTGGGTGATTTTTCGGGTGTACATTGGGTAGATAGACATTAAATTGTTATTCTCCCCGTTTTGCGCCCCCGGCGCCGACAGGTGGAGCACAGAACAGAAAATTTCAGACATGTGCCCGGCCCCGTCATGCCAGGTGTGGGTATCAAATCAGCCCGGAGGCGGGGCGACAGCCACACCTCCGGGAAGGATGCCGGCCTACATCGCCAGCACGTACTTGAGCATCACCCCGGCGGCGATCGCCGAGCCGATCACCCCGGCCACGTTCGGGCCCATGGCGTGCATCAGCAGGAAGTTCTGCCCGTCTGCCTCCAGACCCACCTTGTTCGACACCCGCGCCGCCATCGGCACTGCCGACACCCCCGCCGAGCCGATCAGCGGGTTGATCGGGTTCTTACTGAACCTGTTCAGCAGCTTCGCCATCAGCACCCCGGCGGCGGTCCCCACGCAGAAGGCGATCACCCCCAGCAGCAGAATGCCCAGCGTCTGCGGCTGCAGGAACTTGTCCGCCACCAGCTTGGCCCCCACCGACAGCCCGAGGAAGATGGTCACGATGTTGATCA